>QKBZ01000246.1 GCA_003245895.1 Beggiatoa sp.
ATTGCCAAATTGCAATCGAGTGCATTTATTTTTATCTGTTCAATCAGCTTTAGCAATTGAAATCGGGCGACGTTATCAGGAAGGAACGCAACAAAATTGGGTGATACATAATTTTGACCCATCATCAAAATCTTACAACTGGGCATTAGAACTATCAAAATCAGGCGTTTCTGCTTATTCAAGTTTGAATACTTAATCAAACGATAAAGTTTTTCTTAAAGATTAACATTGTTGGATTTGCGCTGTGAACATGGATAGATTTGATCTGAGTTAGATTTCGTTCACATTCACGAAATGCCGAGAAAGTGTATTGCCATACGCAAACATAGTGGCAGCATGAAGTATACCCTACGACCATAAATGCCATTAATTTAATGGCAGTGACCGTTTAGCTTCCTCCCACCAGACACGCTACAATAACCCCCACACCCATTCCCCGTTTTTTCAGCAGTAGAGAATTATGCAGTACACCATTATCCCCGTGACCCCCTTTCAGCAAAACTGCACCGTGTTATGGTGTGAAGCCACACAACAAGCCGCAGTGGTTGACCCAGGTGGAGAGGCGGAGCGGATTATTCAAGTGTTGACACAACGTCAATTAACGCCGGTCAAAATCTTATTAACACATGGGCATTTAGACCACGTTGGCGCAACCTTAGAACTGGCGAAACATTATAATATTCCTGTGATTGGCCCTCACCTAGATGATCAATTTTGGCTAGATGGCATCGAACAACAATGTCGTATGTTTGGCTTTCCGCCACACCCTAGCTTTACCCCTGACCAATGGCTGAAACAAGGTGACAGCGTGCAAGTGGGGCAAGAAAATTTAAGCGTGCATCACTGCCCCGGTCACACCCCAGGTCATGTGGTGTTTTTCCACGAAGCAGGCCGCCTCGCGCTTGTTGGCGATGTGTTGTTTCAAGGCTCTATCGGACGCACAGATTTTCCTAAAGGTGATCACGGTACTTTAATCCGTTCTATTCGTGAACAATTATGGCCGCTAGGCGATGACGTGCGCTTTATCCCCGGTCATGGCCCAATGTCCAGTTTTGGTGCAGAACGTCGCAGCAATCCTTATGTGGCGGATGGTTTATAATTCAGTTTTTGCGGATAAAAAATAGGTGGAGTGCTGAACCCTCACACTCCGCCCTGAATTTGGCGAACACCTGCAAATCGATTACACTTTCACAATGGTTTAAGCCTTAAACACAAGATTTTCCCCGTTACCTCGCAACAGACTAAAAAACCTTTTGCCAATCCTATCTTTTGCCCGTTTCTTCTGGTGGTCGCTGCGCGTCAGTGCGCTGCTGATTGTGCTGGTCTTTGCAGTGCTGCTGTTGATTGCTGCCTATCTGCACAGCTTGCGCCCCGAATTGGAACAATGGGCAAGTGAGTTACTGCAACAACCGGTGCGTATTGGTGCAGTCGCTTTGCGTTTGGAACAAGGTCAGCCCAGCTTACTCTTATCCGATGTGCGTTTGCCCTCGCCCGTCACCGATCAAACTGATCCACATTTTCGCAATATTTGGGTGACACTAGACTGGTGGCAAACGCTAAACAACAGACGCTGGCAAACGCAAAACATCACCATTCACAGCCAACAACTCGCCGTATCGCGGCAAGCGGATAACCAGTTATCAGTGATTGGCTTACAACTGCCTGTCCAGCAACACCGCTTGCAAGCTGATGATTCAAAACAATGGCTTACATGGTTACGACAACAACCTAATGTGCGCTTTAGTGTTGAGCAGTTAAATTGGTTAGATCCCAATGGTGAACACCGACGCTTTCAGCACGTCGATTTAAAATTGCAACGCGATAGTTTGCATCAACATCGCATCGAGTTAAGCCTAGCCTTGCCTGACAACACGCCTTATCTACAAGGTGGCAAGCTGGAATTTGCAGGCACGACGCAATGGGAAGAATCTCGCTTAATGGGGGTTAATGGCGAGGTACGATTGTTAAATGCCTTAGTCACTACGCCATATCGACAACGCCCCTTGCAACGCTTAAGCGGCACTTTATCCGCCGTGCCATTGCCGCTAGCTGCCGAAGCCCCCGAAATGACGGTTACGCCTGCCAGTGTGAGCAGACAAGGCTGGCAGTTCACTATTGCTGATTTGCAAGTCGTCACCGATACACAAACCTTATTGCCCAACCAGTTAACCGCTAGCTTAATTCCTTTGCAAAGTGGCGGTTATCACTTACAAGGCTCGGTGCAAGTATTGGCCTTAAATCAAGTGTTGCCGTGGGTGTTAGATTGGCTGGCGCAAGGGCGTTTGCAGGCGCAGTTAAGCGAATTGCAGTTGCAAGGTTTAGTGCAAAGTTTGACGTGGCATTATCAGCCAGATGATTGGTCAGTGGCGTTTAATCTGCACAATTTGCACAGCCGTCCTCAGTCGTGGCAACCGGGGTTAGAAAACTTTAATGGTCAATTGCGCTTAGATTCACACGGCGGCAGTTTAGACATTACCCAAGCTGATTTACGCTGGCATCCTGAGCAGTTATATAACCAACCGCTGACCATTAATAAGCTAACTGGCACTGTTAATTGGCAACAACGCGGACGCGCTTGGCAATTTAGCACCGAAGGCTTGCAAGCACGTTTGCAAGATCAGCCTTTGCAAGTGCAAGGCGAATTAGTGCTAGACGGTAAAAATACCCATAGCAATTTACACGCAAAATTATCTCGCCTGCCTTTAGCATGGGTTTATCACTACGTGCCGGATGTGGTGGCAGGCAAGGCGGTGAATTGGTTAAAACAAGGTTTGATTGCGGGTGAGGTGAGTGAGCTTGAAGCCGAGTTAGTGGGGCCGATGTCACAATGGTTTCATGGCGAAAAGGCAGGGTTTCAGGCAAGCGGACAAATTAAACAAGCCTTATTGCAGTATCACGCTGATTGGCCACAGGTGCGCGATATTGAGGCGCAGCTTTCGGTGCGTGGACAGCATTTAACAGTAGAAGCACAACACGCACAGGTTTTTGAGCGTACCATTGCTGATCATGTGGTGGCGCAAATCAAGGAGTTGGGTAAAAAACATCCCTTGCTGACAGTTGAAGCGCATGTTGCGAGTGATATGCAGGAAAGCATGCAGTTTTTGCGTGAAAGCCCTTTACATCGCACCATTAACCCCGACAAAGATTTACCTCAGTTAAGCGGCAATACTCAGCTTGATTTGCAATTAGAAATTCCATTAGGCGAAAAAGAACATAAGGCTTCGGGGCAACTGACTTTTGAGCAGGTTTCGCTTATCAAACCGGATTTGCAGTTGCAATTAGATGCCTTGCAAGGTGTAGTGCAATTTGACGGAGAAGGTATTAAGGGACAATTGCAAGGCGAGTGGCAGCAGCAAGCGGTTGAATTGAATTTAACCGCCGCGTTAAAAGACAGTGAAAATCCGGTTAGCGTGCAGCTTAGCGGTGTCGCCAATCGCAACTTTTTACAACGTCAAGTGCAGCATTTCGCACCTAATTGGTCAGATGCTGACAGGTGGTTAAATCGTTTAACAGGGCAAATGGTGTGGCAGTTAGATTTAAGTTTGCCCAATCGTCAACAACGCGCCAGCGGACAGGCGGAAACACACCTACAATTAAGCAGCGATTTGCACGGTATGGCAGTTGATTTGCCTGCACCATTTGCCAAAAATGCGGCGACTTTACGTCCTTTACATATCGATCTCCGCTTGCCGCAAGATTCACAAGCCGCAAAACCGCTGCAAGTACAATATGGCGACATCAGTACCGCTTTGTTGATAGCGCAAGATGAAGTGCGTGGGCAAATGTTGTTTGGCAAACAGACTGCACCGATGCCAACGGAAGCGGGTTGGACAGTGCGCGGTCATTTAGCGCGTTTGGAGCCTCTGGCATGGCGCAAGGTATTTGCACATGAGGATAAAAAACAGGATTTGCCGCCACTGCGCTTAGAATTGGTGATTGATGAATTGCTGTTGTCAGCCTTGCCGATACACACTTTGAGCTTGCAGTTGGAACATAACTCGCAACAGTGGCAAGCAGAGATTAATAGTGAAGAAATTGCTGGTCAGATAGCCTATCAAACTGAACAAGGCATACAGGCAAACTTATCGTATTTGCATTTGCCAGAACCCAGCGAGCATGTGGCGGATGAAGATGCGCCCAGTCAGTCGCCTTTTGACACAGTTACACCGCAACAAGTGCCTGTGTTAACGCTGAGTTGTGAACAGTTGTTTTTAGGTGACTATGAATTAGGACAAGTGCAATTACACACTGAAAAGACAGCACAAGGCTTAAAACTGGCTGAATTTAACTTAAGTTCAGAACAGCTTAACATCAGTGCTGAAGGCGAGTGGACACAAACAGCGACAGGTCAACACACGACCTTAGCGGCAAAAGGCGTGAGCGATAATGTTGAACATTTATTGCTGAGTTATGGTTTTTCGCCTGCGCCGGTTTCTGATGGTCATTTAGAATGGTTATTAGATGTGGTGTGGCAGGACAGTCCGATGGCC
>QKBZ01000263.1 GCA_003245895.1 Beggiatoa sp.
TCATGTAACAAAATGACAACACGAAATACTCCGATGAAAAAAGCATTTTTTCAAAGTGGAAGTTTTCGTGTACCTATTGCCGAGTGTTTTCTTTTTATTTTGGCTATTGACTGGGTTATAACAGGTCGGATAAGGCGATAGCCGTCATCCGACATAACACTATTGAAGCTTGAATTAAGCCACTGACGGCGGATGACGGCTAACGCCTTATCCGCCCTACGAAAGCACAAAAAATAAGGCGGTAAAAATACCACCTTATTTCAAAAACAACTTAAGCAGCCAAGCCTACCGCCTAACTCAACTCCTCAAACTGCCCAAAGCTCATAAAGCGTTGATAACGCTGGTCTAATAACTCTGATACTGACAGTTTAGTTAAATCAGCTAAATTAGTGCGTAACATACGGCCTAAGTTATCTGCCATTAATTCAATATCACGATGTGCGCCGCCTAATGGCTCTGGCACCACTACATCAATTAAATCTAACTCTTTCAAACGATGCGAAGTCATATTCATGGCTTCTGCTGCCTCTGGAGCTTTAGATGCGCTTTTCCATAAAATCGAGGCACAGCCCTCAGGCGAAATCACAGAATAAGTGCTGTACTCTAACATCGCCACACGGTCGCCCATGCCAATGGCTAAGGCACCACCAGAACCACCTTCACCAATGATCGTGGCAATGATTGGCGTTTTTAAACTCGCCATTTCATACAAGTTACGCGCAATCGCCTCACTTTGACCCCGCTCCTCAGCATCCACACCAGGGTAAGCACCGGGGGTGTCGATAAAGGTCATAATGGGTAGTTTAAAACGCTCTGCCATTTTCATTAAGCGCAACGCTTTGCGATAACCTTCAGGCTTAGGCATCCCAAAGTTGCGGGCTAATTTTTCCTTAGTATCACGGCCTTTTTGCTGACCGATCACCATCACTGGCTGACCATCAAAACGCGCCATACCGCCGACAATAGCTGGATCATCGCCAAACGCGCGGTCGCCGTGTAATTCTTCAAATTCGGTAAAAATCCGCTCGATATAATCTAATAAATACGGGCGTTGAGGATGGCGGGCGAGTTGAGAAATTTGCCACGCAGTTAAGGAGCTAAAAATACCGCGTGTTAACTCCTCACTCTTTAAGCGCAACTGCGCTAACTCATCCGTGATATTGATATTTTCTTTGCTGACATAGCGCAATTCTTCGATTTTCGCTTCTAATTCAGCAATGGGTTGTTCAAAGTCCAGAAAATTTAAGTTCATTGACACACCTGCTCGTCAGGACGGGCGGGAAAAGGTTAAGCGATTATAATAATTCAGGTTTAGGATCGCGGGCTAATAAGGCCATTGCCGCTTCAGGTACGGACAATTGTCCGGTTAATACATGTTGCACATGGCTGACAATCGGCATTTCAATATCAAGCTGTTGGGCAAGCTGATCAATAATCCGCGCCGCCCCTATGCCTTCTACCACTTGCGCCACACTCTCTAAGGCTTGCGTTAAGCTTTGGCCTTGCGCTAAGGCATAACCAAAACGACGGTTGCGCGATTGGTTATCAGTACAGGTTAAGGTTAAATCCCCTAAACCTGCCAGCCCCATAAAGGTTTCGCGTTGTCCGCCTAAGGCAGTACCAAAACGCACCATTTCCATCAAACCGCGTGTGATTAAAGCCGCACGAGTATTAGCACCTAAGCCCATACCATCAGCCATACCGACTGCAATTGCAATCACGTTTTTTACAGCCCCACCGGCTTGCACACCAATCATGTCGTTAGCGGTGTAAGGGCGGAAGGTGCGGTTGTGAAATAACTGCACTAAATCGTTAGCGTAGTCTATATCCGGCGAGGCAATGGTCACTGCCGTCGGCAAATCGCGGGCAACTTCACCAGCAAACGAAGGGCCGGACAAAATCGCCATCGCACGTTGTGCGCCTAGCTCTTGTTCCACCACTTGATGCAGTAATAAGCCGCTGTGTTCTTCTAGCCCTTTGGTGGCCCAGCAAATACGGGTTTCGGGGGAAATATGCGGCGCAAGTTGTTGTAGCGTAGCGCGAAACGCATGGCTAGGTACCACGACTAACACATCTTGCACAGGTAAACTGAGCGTGTTGAAATCGCTAATGGGTTGCAGTTGTTCAGGTAAGGGAATATTGGGCAAAAAACGCTGGTTTTGGCGTTGTTGCTGCAAACTGTGCATATGTTCGGGATTATGTCCCCACAGTTGTACCGCATGCCCATTGCGGGCTAACACCATCGCCAGCGCTGTACCCCATGACCCCGCCCCTAATACCAAGATAGCAGCGCGTTGAGTCACGACAGTTTTGCAGATTAGTTTTTAGTCGCGTCAGCAGCTTGTTGCTGTGCTTGCGCTTTTAATTGGTTGATGCGTTGTGCATAGTAAGCATCAAAGTTGATTGGTGCTAATAACAATGGTTGGAAACCACCGCGAGTCACCACGTCAGACACTGCTTCACGCAAGTATGGGAATAAAATGCTTGGGCAGTAGGCGTTTAACATATAGTCTAAACGGTTTTGATCAAAACCCATTAAGGCGAAAATGCCAGATTGATGCACTTCTACTAAGAATGCAGTCTTTTCGTTTACTTTAACCGTTACGGTGATATGTAAGGTTGATTCGTAGTTGTTATCACCTAAAGAAGCCGCTTTAGTACCGATTTCTAATTCGGTTTTAGGCTCCCATTTTTCAGCGAAAATTTGTGGGGTATTCGGTGCTTCAAAGGATAAATCTTTGATATAGATTTTTTGTAAAACGAATTGTTCGCGAGGTTGCTCGCTACCAGCAGCAGCTTCAGGGGCAGCGTTTGGGGTGTTGATGTCGTCGCTCAAGTGACTATCCTCTTTTTAAAATGTAAATGGCTGTGCTCAGGGGCTGTGATAGCTTGGCTGATAGACACGAAAAACGTGTCATGCCGTATTAACGGTGGTGGGCAATAAAACCTTATCCACGCGATATAATGAGCCGTTTTATTTAGCCAGTAAGTTTTTTTACTAAATACGATTTAAGTACGCAAGCATACAAAAACTGAAGATGGTATGCAAAGTGGTAAACAACGGCTTATGTTAGGCTGAAGCGTTTTCGCCTTCGCTGTTGTTTGCTTCATCTTTGCCTTTAGCACGCGTTTTTTTCTGGGCTGCTTTGTCTTTGCCTTTTGTTAACGGTAAACCGGCATTTTGCCAAGCCATTAAACCGCCGCGTAAATTGTGTAATTGCTCAAAACCGTGTTTTTTCAGAATGGCGCAGGCTTGACCAGAACGCTGACCACTGGCGCAGACTGCTACAACTGGGCGTTGTTGATAGCCGTTTAAGCGATCAATTTTGCTGTCTAATTGGCCTAATGGTAGGTGTAAAGCGTCTAAAATGTGGCCGTTGGTATATTCGCCTTCTTCTCGCACATCCAAGATTAAGGCATCTTCATGGTTGATTAATAAGGTCACTGCTTGCGGTGATAAGGGTTTCGCCCCTTGAATTTGGCTGCCAAAGAATTGCCATAACAGCAGGCCACCGATGATAAACAAGGCGAGAAATAAAAACGGGTGGTTTCCCACAAATTCAATATACTGTGCCATAAAAACTCATCCACATGCGCTAACATGCGTATTATGTTGCTGGAAAATAATGAATGATAAAGGACGGGGGCGATTGTGCCATAAAGCACGATAAGTTGTCAGCCAAAACCGCGAGTAGGTACTAACAAACAGCACTGCTCGGACACAGGGATGCCTGTGCCCAGCGCGAGCAGGCTGCCGTTAGCATCGGTTTAATGGCCCATACTACAAACGGCAATTAAAGATGCTTTGAGCATAATGGGGTGTGCACACCTTTATGCACAAAATGAGCAGAATACTTCACGCATCATACTGATTAAACGTAAAGTACGCGCATCGCTCACGCGGTAGTATACTCGGTTTGCATCTTTACGGGAGGATAAAATACCCTTGTCTCGTAAAATGGCTAAGTGTTGAGAGATATTGCTTTGAGAAGTACCAACTTCTTCCACAATATCTTGCACGCTAAATTCTCGTTCGCCCAAGGTGCATAAAATCTTAAGCCGTAAGGGGTGAGACATCGCTTTCATGGAGCGAGAGGCGCGCTCGATATCTTCGTCATGGGTAATGAGACCGATAGGTTGAGCACTGCTATCTGACATAGAGGGTATTCCGACTTCACTGTGATAATGGTTTGTCATTGTTCAACACTAAATGTTTGTAAATAACGCGATGACCGCAAAGGACGCTCTTAAACAAGGTCACTTTTATGTTAGGCTGCGCCACATTTTGCTGTGTACGCTTATATTATATAGCAAATTTTATTGCTGATAGCGACATTATGGCGTACTAACTTTAACATTAGAATATTATAATATATCAGTTTGTAATGCGTTGTTATTATAAAATTTGTGATTAAAACCTGTATCAGTAGAGCGGTTTAAGCCACAATTATGGGTTTATCCATTTTTATATAAAACAGCTTGTGTCTAT
>QKBZ01000295.1 GCA_003245895.1 Beggiatoa sp.
CAATCGATTTGGATTGGATTGCAACGACTGAGGGATTTTATGTGGGCAATTCAGGGCTATCAGATTGCTATGTCCATCGCATATAAAAAACTGTGAGCAGAATATGTATAAGGATGAGTCGTCCCGATGGGAATGCATGCTGTGCCGCTCCTGCGGCACGTTTAGTCATATAAACTGTCGTTGGAGCCTGATTCGCGCCGCTAGAGCGACGCGGCATGCATTCCCACCAAAATGGTGGGAACGAGAAAAGTCTGCATGATATTAAAACTTCTCCGCGTGCGCAAAATGCCGAGCAAGTGTATTGCTACAAATAAACTCTGTGGCGGCATTTCGCACACCCTACAACTTATTCCGCTGTTTCCGCCGCTAAAGCACGAATTTTAGACACCGCCTCACGGGCGCGAGATCGCGCTTCTTCCACAGTATTCGCATTAGCCAACACTACACCCATACGCCGTTTAACATGTGCTTCAGGTTTGCCGAATAAACGAATTTGGGTTTCTGGCACTAATAAGGCATCTTCTAAACCTTCGTAAACAATGCCTTGTGCTTCCACGCCACCATAAATCACTGCGCTTGCACCGTGACGCAATAAGTGCGTGGAAATTGGTAAGCCTAATAAAGCACGGGCATGTAAGGCAAATTCGCTTTGTGATTGCGTGACCATTGTCACCATGCCGGTATCATGTGGGCGTGGGCTAACTTCGCTAAACCACACTTGATCACCTTTAATAAATAACTCCACCCCAAACACGCCACGCCCACCCAAACGCTCGGTAACCGCTTTGCCAATTTCTTGGGCTTGGGCTAAAGCAGAAATGCTCATGCGATGTGGTTGCCAGCTTTCAATATAGTCGCCATCGCGTTGTACGTGACCAATTGGATCACAGAAAAAGGTTTCGATCTCGCCAGATGGCCCTAAAGCACGCACGGTCAATAAAGTAATTTCAAAATCAAAGTGGACAAATTCTTCCACAATCACCGCGCCACGATTGACGCGACCGGATTCCATAGCAAAATCCCACGCATCCCGCACTTCATCGGCATTGTGTACTACTGACTGGCCTTTACCTGATGAAGACATTACAGGCTTCACGATGCAGGGATAACCAATGCCGCGATTGATCTGCATGCGCAACTCATTTGGGTTAGAGGCAAACGCATAACGTGAAGTTTTTAAATGTAATTCCTCGGCGGCAAATTGGCGAATACCTGCGCGATCCATCGTTAACTGTGTGGCACGCGCACTGGGGATGACTTCCGCTATGCCTTCATTTTCGATTTCTGCCAGTGTATCAGTCGCTAAAGCCTCAATTTCTGGCACAATTAAATGTGGACGTTCTTGTTCAATCACTTGACGTAAGGCATCGCCATCCGTCATATCAATCACATGTGCGCGGTGGGCAACTTGGTGACCTGGTGCATTTGGGTAACGGTCAACAGCAATGACCTCAACGCCCAATCGCTGCAACTCAATAATGACTTCTTTACCGAGTTCTCCGCTGCCAAGTAACATGACACGGGTTGCCGAAGGGCTTAAAGGGGTTCCTATACGCATCGGATTATCCTAGTTATTATCTGAGGTTTAAAGATTTTACAACTTGAAGCAAACAGAGTGGGGGTAGTCTGTTTATGCGCTCACTTTGGCCAGTCTCTTCTCTTATAAAGTATAGATGCCAATCCGTTTAGGTTACGCCAGCAAATGCACATTAGGGGGTATACCGTGCATAAAAGGTTACAAGCTTGTAAAATTAGAATTGAATTCGCTTAACAACTTGATTTTGCTCAAGTGACAATATAAAAGAGTCAGGATACCACTGTTAATCTGTTCCTGCATCTTTCCTGTGATAAAAAAACCGTAAAGTTGTGAGGTTAATACATGAATGCAACTGTGTCACCAGCAACGCTACGGGTTTATGCACGTTTGGCACAAACGCGGGTGTTAGGCATTGGGCTACGTTACGCTTTATGGGTGCAGGGCTGTCCGTTTCACTGCCAAGATTGCATGACCCCAGATGCTTTATCTAGCGAGGGGGGCGAGTTGTTATCCATTGCTGATTTAGCCACAGAAATCATCGCAGTGCCAGAGATAAGCGGCATTACAATCAGTGGTGGCGAACCGTTCGCGCAAGCAGCCGCTTTAGCACAATTGCTCACTCAAGTACGTCAACAACGTGATTTAGGTGTGATTGTTTATTCAGGTTATCAATTGCACCAATTACAACGTCAGGCGAAACATCACACAGCCTTTGCTGATTTATTAGCACATATTGATTTATTAGTGGATGGTTTATACGTTGCGGAATTAAACGATGGTTTAAGCCTGCGCGGCTCTGCTAATCAACAGGCATGGGCATTGACAGCACGCTATCAAACAGAGGTCTTTCAATACGGAGACACACAACGTGCGGTGGAAGTACATTTGCTTAGCGATGCGGCTTTGTTGGCTGGAATTCCCAGCCCTGCATTATTGCAACACTGGCAACAGTTGTTTCCGGCTTCAAATCAAGAATTGTAGGTCGGATAAGGCGTAAGCCGTCATCCGACATTACGTGCTTGACACTTGAACCAAGCCACTTGCGGCGGATGACGGCTCGTGCCTTATCCGCCCTACACTTTAAGCCCGTTTCAAACCAAACCCCATAAAGCCGCGACGTGTGGCAGATTCTAATTCTGCACCAGCATTACTGGTATCTGAGCGCGTACATAAAGCCTGTAGATGACGAAAAGTGGTTAAGCGTTCTTCTAAATCTCGCCGTTCTATTTCGTTCAATCGTGCCATGGCTTTCATGACAACTTGCATTTTATCAATCGCTGCGTCGGTTAATAAGTAATTAACTGAGGCAATCCAGCGATATTCATCGTGCCGTCCTTCATGAAACGTTTGCAGTGCCTGTGTGTCATCATCAAAAAAAATGCTCGTTGTCATTGTTATTAAGACCCCCTTATTAACACTAGGTTAAGACAACGGCCAGAAGTCCCTGATTGCTTCAGCCTATTTTAGTGTTGGCAATTGCACATAACATACCACGTCAATTAATGGCTAATTGAAGCAATGTTAAATTAAGGGCTTTCTGGCAGAGATGTTGTTTTTTCTTTATAGAACAAACGAGTAATCTCATTTGTTATTACGTTATAAAAGCATAGCAGTGCTTAGTGTTTACTGCTCTACGCTAATTCATATCATTTTTGCTCAAAGGCTGCAACTCAGCCAGATAACTTTAATTTTTAAATAACTATTTAATTTTTTAATTGAATGTTTTACTAAACTTGCAGCATTGTTTCCGTTCCCTTCCAGTTTTTGGCACAATGCACGTTTGCTAGCCTAGGCAACGCTCTGACAGCAGGATGTTTTGAGGACATTTTTTGACCAAAAAAAGGATACGTTTATCTTGGACTATCAACCGTTTTTAACTGCTTTTGCTGTATTTGCAGGCGTTTACATGTTTTTCTTCCTGATTCGGGTGTTTGCAGACATGTATTTAGTCGGCATTGCCCTCGCCTGTGCTTTTGCAGCGTTTAGCATCGAAGGTTTTAACTTTTATCCAGAATATCGGGAAGTGTTAACTGAACTGGGCATGCTAAACTATTTAGGTTTAAGCTTGCCGCCACAGCCAGACACGGGCGCGGTGTTAGTGATTTGCTTTTTTATCGTTGTTGCCGGTGTCGCCCTATGTTTACCTGTGTTGCCCTTTTCTGCCACTTATCGCTATATGCTGGGCGTAGAGCGTTTGACTTCAGAAGAGGAAACAAAGATTCGGCGCTGGGTGCAAGAGGAAATCGAGCGGCGAGAAGAAGAAAAACAAGATCAAGAAGAAGCGATTTAATTATTTTTTGACGGAGAATCTGTGCATGAGCGAAAGAACCGCCAGTGTGTCTCGTGACACGTTGGAAACGCAAATTAAAGTCACGCTAAATTTAGACGGTACCGGTAAAGCCAATTTAGCCACAGGCTTGCCTTTTTTAGATCATATGTTGGATCAAATCGCTCGCCACGGGCTGATTGATTTAGACATTCAAGCGCAAGGCGATTTGCACATTGATGCTCATCATACGGTAGAAGATATTGGCATTAGCTTAGGCCAAGCGTTTATCAAGGCGTTAGGTGATAAAAAAGGCATTCGCCGTTATGGTCATGCTTATGTGCCGTTAGATGAAGCCTTATCGCGGGTAGTGTTAGATTGTTCTGGTCGGCCGGGGCTGGAGTTTGCGGTTGAGTTTCCTCGCTCTCACATTGGCGAATTCGATGTTGATTTATTCCACGAATTTTTCCAAGGTTTTGTGAATCATGCCTTAGTGACTTTGCATGTGGATTGCCTGCGCGGTCGCAATGCACATCATATTATCGAGACGGTGTTTAAAGCGTTTGGTCGTGCCTTGCGCATGGCGATAGAAATGGATACGCGAATGCAAGGCATGATGCCTTCAACTAAAGGATGTTTATAAATGAAAACAGTCACCGTGATCGATTATGGCATGAGCAACTTG
>QKBZ01000174.1 GCA_003245895.1 Beggiatoa sp.
GTTGTCTTTTTCAATCGCCAGAGACTGCTCAAAACGTTCAAAGGCTTGGTCAAAATCGCCATGTGCGGTTAAAGCATTGGCGTAGCTGGTGAGCGTGGTGGTGTTCTCTTTTTCAATCGCCAGAGACTGCTCAAAACGTTCAAAGGCTTGGTCAAAATCGCCATGTGCGGTTAAAGCATTGGCGTAGCTGTTGAGCGTGGTGGTATCGTCATCTTTAATAGCCAAAGCCTGCTCAAAGCATTTAAAAGCTTGGTCAAAATTGCCATGTGCGGCTAAAGCATTGGAGTAAGTGGTCAATGCTTTGTAATCATTCGGATTATCTTTTGTGACTTTATCCAGAATAGGCAAGGCTTTATCTAATTTTTTTGCGCGAATTAAGGCGTTGGCATAGCTGGTGAGATGAAAAATATTATTAGGTTCAAGCATTAGAACTTGTTCAAAAATTTCTAATTTAGTAGGAATATACCTAATCTGTTTTGCAATATAAGCTAGATTACGTGCTGTCCATTCATTTGTATAATTTGCTGGATGTTCTCGAAAAGCTTGCAGCAAAGATTCAGCATTCTTACCATGTTCTTTGTTATAACAATCAATAATTTTATTTTGTAAACTGCGTAGACCAGTAAGATCAATGTTATTCGATTTTAGAACCGATTTTGCCTCCCTCATTATTTCTGATAACTGTAATTGCCCCTGAACCGAGCTAACCTGTTTGAGGAAATAAGAAATTTGCTTTGTAAACCATCGTTCGTCATTATTAGCTGGATGCTCCCGTAATGCCTGTAATAACGCATCAACACCTTCACCATTTTTAGTGTTGTAGCAGTTGATGATTTCTTGTTGTAGAGCGCGCAAACCGACGATGTCAATGTTTTGCTGCGGCATAATCCCCTCTCATCTCACTCTCAAGCCAAAACCCATCATATCACTTTCCAAAATGATGGGTTTCGCTTTGCTCTACCCATTCTATCGCTCATAAAATATTTATGAACAGTAAATTACAACTCACAACGTAAACCGAACCCCATCCACCAACACCCCCGGTAGACACATACTTTCCACCGAGCGATGCTCATAAGTATGCGAATCCAGCAATAAATCCCGTTCTGAGGTTAAGCCTTCCAAGGCATCGCCTAACAAATGGTATAAAGTTTCGTCAAAGCGCATGACGTTGATTGGCGCGACAATCTCGCCGTTTTCTACCCAAAAGCAGGCAAAACGAGTCATGCCGGTTAAGCGTCCGCCGCTTAAATCGGAGTAATTGACGTACCATAAGTTGTTGATGTAAATGCCTGTCCCTAACTTCGCCAACACTTCTGACGCAGCTAATTGACCGCCTGCCATGCTCAGCGATTGCGGCATTTCGTACTCGTTCGCGCCATTGGTCGCCACTTGGTATTCCTGCGCTGAGCGGGGCGAGATTAAGGTGTCTTGATAGTGTCCGGCTTCGATTAAGGGCACTGAGGCGGGGCGGATAAAGCCTTGTTCTTGGAAGCTGGGGGCTAAGCCGTTTGCGGTGTCTTCGCTTAAATAAATTTGTGGGTTCAAACTCGCTTTAGGCTCGGTAATCATGCGTAATAGCGGGGTTTGGCAAGTGCGGTGTTTTTTCAAACCGAAGCCGTGATAACCGACTAAAGTTAATAATTCTGCCAATGCGCTGGGGGCTAAATAGACGCGGTAACGCGCTGGGCTTAAGGTGCGAGCAGGTTGGCGTAACACGGCTAACTGGGTGTCCGCTTGCGCAATTTTGCCTTGAAAAGTCGCGCTGTCCCATGCAAAACCGGCGTAGCTTTGTTTTACCGCTTTATCAGCGTGTAAGTAAATGCTCCAATCTAAATGAAAAGTATCGCGCTGGTGCCAGTGTTGCTGCCCGAACGAGTTGGCAAAGCCTTGATAAATGCTGCCGCTGGCGTAAATGCCAACGAAATCGCGGCCTTGTACAGTGTCTAATAATTCGCTGACCACTTCAGTGGCGGGGCTTAACTGGCTGGCTTGTACATCGTGGCTAGACTCGCCCTCGGTGGCGTATAACACATAAGGATCAGGCGGTAACTCGCTTAATTGTTGCCGTAATTGCTGTACGCTGTGGCTTAACCGCGCTTGATCCTGCGCTAAATCACCGCTTAAGCTCAAACGACTAAACGCATGTTGCTGACCGTTAATCAACTCTAGTTTTAAATACTGCTGCTGCACTTGCCCCGCTTGGCGGATTTTGGCCTGATTAAAGCGGGCAAAGTCGGAAAGTTCGCCGCGTAAATTGGCTAACCATACTTCATTGCCTTGTAATTGGCTGTTTAAGTGTTGGCATAAGGTCTGGAAATAAGCTTGCATTTACGCGCCTCCAAATACATCAACGTCGTGGAATCGTCCTACTGGTGAGGCGTGTCCGACAAAAATCATTTGATTGGGTTCGCCTTTGCCACAAGAGGAAACGCCCAATACTTCAAAGCTATTGGCATCGCCAACGCCGGTTAAATTGCGCCAAAAAGTAGCGGAAATGCCCCGATAATTAGGATTTTTCACTACTTGGGTTAACTGCCCGTTTTCGATGAGTTGTCCCCATTCGCAGCCAAATTGGAATTTGTTGCGCGAGTCATCGATTGACCACGAGCGGTTGCCGCGCATTAATACGCCGTTTTCCACTTCGCTGATCAATTGCTCGACCGGCTGATCACCGGCTTCGATGTTTAAATTTGCCATACGGTCAATCGGTGGGCGATTCCAATGGCAGGCGCGAGCATTAGCAGTGCCTTGTAATTGGGCGCGTTGTTGCGAGAAAAAGCCGCCTAAAGGTCGTTTTAAAATGCCGCGTTCGATTAAATAGGTTTTGTCCGCGCTTAAACCGTCGTCGTCGTAGCCGTAGCTGGCGAATTGCTGTTCAATGCTGGGGTCAAAGGTGACGTTTAACAGTTCCGAGCCGTATTGATAATGACCGAATAAGTTAGGGGTGACAAAGCTAGTGCCTGCATAATTGCGTTCATCGCCTAAAATGCGGTCGAGTTCTAACGGATGTCCAATCGATTCATGGACTTGAATCACCATTTGATCCGGCGCGAGTAGCAAATTACGGCGGTCGCTAGGGCAATTCGGTGCGGCGAGTAATTGCAAGACTTCGTCTGCTAAACGGCGACCGCTGCCATAAAAATTCATGCTCGCCAACAGTTCTAAACCGCCTTGTTGTCCGGTATAGCCGCCGCCAAAACTGCGCCGCTGTGTGTCCGCTGCTTGGTTGCCGTAAACGCGCAGGCTGGGCATTAAGTATTCCGTTTGTTGCCAAATTTCGCTGCCGTGTGAACTGAGGTAAAACTGTTCTAATTGTCGCCATTCCAATTCGGCAAAGCTGTCCACAATGCGGCTGTCAATGCTGGCTGTTTCGGTTTCTGCTTGTAATAAGGCGACTTTGTGCGCTAAGGATTCGCTATGCCAAGGCTGTTGCACTTTATGTACATACTCGCCAATCACTGGCGGTGGGCAACTGTGCAAATCCATTGGCGCAACTAAACGGCCTCGGCTGCACGCTGCCCACTGTTGCGCTTGCTGCACAGCTTTTTTTAAACCGGCCTCGCTTAAATCGCTGGTTGCAGCATAGCCATAACCGCCTTTGTCTAAAATCGTCACCATCACCCCACAGTCATCTTGATTTTCAGGGGCTTGGGCGACTGACTGGCGCACACTGACGGTTTCGCTCAGAAAATTCACATAACGGAAAGAACAAAAATCAACCGCAGGCAAGCTGTTTTGCAAGCGTTGTTTTAAAGTGCTGTGCATGGGGAAAACCTTAATAACCTAAGTTCGATGAAATATATTTGCAAAAACAATAGGTTTCTCGTTCCCACACGCCGTGTGGGAATGCAGTCACGACGCGCTGCGTCGAGGGTTTGTGCCAAGATAACGCTAAACATAAGATAATCCGTCATTTAGCTCACCCGTGACGTAGCACGTCACGACTGCATTCCCAAATGGCATTTGGAAACGAGAAGTATAATTTTGTTTCTATTACTAATTTTATTGAACTCAAGTTTAATATGTCTGTAAATGAGCCGCATAGTTTTGTGCATGGGCAACATAATGCGCAGCCGATTTTTGCAAACCTGCAATTTCCTGTTCAGAAAGCTGGCGCACCACTTTTGCCGGTGAACCCATCACCAAACTACCCGCCGGAATCACTTTGCCTTCGGTCACTAAACTATTCGCACCGATTAAACAATTCTCGCCGATTTCCGCATGGTTCAAAATCACCGCGTTAATGCCGATTAAGCTGTTATCGCCGATGGTGCAGCCGTGTAACATCACTTTATGCCCGATGGTGACACCGCGCCCGATGGTGAGCGGAATGCCTGCATCGGTGTGTAAAATTGAACCGTCTTGCACGTTGCTGGCTTCGCCAATCGTGATCACGTCGTTATCGCCGCGAATTACGGCGTTAAACCACACGCTGGCTTGTGCATGTAGAATCACCGAGCCGATGACAGTGGCATTGGGCGCGATGTAGTGACCTGTGCCTAATAATTGCGGTTGGCGGTCAGCAAGACGGTATAACATGCGGAATCCTCTTAAAATTTAATGGTCGTAGTGGTAAAACGTCACGCGGCTGTCGGGGGGATAGCCTTCGCTGTTGAGCGGAATTAATACGAAGCCATCGGCGCGAGTGACGCTGGAGAGTAAACCGGCACTGCCTGCGCTGATGGGTATTAGTCCTTCAGACGTGAGTTGCACGCGGAAATAGTCTAAGCGACCGGCAGCGGAAACTAACTTACGCGCCACCACTTGCTCGCTACAGCGATACGGCAATGTGCTTTGATAACCCGCTAAGCGGCGAATAATACGCGCTGCGATTAAGTCATAAGCCGCTAAACAAGCCGCTGGATTGCCGGATAATAACACGACGGGAATGCCGTTTAATACGCCTAAACCTGCGCCACTACAAGGGCGAGCGGCGACACCGTGCGCGAGTAATTGGCCTTGCTCGGCTAATACTTGCGCCACTAAGTCGTCTAAGCCAATGCCTGCGCCACCGCTGATTAAAATCACATCTGCTTTGGTTTCAGCTAAGGCTTTGCTGATCGCTTCCGCTTGATCTGGCAAACTTTGCACGCTGCTAAGCTGTCCGCCATCGCGCTGAATTAAGGCTTGTAGCATGGGCGCATTTGCGTCGCATACGGGCTGGCTTGTGTTTAGGAATTCATCGCCATTGCTGAATATGGCGACTTTTGGCGAGCGTGTGACTTCGACCGTTTGCTGTGCAAAAGCGGCGAGCGCGGCGAGGTCTTGCGGGCGTAGAACTTGACCCGCCGTTAATACGCAGCTATTCGCCGCATAATCGCTACCGGCGCGAATGATGTGATCTGCTGGCGCGACCGCTTGTGTCACCATTAATTGTTCTGCAATCACTTCGGCATATTCGGCAGGCAAGATCGCATCTGTACCGGCTGGCACGGCTGCGCCGGTCATTACGGTGACTGCTTGCTGATTACCTGCTTGACCTTGATAGGGCTGCGCAACGGTGGCTAAGCCCTTTAAGTCAAAACTCAGCGGATTATATTCACTTGCGCCAATGGTGGCGAAACCTTGCAAGGCGTAACCGTCCATTGCTACACGGTCAACGGGCGGCAAATCGTGCGGCGCGAGAAAATCAGCCGCTAAACAACGACCAATAGCCTGCGTCAGCGGTAACGCTTCGGCTTCCAGTGGAGAAAGTTGATCGATCCATTGCCATAAGGTTTCTAGCGTTTCGCGCTGTGCAAAACCTTGCATGCGTTCATCTGCGGGGGAATGTGTAGACATGATGGGTGTGAATATTGAGTAAGTCGTTAGTGCAGTAAAGCACTTTTATAACATAAAGTTAAAATAATAAGCGATTGCTTAAAAATTTATTTTAGTATTGTAGGATGGGCTGACGAAGGACAGCCCATCGTTTACCGCGCTGCCATTAAGTTAAGGTGATTTTGTAGGTCGGATAAGGCGACAGCCGTCATCCGACATCATGCGCTTGAAGCTTGATCCAAGCCAACTACGGCGGATGACGGCTAACGCCTTATCCGCCCTACAAGACGGTGCATATCTTAATAGTGTGGGCGAGTTAAGTATTGTTTTTAATATTAAATTTCATCGAACTCAGGTCTGATTGATTGACGCGACTGATGGGCTTCCTACGTCAGCCCATCCTTGTATCTTAATACCTGTTCAGAAGACAAGATTGCTTTTAGATTTTTTTAGTGGGGAGGTAGCAACACCGCTAAGCATTCGCTCATGACCTAGCGGTTGTCGTTGCTCAAGACGAATACGTTAAGAAGGTGTACGGGCGTTTGTATCAAAGTCATCTAATACCAAGGCTAAATCACGTTCACATAGATGCAGTTGCTGTTGTAAAGCATGCTGTTTTGCCTGCCAAGCATCACTGCGTCGATGTGACCACTCGTTTAAATGTTGCGTTTCTTCTTGTGTATGCTCTAGTTGCGAAAATAAATTCGCGCCTCGATTTAATTCGCGGGCAAGTGCAGACGAAATGCCTTGTCCCCCTTCTAAATCGATGTCTTCTACTGAAAAAGTATCACCGTTTGCTAAAGATAAGCAATTGATAGTTGGTAAAGGTGGTACTAACCAATGTTGTAACCGTTTTAATAGGCTCATTTGCGGGCGCTCCTATTGCGGCTGATTTTTTTGCAGAGTATTGAGTTCATTATGAAAACTGAGTCAACAGAGATGAGAGAATATGTGTATTTATGCAAGTTAAATACCTTAAATACCCACAATCAGGCGTATGCCGTTACGCTTAATCCTTCTCTTTAGACCACAAATACTCGCTGTCGGCTTGCCAACGGGCGAGTTCTGCCATCATCTCTGCTAATTCTGTTTCATTTTGTTGTAATTGTTCGGCTAACTGGGCTTGTTGCGTTGCCCATGTTGTTGCCTGCTGATGAAACCATGCGGTTAAGGTTTCGGCCTCAGCTTGAATTTTGTTTAAACGATTAAATAATTCGTCAAAATGTGTAATCAGTGGTGAAGACTGCTTGATCGCACGTTGCGCTTGCTTGTAATACTGTTGTAAGGTTTGAAAAGCCGCAGTATCGCCCCCCTTATCAGGATGACAAGCATGGGCGCGTTGCCGGTAAGCCAGTTTTAACTCGGCTTCTGTGACCGGCGGTGTCAAGCCAAAATATCGAAACGCTTCTATGCTCATGATCTTCGTCTACTGATTTAGACACTACTGTATACAAGTGTAGTCCACACTACATGATTAATAGATGATTTTTTTGCTTTCGATGCACATTACAAGTATGTGAACATGAAAAAAATCATTATCTCCCTGTTAAACATAAGGAAATTAAGATGATTCCAATTCGCAACACAACCGTTCGCTATGGACAAGTCGCCATGTTATTGCACTGGGCTATCATGCTGTTATTTCTGGTGTTAATCACGCTCGGTTTGATCATGACAGACATGGAAGACAGCGATTTAAAATGGTCTTTATATAGCTTGCATAAATCATTCGGCATGACAGTCGCGGCGTTAATCATCTGCCGTATCATTTGGCGTTTGATGAATCCGACACCGGTATTGCCTGATACTTTGAAAAGCTACGAGAAATGGTTAGCACATGCGGTGCATCTTGGCTTATATGCCATCATGATCATCATGCCGATTTCTGGCCTGCTGGATTCGTATGGCGGCGGTTATAAAACCTATTTCTTCGGTTTGTTTGAAGTGCTGCCGAAATCAGAACCGCGTGATAAAGACTTAGAACACTTTGCTTTAGCAGTGCATGTGTATGGCTCTTATGCGTTTTATGGCTTGTTTTTATTGCATATTGCCGGTGTGGTGAAACATCATTTTATTTTGAAAGATAATACCTTGCGGAGAATGTTGCCGATCAGCTTAAAAGATGAGTAAAGCTTTTGCGGCGGATGACGGCTATCGCCTTATCCGCCCTACATGAAAAGCTAGTTTTAGCTTAGAGACTCTGCTGCGGTTTATCAGTAGAGCTTAATGCCTGTGGTAACTGCACTGTAAACACAGAGCCTTTATTCAACTCACTCTCCACCATAATGCGACCGGATAACAAATGGCACATTTGACGGCAAATGGTTAAGCCTAAACCTGTACCGCCATAAGCACGGGTGGCAGAGTTATCCACTTGATTAAACGGTTCAAAAATCGCTTCTAATTGTTCGGACGGAATGCCAATACCAGAATCTTCAATGCGGAAAGTAACCCACTTTTCTGTGACAGAAATATTGAGCGTAATTTGGCCTTTATGGGTGAATTTAGCCGCATTACTTAATAAATTCTGCAAAATTTGTTGGATTTTGGTGGGATCACTGAGCATCGTCGCACCATCTGCATTCGTCCCATAGTTCAGACTTAAATGATTGTCTTCTAATTGTGGGCGAATAATGGTCAGCACTTCATGTATTAAATCACGAATTTTGAAGGATTTAACATGTATATCTAAGCGCTCTGCTTCGATACGGGTAATGTCTAACACATCACTGATGATAGCCAGCAGGTTTTTACCCGCAATTTGAATTTTGTCTAATTCGGGCAAAATATCATCATATTCATGATCTTCTGCTTGCTCATATAACAAGCCTGCATAACCTAAAATCGCATTTAAGGGCGTGCGCAATTCATGACTCATATTAGCTAAGAACGCACTTTTCGCACGACTGGCAGACTCTGCGGCATGGCGTGCTTGCTCTGCCATTAAGGTCAAACGGCGGTTTTCATCGCCTAAATATTTCAGGCTTAAGTGGGTTCTAATGCGGGCAAGCAACTCCTCTTTAGAAATTGGCTTGGTAATATAGTCATTAGCCCCCGCCTCTAAACCAATCACTAAATCGGTAATTTGATTCTTTGCGGTTAATAATAAAATCGGTAGCTCATTAGCATCCCAAGAAGCACGAATGCGCTCTGTGACCTCGTAACCGGTCATTCTCGGCATCATGATGTCTAATAAGATGAGATCAGGTCGTAAGCCTTTTTCTAAAAATTCTAAAGCTTCTAAGCCAGACGAGGCTTGCGTGATGACATAGTTATTAATCACCAAGTTGTTGACTAATACTTGATGGTTAATCGGCTCATCATCGACCACTAAAATCCGAAAACGCGGGTTGTCAGGGTCATCTGCTTCATTACTTAACATCAACTCTGGCAAGGTCACTGCGTGGCGTGTTTCTTCTAACGTCCGCAAGCTGTTTAACATTGCCTCATGACTTAAGGCGCGTAATTGATCTTCCGGCATTTCGGTTAAGTTACGGGCAATCGGCAAAGTGAAAGTAAAGCAAGAGCCTTCACCTTCTATAGATTCCACAAAAATATGACCACCATGCAGTTCAACCAATTGTTTAGTCACCGCTAGACCTAAACCCGTACCACCATAACGACGCGCTGAAGAGCCATCTGCTTGTTCAAAGGATTCAAAGACATGTTCTAAGCGATCTGCCGGAATGCCTATCCCTGTATCGCGCACGCGGATTAATAAATGCTGTTTACCTACTGAGGCATATTCGGATTGCTCAGGCAATAAGGGTGGCACTTGCACTTCGCTTTCGATGGTAATTTCGCCGCGATCTGTGAACTTAATCGCATTACCCACTAAGTTATACAGAATTTGCTGCACACGCCCTTCATCAGCATCTACTTTAGGCGCTTCCGCTGCAATATTGTTGATTAACACCACTTCTTTTTGCAGGATCAACGGCTGGGTTAAAGCGCGCACAATCTCGGCCACGGCGTGCATATCAACAGGGCGAATATTTAAATTCAAATCACGGTGACGCAATTTAGAGAAATCTAAAATGTCGTTGACTAAATTAGCGAGACGGCGACCACTGGAGACAATCATGGTCAAGTTATAACGTGTTCGTTCAGGCAATTCGCCCGTTGCACCGTCTAAGAGCGATTCCGCAATACCTATAATGCCATTTAATGGCGTTCTTAATTCATGAGAGGTATTAGTTAAGAACTCGTCTTTTAAGCGATCTAAGCGTTTTAAATCCGCATTTTTAGCTTCTAAAGTAGCAAAAGAGTCCTCTAATTGCTGCGCCATGCTGTTAAAGGCTAAGGCTAATTTACCCAATTCATCAGAACGCGAGACGGGTAAGTTTTGATGCCATTGCCCATTGGCTAATAAGCTAGCCGCTTTTATAACTTGTAGAATCGGTTGGCTAATCCGTGCAGCAACAAAAAACGATAAAATAATAGTTAAAATAACAGCAATAATACCGACAGCAATATTCGATAATATTTGATGTGCCAGTATATTCTCTATTAGCTTCGTATTATAAGTTAGTTCAACAACTTCATTAGAAATACTAAGACTTTTTAATAAATCTGATTGTAACTTAGAGCGTGGATTGGCTAATAAGTGAGAAGTTTCTAATTCTAATAGTTTGTCAGAAGTTTGCGACTGCTCACGATGTGCAACTGCGCCATTCGTTTGCGTATGTAAATCAACTAAAATATAACGGGTTAAATAGCGATTATCTTCATCTTGTACTTCAAAATAAGCCTGACCATTATCTTCCATTTTGGAGATAATATCCTTGGTCTTTTGGTCAATTTTGTCGTAAGGATTGCCTAATACATATAAGCCAGAACGGTTGAATAAACGAATTTTCTCCAGCATGGGATTAAATTGTTTTAAGCGCTCGGCAATTTTGGCGGGATCAAGTTCTGCAAGAAAATTAGGGAAATTACGGATAGTGACACCAATTTCTAATAAATAGCGGCTATCAGGTGTCGGCATGTAAACAAATTTGCGCAATTCGCCTGTTAAGGCTTCAGCGGTAATGCGGTCAGCAAAAAAACTGCGTCCTTCTCGAATAATTGTTAATTTTTTGTAGTAATCAGGGAATTTATCTTGGAAATCTAAGCCTAAATCAATTTGATAAGTGGTATATTCAACAACACCTTGTGCATTGATAATGTATAAATCCATTTCCAATGACATTTCTTTTTCTAATTTTTGTTGTAATGCAGCTAAATTAATTTGTGACGCATCGCCGCCTTTTTCTTCATACGCATCTAAAAACGGGATAAAAGCTTTTTCTAATCGTTCATTAAGCGGATATTCAAACATCTTATAACCGCTGTCTACCAGCTTTAACGCATTGGCTATATTATTTTCAGTTTGCGCTTGTAATGCGTTATAGCTTTCCAATAAAGCATCGCGCGTATCTAAATAATTTGTTAAGCCTAGTAATCCAACAATAGGCAAAACCAACATGAGAATATAACCCATAATTTGGTACTTAAGTGGTGTATAACGATGCTGTTTATGCTGTTGTTTGGTATTCACAAAAACCCTCTATCCGACAAAAAACGTGCTACTCATCATCTTGTATGAGAAAACATCGCTTATCGTTTACCTATTTTTGTGCGCAATCTGCGCTTTTCCATGCCTAACGCCACTTAATTAAGCTATCAAGCTTTATTCTGTCCCTATGAAATATCTATTTTATCAGATTAAAGGTTGTTTAAGCTGTGTAAACGGTGCCTTGGGTTTAGATAAAAATCTATTTAGATGTCAAAACATGCAATTTTTAGGCTTATTTTTACAGGAGGCTAAGCTTTTTAAAAATTGACTTCGCGATGCACTTAAACACCGTGAAATATCTGGGGCTAAGTCAATGATAAAACATATTTTTGCCAAATTATAGGCATTATCATGGGACAACGCTAGCATTGTCCCATTGCTAACTTAGCTTAGGCTAATGCTGCCGCTACTTCAGCTTCTTCCTCAGGTTTTGCATTGGCCATCCCTAAACGTAAGGCCACAAAACATAACCAAATTGAAACTAAGAAGGTAACAGTATTAAACGCGCTGATTAAGCTTAAGCTCACTTGCTGTGCTGTCACTGCATGACCAACAGCTTCATGTGCTGCGCCATGCTCTGCGGGTGCATGATGCTCAGCCGGTGCAACTTCGTGAACCATACCGTGTTCTGCGGGTGCATGGTGTTCAGCCGGTGCAGCTTCGTGAGCCATACCGTGTTCAGCAGGTGCATGGTGTTCAGCCGGTGCAGTTTCGTGAGCCATACCATGTTCAGCAGGCGCATGATGTTCAGCCGGTGCAGCTTCGTGAGCCATACCATGTTCGGCAGGTGCAGCATGTTCGGTATTTTCTGCCACTAAAACTGGCTCGGTGATTAACTGACCATGTACCGCAGTGCTGGCGTGAACTGAATGGATTTCTGTGCTTGGACAAACGCCCATTAAAACAGGGTTTACATAACGCATTAATAATGGCATTACAATCGCAATGACCAAAAATTGTGCGCTGATTAAATAATATAAACGTGGATCAGCTTTAGGTGTTGTTTTCAGCCAAGCGTAAGCTTTAGCGGCAATTACCACCCAAATCAGTAATAAAACAAAACTTTCTACGTTTAACCATGTTTCGAGAAATAAACCGGCAATGCTGAGTGTAATAATCAATAAACCAAACCAGCCACCATCACCTGTTTCGCCACCACCTTTACGCCATTTCACATAAAAGTGCAGTGTTAATAATGCCCAAATGCCTAGGCCGATAACTGTCCACACCCCCATCATAGCGTCTATATGGAAGCCTACGAAGCTAAAAATCAGCATGCCGATTAAAAACTGCATGGGCGTACCATAGTCTGGTGTATTCTCTACTGCTTCCGTCATGAAAGTCTCCTTTAGCTACAGAGCTTAATGAATAAATGCAGGCACTTAGCTATAACTTGTTTTAATCGCCAGTGCTGCTATGAACATAGAAATACTGTAAATGACACGCGGTCTTGTTCAGTTGAGAGACCATTTTAAATTTATTACCGCATTCTGTCATGCAAAAAGGGAAGTTTTGATACGCTAATAAAACAATTTCGTAATTTCTTAACTTTATTGCAAGTAATACAAAAAAGACTAGGCGAGGGTGGGACAAAAACAGGCAGGAATGATAATAAAAATAAAGTGTTGAGAGGCAGTGCTAGCGCATTTTTAACTCTTCATTCAACTCTTTAAGCTTAAAACTACGGCCTAAACTTAGCATTTTAGGCACTTCAGCAGGGCAATCAGGCGAAGCCGCTAAATTTTCTAAATATTCAAGCAGTTTGCCGATATTGCCACTTGAGGAAAAGTTTTTAATTTGTTCGCGCTGTTGTTCTGTTAAAGCCGGAGCATGGCTTAAATCAAACACTGGCTCAGCTATTTTGCTAGCAGTTTCTTCATAAACCCATTCTAAGTTTAAATATTGCCCTAAGGCTTGAATTAAACTGTCCACTTGAAGAGGCTTGCTCAAATAATCTACGCAACCGGCGGCTAAACTATTAGAACGATCTTCAGGATAAGAACTGGCGGAAACAGCCACTATAGGCGTTGCCGCTAAACTGGGGATGCAGTGTAATGCATATACCGTCTCAATACCGCTCATGCCAGGTAACACTAAATCCATTAAGATTAAGTCAGGTATCCAGTTTTGCACTATCTGTAAACAGTCATAGCCAGTATCCGCTTCTCTCAATTCAAAACCAAGTGGCATTAACACGGCTTTGATAAATTCTTGATTAAACTCAGCATCATCAACCACTAAAATACGCAAAGGCAAGGCATCTCTGGCATGTTGATAACCCACAATCATTTTAGGCGATGTTGTTATTTCTGAGTGTGTCGTGGACACACTGGTTTCCAGTGCGACCACCACAGGGATTTTGACATAAAAACAACTGCCCTCACCTTCAGTGCTTTCAAGCGCAATGCTACCGCCCATAAGTTCGATCAATTTAGTGACAATCGATAAACCTAAACCAGTACCTTGCCGTTTTATATTTTTGTGCCCTGCTTGAACAAACGGTTTAAATATTTCTACTTGATTTTCTGTTGAAATACCAATACCTGTATCATGCACTTGAATATTTAAATATTCTTTTTCGTGATAAACATGCAGCGTTATACTGCCTTGCTCAGTAAATTTAATTGCATTACCGAGTAAGTTAATAAAAATTTGTCGCAAATACTTTTGATCAGCGTAAATAACGGTCGGTAAGGGTTCAATAAATTCACAGCAAAATAAAATATTTTTACTGCTCATTTTTAATTGAAAAATATCTTGGATTTCTTGCAAAAAATCATTTAATCGAATTGCTTCTGGATATAATTCAAAGTGACCTGCTTCAATTTTAGATAAATCTAATACATCATTAATTAAAGTTAATAAATAGTTGCCGCTACTGTGAATGCGATCCACATAACGCTGATAATGATCATTTAATTGAGCTGAGCGAGACATTACTTGCGTAAAGCCTAAAATAATATTTAAAGGCGTGCGCAATTCATGACTCATATTAGCGAGAAAGGTACTTTTAGCACGGTTTGCAGCTTCAGCTTGTTCTTTAGCTTGCACTAAAGAAGCCTCTAATATTTTACGCTGTTCTAATTCTATTTCTAATTTTTTTCTTAACTGACTTAACTCTATTTGTCGATTCACTCTAGCCAGTACTTCTTTTAATTTAAAAGGCTTAGAGATATAGTCAACAGCCCCCACTTCAAAACCACGAGAAATGGTTTTAGTATCTGTTAAAGCACTAATAAAAATAATGGGGGTATCGACAGTATTAGGATAAGCACGCAAGCGTGCATATAACTCAAAACCATCGACATTTGGCATCATTACATCAAGCAGAATTAAATCAGGTGTGAGGTGTTTTAGGCGAGTAAACGTACTATTAGCATCTTGTGCAGGCACAACATGATAACCAAACTCTTTTAAAGTGCTAAATAATAATTGTAGGTTATTCAGGTTATCATCCACGATTAGAATGGTACCGTTTTTTTTATTATCTGTTGTAACCTGTTCTGAATTCATGCCATTTCCTGAGCGGACTGTAAGAACCCAATGAGTTCTTCTAAACGTAGATTAGAGGCTAACTTTTTGACTTGATCTGCAAATGCAGGATAATCACTTTGCAAATGTGTGCTCATGGAAAGTAGAGTATCAATATCCCCTGCTTCTGCTGCTTGTTGCAAGTGTGCCAACAACGATAACGCAGGTACCTCATTTACAGCCATCGCTTCATTAACAGGTGTTTCTAGTTCTACACAAATCCACTCTACACCTGTCAACTCACTCAACAATTGATACAAGAGTTCAATTTGTACCGGTTTTGCTAAGAAAGCATTCGCGCCTAACTCTAAACTGTAAGTGCGTTGTGTCTCATCAACAGTTGCAGAACTGACAATAATTGCAAGATGTTGCCATTCTGGATTGTAACGAATTTGCCGAATGAACTCAAAACCGTCGATATCAGGCATTAACAAATCGGTAATAACAATATCAAGCTCATGTGTTTGTAATATGTGTAATGCTTGTTGAACATGGCCTGCTTCATACACTTTAATGCCTAATGGCATCAATAACTGTACAATGAGTTCTCGATTTGAAGTATTGTCGTCAACAACTAATAAACGAGGAGCTTTACCACTAACACCTATTACTTGCGTAAAGCAACTGTGTTCTACTTTATCTAAAAGTATAGGCAAAGCTAATTCAAACCAAATAATAGTACCATGCGCATAGGCTGGCAACTCAAAGGGATAAGGCCGTGTTGATGCCCAAGCATTGCCCACTTGGCGACTTAATAAACCTATTTTTCCATTCATTAATGAAATGAAGTTATAACAAATCGATAAGCCTAAGCCTGTCCCTTCTATATGTGCAGCATGTTGTTTTACTTGTTCAAATGGTTGAAATACGGTATGAATATCCGTGGCAGGAATACCTAAACCGGTATCTGCAACTTCAAAGTGCAAGGCCACTTGTTGTTCAGTTTCTTCAACGGTAAACACCCGTAAATAAATGCAACCATATTCAGTAAATTTAACCGCATTCCCTAATAAATTTAATAATACCTGCTGCAAACGCTTTTCATCTGCTTCTATTAAGTCAGGTAACTGATTACATTCTAATTTCAAACCTAAATTATGTGCATCAGCCCTCACTTGCACCATAGAAATTACATTTTGCAACAACGCTGTTAAATTAATAGGACTGGGGGTTAAATCAAACTTGCCTGCCTCAATTTTAGCAATATCCAGAATTTCATTGATTAAATTTAATAAGTGTTGGCCACTATTTTCAATTACTTCTATACCATGCTTCTGCATCACGGTGAGTTGCGTTTGTTGCTGTAAAATTTGGGTATAGCCTAAGATGCCATTCAGTGGGGTGCGCAATTCGTGGCTCATATTGGCTAAAAAACTACTTTTAGCATTATTGGCTAAGTCAGCGGCTAACTTTGCTTTTTGTAATTGCTCATTTACTTGTTTTAATTTCCGATTCCAAAACCACATAATTAAAATCACCACTAAGGTTGCCGTCATCATTTGCCAAAGTGATTTATAATTAATGTCTTGTGTTAATTTATATTGAACCCATTTACCTTGAATTTCTGCATGCTCTGCTAAGCTA
>QKBZ01000073.1 GCA_003245895.1 Beggiatoa sp.
GTGCTTGTATGCGCAAGCTTATTCATATCTGTTTTGCTGTTTTGAACAAGCAGACAGAATATTGTCCACAACTTAGCTAAAGTTAACTCGTTTTTTTCTTTCCTTGCTACAAGAAGGCTTGACTTTAGAGACGGTATCTACAACCAATTTAAAATTTCCCCTAATCCTGAAAATTCTATAATCCTGTAAATCCTGATTCAGACAACACCCATTAAACATCACGATAATGCTAAGGTATTATAGGAAAAGTGAAAAAGAATAAAGAGAAAAGGGATTAAATCCTGGCGCATATCCGAAAACCGCCAGAGTTGAAGCGGTAAGTAGCAGCGTGGCTGTTGCGAGACGCCGAGCGGCAGCTATCCGTATTGCCGAGCCAAGAGCCGCCGCGCAAGAGGCGGGACGCTCCATCATCTAGCCACGCAGAACCATCCGTTGGCGCGCCTTGATAACTATCATGATAAGTATCCAAACACCACTCCCAAACATTGCCTGACATATCATATAAACCAAATGGATTCGCACGCTTCTCCCCAACTAGATGTGTTTTACCACCTGAATTATCCTTGTACCAACAGCAACCACCATCCATGTCATTGCCCCACCAATAACGGGTTTGCGTATCTCCTCGCGCAGCATATTCCCATTCTGCTTCCGATGCTAAACGATATTCACGTCCGCTTTGCTCAGATAACCAATCACAATAGGCCACAGCATCATGCCATGTCACATTGATTACTGGTCGCTTATCTCGCCCCCAACCTTGATCACTTGGCTTTTCTCGCCCTGTTGCCTGACAAAAATGGTCATACTCTGCAAAAGTGACCAGATACACACCGATAGCAAAACTGGCAACCGTCACACGGTGTACTGGTTGTTCATCACCATGACCCTGACTATCCCCCATCTGAAACTCACCACCCGCTAACACCTTCATCAACGGTGTTAAGCCTCCTTGTGACAACTCATCTTGAAAGGTATCCCCCGCTTGCAAACATGGCTCAGCCAACACCAATGCCGTCTCCGCCTGTTCCAAATCATGCAACACAATCTCAACCGCTAACTGTCGGAATGTGTTATGCAATGGACTATTTACCTGCAAACCGGACAAAGCTTGCTGAAACGCCTGCACATCCGCCCGCTGCTGCGCCTCTGGCTGCGACAACTTCGCCAACGCCGCTTGCACCGACACATCCTCTAACACTGTTCGCACCCGCTGCGCCTCATCTGGTTTATTTAACTGCTGATATGCCTCACTCAAAGCCAACAAATACGGCACATCAGGCATAAACACTGAATCGGCGGCAATCTGTTCCACTCCATGCGCTGCCAACCACAACCGCACCGACTCCGCCACCACTGCCGAAGCATGCGACTGATCCGGCAACTGCGCCAACCCTGTCGCCAACGCCAGCAATACACTTGGCACACGATAAGGCTGTGTCGCCGCTAAAGTTTGCAACAACTGCTGATAACCTTGCACTAAATTGCCAATCAACTCCTGAACCGGCAACACACCCAATTGATCCGCCGCCAACAACTCGGACAATAAACTGGGTAACTTTAACGCCGTATCGTGATACACCAAATGATGCACATCCGCCAACCAACAGGCGACAATGGCATGCAAAGTCTCTAACGTGCCATACAATGCCTCCCAATCCTGAGCACTGACATGATACTTATGCTCAATCTCATCAATCCCCGCCTCGGCTAAAGCTTCCGCCTCTGCCATTAACAAGGCATTTAACGCATCAAGCCCGAACTCACTTCCTGCAACCGTCGCCCCGCCATACCGCTTCTGAATCGTGTCAATATCCTTACCCAAAGCCAACAACTTATCCCGCGTCACTAACCATTTCTTAGCCCGCGCTTTTGCCGAGGCATACAACACTTGTTTATAGGGAAAACGCGAAATGATGTCCTCATAAAAATAATGACTGTCCTCTGGCTGCCCTAAACCCCAATACGCCACTTTTAAATTAATATACTCACCAAACACACTGGACTCTAATACCATCGTTGGCTCAGATTTCAACATGCCAAACAAAGTCATCATGCTGGCACCGCCATGATAACGATTGCTATCCCATGAACCATCTAACAACTGTGTCGGACGCTCTGTATCAGTAAACGCATAATGTCGATTTAACACCTTGCGCAGACTACTGGCTAAAAACTCCTCAATTTTCGGAAACTGCGTTGCATTCCCGTGCTTGTCGTACTCCACCTCCGGCGGCGACAACACAATGCGCAACGGCACAGCACCCTGACCTTTATACGCATCAATAATTTGAAAGGGCGGTATGCGTAACGGCCAATTATCAGACAAATGCTTAAATGCTTGTGAAGCTAATGCCGTTTCTCGGTTAGCTTGCGCGGTTAACAAATTGCTCTCGCGTTGATATGCCGCTAACTCCTGTTGAAAGCGTATTTCTTCCCCTAACTTCCACGCTTGAAATTTAAAATTATCTTGCTGCAACTTGGTATTAACCTCCGCACGATACTGCTCCACAGCCATTTGATGCTTGTGATCAAGCTTTTTAAGATGCAAAGCAAACTCACTTTTTGCCGCCTCTAAACTCACTTGACGCTCAAAACCAATCGCTGCCATACACGCTTGAAACCGCTGCTGCCCGATTTGCTCTCGCTCACGGGCGGCGATTTGCAAAGCAGCCACTTTAAGCTGTGTCTCGCGTTGTCTATCCGAGACAGTTAATTGAGTGCTACGATTGACTAAAGAACCGGAAAAAAAGGAAGCAATTGCTGGAATTAAAAGAGGAAATGCCATTATCGAATATCCTTTGGAATAGGCTTGACGTAGGGCGGATAAGGCGCAAGCCGCCATCCGCCGTTCATGTCGCATGACGCTGCTTTTATTATTTTTAGCTTCGTCTGGTGGGCAAAACGCCGATTAAGCTCAAAGACAAAACAAACCTCTCGGCGGCGTTTCGCACACCCTACATCAGTGCTTGTAGGATGGGCTGATGAAGGAAGCCCATCGTTTACCGCGATGTTGGTTCATCGGTTGGCTCGATTGATGGGCTTCGTGCCTCAGCCCATCCTACGAACTGCCATTAAGTTAAACGTATTTGTAGGTCGGATAAGGCTTTAGCCGTCATCCGACATTACGCGCTTTAAGCTTGAACCAAGCCACTGGCGGCGGATGACGGCTGGTGCCTTATCCGCCCTACATCAGTTTGCGTAACGTGAGTTACCCTTAATCGTCACTACCGCCACCACATGAACCTGAATCACCACCACAAGAGGAATCATCATTACTGGACGGTGTATCCATATAAGTCGTTGAAGTGTTACAACCATTCATATCTATATGAGGCGGTGGCTGAACAATGGTAACAGGCAATGGATTGGGGATATTTAAAGCACTGTGCATGGATAAATGCTGTGCATGACTATCATCCCATGCACTCTCCGCACTCAACGGCGTGTCTAAAATCGCATTCATGGCATCATGCACCACAGAATGATCCAATGTCGGCGAAGCAAGCGGATCAGCAAAAGACATCGTATCAACACCCGCATAAACAGCACTTGAATCATCCAAGCCTGCATAAGTGGTTTCATCCATACTGGGTATGAAACAAACTGTGATCAGCGGCTAACGCATCATGATTAAAAGCATCCTCTGTTATGGAAGGAGTCATCATGTCATGCGATGCAAACGGATCATGCAAACCTGAACTGGCATCTAAAGCTGGATCAGTAACGGAGGAAGGATCAGAAGCGGCATTCCAACTATCATCAAACGGATTCATGAGCGTATACCTTTGAAATTGAAATACATCGTGGAAGATTTAGAGCATAGCCCTAAAGTTGGCAGAACACAAAACAACAAGGCTCAATGTCGTGTTTTAATGCCGAATAGATAATTTAAGTAACAAGATTTAATTAATTGACATTTTGAAGCAGTAAAAATACAGTAATATCAAAGCTGTAAGTTTTGCATAAAATTGTCCAATTACTTACAAGCAAAAGTGAAACACTTTTAACTCCCCTGCAATTCCCCCCGAAACATAAAAAACACCGCCCCCACCAAACACAAACCTGCCCATAAATAATCCAACTTCAGCGGCTCTTTCAAATACAACACTGAAAATGGTACAAACACTGTCAAGGTAATTACTTCCTGAATAATCTTTAACTGTCCGACATTTAATGCGGTATAACCAATGCGGTTAGCAGGTACTTGTAATAAATACTCAAACAAGGCCACGCCCCAACTGACTAGCGCGGCGATTAACCACGGTTTATGGCTTAATTCCTTCAAATGGGCATACCACGCAAAAGTCATAAACACATTGCTACACAATAATAAACTGATAGAAATAACAACAGGATGCATACAACTCTTTGTAAAAAAGGGTGGGAACTTAAGCCGATTGCCGATACTTACTCACTAACTGACAAATCGCCTCCTCATCAAATGCTTGCGCTAAACTGCGAATCTTACGTGCAAACGCCTGATAACGCGGATCACCGTGTTCTAACGCTTCGATCTGCTCCAGAATCCCGCTAATATCACCCATCATCGCTGCGTTATAAATCTGCTCAGCTATTTCTGTGCTTAACTGAATATCGCCTAACTCTGCTTCAGGTGGCGCGCTTGTCTCTACAACTGGCGTACTGACAGGCACTTGTGCTAATGACTGGTCATATTCCCAATCTAAGGTTAAATGCAGTTGCAGCAATTGTAATAAGGTGTCGGCGTGAAACGGTTTATTAATAAAATTATTACAGCCAACTGCTACATTTGTTTCTGGTGTATCCAGCACGCTGGCAGAGGCGGCAATAATCGGCACGTTGAATAAACTAGGGTGGCGGCGTAGTAAGCGCATCAGTTCAAAACCATCCATAACTGGCATCACTAAATCGGTAATCACACAGGCTGGACGTTCTTGCTCAGCAAGGCGTAACGCTTCTTGCCCATTGCTGGCCTCAATCACGGTAAAACCTAATGGGGCTAATAAATCGCGCACAATGACCCGATTTTCCCAGTGGTCATCAACAACTAAAATCGTTTGCGGTTCACCTTTAAAACCCGTAATCACGGTATTAGGCAACGGTGTTTTCAATACCAATGGTTCCAACGCCTCTCGCGTTTGTACAAAAAAGCTAAACCGACTGCCATACCCTAACTGACTCTCCACCTGCAACTCGCCACCCATCATGGACACTAGATTGTGACTGATTGATAGCCCTAAGCCGGTGCCTGCGGCTTTGTTGTTAATATCGCTAAGCTGCTGGAAAGGCTGAAAAATACGCGCAATATCGTCTTCGGAAATACCTATGCCAGTATCAATTACTTGAAATTGCAGGCGATACCCATCTGCACTGGCTTGAAAAGTGATGCCACCTTGTTGGGTAAATTTCACCGCATTGCTAAGTAAATTGCTTAACACTTGGCGCAAACGCCGCTCATCGCCATGTACTGCGACAGGTAAATTGGTTAACGGCTCATAATTAAACGCCAAGCCTTTTTCTTCCGCACGATTTTTAAACAAAGTCGCTAAATTATTCAGCAGTTCGGGTAAGTTGAAATCTTGTTCGACCAGTTCTAAACGGCCTGCTTCAATACGGGATAAATCTAAAATATCGCTGATCAGTGTTAGCAAATAACGCCCGCTGTGTAAGATGACCTCTACCCCATTGCGCTGATCTTCCGTCAATTGTCGGTCACGCATTAACACTTGCGCATAACCTAAAATGCCATTTAACGGCGTGCGCAATTCATGGCTCATATTGGCTAAAAAAGTGCTTTTGGCGCGGTTGGCACTGTTGGCGCGTTCTAAGTTTTCTTGCAACTGTTGGAATAAGGTTTGTAGCTGCGCCACCATTTGATTAAAGGTGTAAGCCAATACACCAATTTCATGTTCGGCTTTAATGCGCGCCCGCACATTCAAATTGCCTTCTTGAATATGCTTTGCCGTTTGGGTAAGGGCTTTTAAGGGGCTAATGATTTTACGGCTAAAGCGCAAACTGAGCAGGATAGCGAAAATTAAAGCAACGACCAGCGATAACAACATGCTGGTTAACAAAGTATAAAGTGTGAGTTGAACCTCGCGACGAGGTAATTCAGTCACCACTTGCCAACCCGTTAAAGGCACGGTTGCCATCGCACCTACGACAGGCACATTTTTTAACCCTTGGTATTGCAATAAGGCACTAGAGGCTTCTTTTTGCGTTAACATCGACCAATATTCGCGCAAATTTAAATCTTCTAGTTGCATGATTTGTTCACCAGAATGCCAATCTTGTGAGGCAATCAATAAACCTTGTTCATCTACAACATAAACATAGCCCATTTGCCCAATGCGCAGTTGCGACACTAAAAAGCTCAAAAATCGGAAGTTTAAACGCGCAACTAATAAACCCACGGCCTCATGCTGCTCGTTTTGTACTAACACAGCGAAATAGCTGACCAGTTGTCCGGTATCATTGGCAATTTGGGTGTCGGTAAATAAGGTTGTGTGCTGATTTTTAGCTAATAACTGGCTAAGCGGGGTTTCAGGCATTAACGGACGGCGTAGTAGCGGATCAACAATGCCCAGTTGTAACACGGGCTGTCCTTGCCCATCAAACAAGGCAATACTGTCATAGGCTTCGTTATATTGCTGTAGGCTGGATAACAAGCGGTATTGTGTTTGATTGGGAAATGACATTAAGCCGTCAACAGAAGCCAAATATTTTAATTTGGTAATTAAATCGATGGCATATAAACCGATGTGGCGCGATGCAGCAGCGGCTTGTGCTTGTTGCAACTGCCCTGCATGTTGTAATTGCTGTTGATAGCTCAAGTATGACAATAAACTACCGCTGGCAAATATACTCACCATCACTAATAACAAAATGCCCCAACGCAACTGGCTGGAAATAGAAAGCCTTTTTAACATAACAAATCCTATTGTTACCAACACTGTCATTAAGTTAAGCGGAGTTTGTAGGTCGGATAAGGCGATAGCCGTCATCCGACGGTTGTTCTTTAAAAGCGAGAACAGGTTAACTTAATAGTTGTGATTGTTACCAAGCCTATGGCTTAGTCTTTCCTATGCAATAAATCAGTATCTTAGAGGAATGTTGCGGCTTGTAAACAGTTGAGACACACACAAATGTTTGTTAGGCAACAGACGAATATTTTTTGAAGTGAATGCAAAAACTGTTACAGGCGCGGGGGTAGCAGTATTCGCACGAAATATCATCTATAGTGTAGCTAAAGCTTATCACTAAGCTGCCCCTTGTCGCTCTGTGGTGCTTGGGCATAGAATAAAAAAACACCGACCTATCGCAAGCCGATAACACGCCACAGCCACGTATTGACTTACACCAAAGAAAGCTACCACTGGAGGCGTTTGACCTTATCGTAATGTCATACAAAAAATGTTTTGTTGAGTCTATCAACTCGACAACGCCCTATTCATCCATCATCAAAGCTTATAAACTGTCGCCTTTTTTGCGCGAACTGCCTGTTTTTAGGAAATACTATGCCTTTGCAACCGCTGTATTTGAAGAAAAATGCAGATCGGCGATTACGTGCCGGTCATCTGTGGATTTACAGTAATGAAGTGGATATTCAAAAATCCCCGTTACGCAGTTTTGAAGCAGGACAGCCGGTCACTGTCTTTGGTCACGATCAAAAACCGTTAGGCAGTGCCTACGTGAATTCCGCGTCTTTAATCTGTGCGCGGATTATCAGCCGTGATCCTGATTTAATGCTGGATCAGTCTTTATTAGTACACCGTATCAATGTTGCTTTGTCATTGCGGCAGCGTTTATTTAGTCAACCTTGCTACCGTCTAATTTATGGCGAAAGTGACGGTTTACCGGGTTTAGTGGTGGATCGCTATGAACAAGTGCTGGTGGTGCAATTAGGCACCGCAGGCATGGAGCGGTTAAAAAATGAAATCATTGCCGCCTTAGAAAAAGTGTTAAAACCTGCTGCCATTGTGCTGCGCAATGATAGCTCGACACGGGCGATGGAAAATTTAAACAGTTATGTTGAAGTGGCAAGCGGCACTTTACCGGCTGAACCGCTGTTGATTGAAAACAGTACCCGTTTCCGTGTGCCGATTTTAGAAGGTCAAAAAACGGGCTGGTTTTATGATCACCGTTTGAATCGCGCTCGCTTGCAAAGTTATGTGCGTGGGCTGCGTGTGTTGGATTTGTTTAGTTATGTCGGCGGCTGGGGTGTGCAAGCGGCAGTGGCTGGCGCGCAAGATGTGTTATGTGTAGACAGTTCCCAGCAAGCTTTAGATCAAATTCCGATTAATGCCGGTTTAAATGGGGTCGCGGATCGCGTGCGTACGCTGCATGCCGATGTGTTTGAGGCGTTAAAAGATTTACGCCAAGAGCAAGAACGCTTTGACGTGATCATTTTAGACCCACCGGCCTTTATTAAACGACGCAAAGATCAGCAAGCGGGCGAGTCGGCATATCGTCGTATTAATCAATTAGCCATGACTTTGTTAAAACGAGATGGCATTTTAGTCTCGGCCTCGTGTTCTTTGCATTTGCCTGCGGAGACATTGTTGGACTTAATTCGTGCCACAGGACGGCATGTAGATCGGCATGTTCAGTTATTAGAGCAAGGTCATCAAGGCGCAGATCATCCAATTCATCCTGCGATTCCTGAAACGGCATATTTAAAAGCCTTTTTCTGTCGCGTGTTGCCTGCGTTATAAAAGAGAAGTGTTATGTGGGAGTTTCTATTTGAATACGGTTTGTTTTTAGCCAAAGCGACAACGATTGTGATCGCCATTGCGGTTGTTATCGCGATTGCGGTGAGTACTAGCCAACGTGGTAACAGTGAGCATCAGCAAGGTGAATTGCGCATTGTGTCCTTAAGTGAGCGTTTTGAGCAGTATAAGCAGGCGTTGGCGGAAACGCTTTATGACAAAACCACGCTTAAAAAATGGCAGCAAGAACAGAAGAAAAACACCGCAGAGCGAGAAAAAACCACGCGACGGCATGTGTTTGTGTTGGATTTTCAGGGTGATATGCGTGCCTCAGCGGTGGACTCACTGCGGCAGGAAATTACCGCTTTGTTAACCATTGCCGATGCGGAGCGCGGCGACGAAGTGGTGTTGAAATTAGAAAGCAGTGGCGGTTTAGTGCATAGCTATGGTTTAGCCGCTTCGCAGCTTAAACGATTGAAAGATAAAGGCATTAAATTAACAGTTACGGTGGATAAAGTGGCAGCGAGTGGCGGTTATTTAATGGCTTGCTTGGCAGATAAATTGATCGCAGCACCGTTTGCCATTGTTGGCTCTATTGGTGTGTTAGCGCAGTTGCCGAATCTGAATCGTTTATTGAAAAAACACAATGTCGATTTTGAGCAATTATCAGCGGGTGAATATAAGCGCACTTTAAGCGTCTTTGGCGAAAATACGGAAAAAGCCCGCGCAAAAATGCGTCTGGAATTGGAAGATACGCACCAGTTATTTAAACAATTTGTCGTTGAGCAGCGCCCACAATTGGCGATTGATAAAGTAGCGACAGGTGAATACTGGTATGGCTCGCGGGCGTTGGATTTGCAATTGGTGGATGCGCTCAGCACTAGCGATGATTATTTGTTAGCCTTGGCAACAGAAGCGGATATTTATCAACTGACTTATGTGCATAAACGTAGCTTAAAAGAAAAGTTTGGCTTTGCTATGCAAGAAGGTATGGCGCGCTTAATGGAGCGTTTCAGCTAAATGTGTCTGATTTTGTTCGCATGGCAGCAACATCCTGATTATCCGCTGATTGTGGCGGCGAATCGGGATGAATTCCATCAACGCCCCACGGCGGCGGCACAGTTTTGGCCTGATGCGCCAGAATTGTGTGCAGGTCGTGACTTGCACAGTGGCGGCACATGGTTAGGCGTGACGCGAACCGGTCGTTTTGCCGCTGTGACCAATTACCGTGAAGCACCTAAACGCGGTCAATTTGACACCTCGCGTGGCGCGTTAGTGACTGATTTTTTGCGCAGTTCTGTCAGTGTGCCCGCACAGTTGCAGCACTGTCAGCAAACGGCTGCACGCTATGATGGTTATAACTTGTTGTTGGCGGCGAATGGTGAATTAGCTTATGTGTCTAATCGTGGCGGTGCAGCGCGGTTATTAGATGCGGGTGTGTATGGCTTAAGTAATCATTTGCTAGATACGGCGTGGTATAAGGTGCAAGCGGGTAAGCAGGTGATGCAACACGCCTTATCATTGACTGGGGAAGCCTTGGTGGCAGCTTTATTTGCAGGTTTAGCGGATGAAACGCGCCCGCCAGATGAGTTATTACCGAATACTGGTGTTGATTTCGATTGGGAGCGTTTGTTATCTGCGCGTTTTATTGTCGATGAAAACTATGGAACGCGCAGTGCAACAGTCGTGTTGTGGCGGCGAGATGGTACGGCGGAGTTGATAGAGCGGCAGTTTTCGCCTAGTGGTGAATTGTTGGGAGAGCAACGTTTTTTGGCTGATTAATGCACAGCCGTCGTTGGCATTTCTTCCTGCACTAAAATCCAAGGCTTAACCACCACCGCCCACAGTGCTTCATTCGTTACCAACCACGCTTTCGCCTGTTCATCTGTGACTAAGCCAAGTTTCTGCTGCTGCATCCACTGCTCAACACTGGCTTTATCATCATTTGAAAATGCAAACGCGACATCGACTAAATCTAGCTCTGCACTAACAAACACCAGCGAACCGTTTGCAAAAAAGCGTTGTAACTCAGTCCACGCAATTTTCGAGGTTTCTAAATTAATTTTAGCGCGGAAGACTTCGGCTTGTTCTTGTGTCTCATCTGTCATGGGTCTGACCTATACTTAGCTTTTTTGATACTCGTCTAAATATTGGGCATAGCCGATATTTTCTAATTTTTCAGCTTTACCTAACACCATTTTCTCAAGATCAGCTTTAAACTGACGCACATTGTCGCGGATATTAGGTAATTTCACGCCGACGATTTGCGCCGCTAAGATGCCTGCATTTTGTGCATTATTAATGGCAACGGTGGCGACAGGAATACCGGCAGGCATTTGCACGATGGACAGTAAAGAATCTTGACCGCTTAATGCTGATGTTTTAATCGGTACGCCAATTACGGGTAAGGTCGAAATAGAGGCCACCATACCCGGTAAATGGGCTGCACCGCCTGCACCGGCAATGATTACCTCAATGCCACGCGCTTCTGCTTGCTGTGCATATTCATATAAACGCTGCGGCGTGCGATGTGCTGAGACAATGGTCAGTTCAAAATTCACTTGCAAGGTTTCTAACACGGTGGCAGCCGCTTGCATAACGGGCAAATCAGAATCGCTGCCCATGATAATACCGACTAAGGCTTGAGTCATTTAAGGGTCTCCTCTCCCTGAATTTTCAGCACATCTTTGGCGTGTTCTAAGGCTTCTAATGCGGTGCTGACCTGCTCAGCTAAAACAGTGATATGTCCCATTTTACGAAACGGGCGAGTGATGGCTTTATCATAAAAATGGAATGATAAGCCAGAAATAGCTAGGGCTTCTGCTAAACCTGCAATCACGGGGCGACCTTGGAAACCTTCATCACCCAATAAATTTAACATTGCCGCAGGACTTAATAATTGTGGGCTGCCTAAAGGTAAGTCACTGACAATACGCACTAATTGCTCGAATTGGCTGGTGACACAAGCTTCAATGGTGTAATGCCCTGAGTTGTGAGGACGTGGTGCGATTTCATTGACTAAAATGGTGTCTTCTTGGGTTAAGAACATTTCCACCCCAAACACACCTACACCATCTAACACTTCAATAGCTTTTACCGCGACTTGGCGCGCTTGCTCGGCAATTTCCGGCGCAATATCTGCGGGTGCCGCAACGATGTCGCAAATATTGGTGCGATCATCAAATACCATTTCAACGATAGGATAACAGGCCACGTTGCCGTGTTTATCCCGTGCAATCATTGCCGCTAATTCTTTTTTAAACGGTACAAAGCTTTCCACCATAGACGGCGTATTTAATACCTTATCTATGTCGTCAGGGCTTTTTAATACCGCAACACCTTTACCGTCATAACCACCGCGTCGTGCTTTTTGTACCAAGGGGAAAGTAGCATTGGCTAAAAACTCAGCGTCTACCACATCCACTTGCTGATAGGCAGGCACAGGCACACCATGTTTATCTAACACCTGTTTTTGCAACAACTTATCTTGAATAATTTCCAGCACATACGGAGAAGGATAGATCGGATAACCTTCGTCGTGTAAGGCTTTTAACGTATCAATATCAATGTGTTCAATTTCATACGTCAACACATCGCTTAAGCGAGCTAAGGCGCGAATCTTCGCCCCATCATATAAATCGCCGACTAATTGCGCATCTGCTACCGACGCAGCAGGGCATTGCGGCTGTGGGTCTAATACATTAATGAAAAAACCCATTTCCCGCGCGGCTTGCGCAGTCATCTTACCTAATTGACCACCGCCAATTAAGCCTATACGTTTTAATGGATAAGAAAAAGTCGTGTGCTGCATGTGTGTTATTCAGGTAAAACAGTAAATTCTATCAAAGGCAAAGGTTTAGAAACAAGCTTTAGTCGGCAGCTTTTGCCGCTGAAAATTGAACAATAAAGGTCGCGCCTTGGCCTAACTCACTTTCACACCAGATTTTGGCCTGCATGGCATCAACTAATTTTTTCACAATAAATAAGCCTAAACCTGAAGAGTGCTCACCTCCTGTAGGACGGGCAGATAAGCGGGTAAACTTTTGGAACAAGCGCTGTTGATCTTGTTCGCTTAAGCCTTGTCCTTGGTCTTGCACTGCAATTTGTATCTTATCATTTACTTTGTGTAGTCGAACTTCAACACGTCGATTGAGTGGTGAATACTTCAAAGCATTGGAAATTAAGTTATCAAAAATTTGGTGTACTGAAGCAGTGTGCGCATGTGCAAGCGGCACTGGATCAATGTGTAATTGCAGATCAATATTTTTTAAGGCGGCACGTTGCTGATATTGGTGCTGTAATTGTTGCAAGGTGATGGCAAGGTCTGTTGCTTCACATTTCAAGTCCGTCATGTGACTTTCAATTGCATTTACATCTAATAAGTTAATGACCAGCTCAAACATATGTTGGCTCGCATCTGCGATATGCGTTGCTACATCTTGCAACTCGTTATCCGTCATATCTGAGCTAGCTTCAAGGATTTCTTCTGCATAGCCTTTGATAGCAGACAGAGGATTTTTTAAATCGTGTGCCGCCATGTTGAGAAAGTCATTTTTGCTTTGGTTTAAGCGGGTCAGTTCTAAATTATTCTGGTTTAACTGAATTAAATTGCGGCGCAATTCTAACTGTGCCATGACTTGGCGACTTAACGCTTGCAGGGCTTCCTGCTGTGTTTCTGTTAAGGTGCGCGGTGTAGAATCTAAAACACATAGTGTCCCTAAGGCATAGCCTTCTGCTGTGACTAAAGGTGCGCCTGCATAAAAACGAATATTCGGTGAGTCTTGTACTAAAGGATTTCCGGCAAAGCGTTGGTCTTGTAATGCGTCAGGCACCATCATTAACTGATCAGGTTGTAGAATCGCATGAGGACAGAAGGCCACCTCACGTTCAGTTTCTTCTACTTCTAAGCCCACACGAGACTTAAACCATTGTCGATCTGCTTCGATCAAACTAATTAAGGCGATAGGCGTACCACAAATATAAGAGGCCAGTTTGGTCAGTTCGTCAAAATTTTGTTCAAATTCGGTGTCTAAAATTTCGTAACGCGCTAAGGCCGCTAAGCGTTCAGGCTCATTGACGGGTTTTTCGGCAGACACAAATTGAGTGTGCAAATCGTTCATAGACATAAGTAACTAACAATTGTAAGTGGGAATGAAGCATGCGAATGGTGAGGGCGTACTGTAATAACATACTTAAATAACAATGACTGGACGAACCATACTGATAAATTTAAGCATGAATGACACGCAACTGGCCTCCTTGCACTGTTATATTGTTTAAAATGTGATTATACTACGCCACACGCGAGAATGAGTTTAGACAAAGATAAAATAAGTTTTGTCTTATTTTCATTGGCTTAGTTGTGTATTGCTGTCATGCAGCTAAAAATATGCAGCTAAAACGAAAAAAAAGAGGTTTTACCTCTTGCATAATGAAAATATCCTCCCTATAATGCGTGTCTTTAAGCAGTTGTTCATGTCAAGGTTAACGCTCACGTAATCAAACATGCATCACTGATAAAAACCAAGTTTAAAAAACTGGTTGACATCCGATAAAAGCCTAGCTTATAATAGTTGGCTATCTCGGAGGGGTACCCAAGCGGTCAACGGGATCAGACTGTAAATCTGACGGCTCAGCCTTCGGAGGTTCGAATCCTCCCCCCTCCACCAATATTTACCAGCTAGAAACACCGACCGAATTCTAGGCGGGTGTAGTTCAGTGGTAGAACTTCAGCCTTCCAAGCTGATTGCGTGGGTTCGATTCCCATCACCCGCTCCACAGATTTTTACGCCCATATAGCTCAGTCGGTAGAGCACTTCCTTGGTAAGGAAGAGGTCACCGGTTCAAATCCGGTTATGGGCTCCAAGTTTTTAGATTGAACGCCAACAGGCAGCCCCAAATTTAATTTCCGTGTAATGCGTTAATAAGGAATAGTTTCTGATATGTCCAAGGCAAAATACGAACGCTCCAAACCGCACGTCAACGTAGGTACGATTGGTCACGTTGACCATGGTAAAACCACTTTGACAGCAGCACTGACTAAAACATTCAGTAAAGAGTTCAAAGCATACGATCAAATCGACAATGCTCCTGAAGAGCGTGCTCGTGGTATCACTATCTCAACCGCACACGTGGAATATGAGTCTGAAGGTCGTCACTATGCTCACGTTGACTGCCCAGGTCACGCTGACTATGTGAAAAACATGATCACGGGTGCTGCACAGATGGACGGTGCTATCTTAGTTGTGTCTGCTGCTGATGGCCCTATGCCACAAACGCGCGAACACATCTTATTAGCGCGTCAGGTTGGTGTACCTTACATCGTAGTCTTCATGAACAAAGCGGACATGGTTGACGACGAAGAATTATTAGAATTGGTAGAAATGGAAGTTCGTGAATTATTGGACAGCTACCAATTCCCAGGTGACGATACACCTGTTATTAAAGGTTCTGCCTTAAAAGCATTAGAAGGCGATGAATCTCCTATCGGTGTACCTGCTATTAAAGAATTAGTAGATGCATTAGATAGCTACATCCCAGAGCCTACTCGTGATGTAGACCAAAACTTCTTGATGCCAATTGAAGACGTATTCTCAATTTCTGGTCGTGGTACTGTAGTAACTGGCCGTATTGAGCGTGGTCGCATCAAAGTTGGTGAAGAAATTGAAATCGTTGGTATCAAAGATACAGCTAAAACCACTTGCACTGGCGTGGAAATGTTCCGCAAGTTGTTAGACCAAGGTGAAGCTGGTGATAACGTAGGTGTGTTATTACGTGGTACCAAACGTGATGAAGTTGAGCGTGGTCAAGTATTAGCTAAACCAGGCAGCATCAAACCACACACTCACTTTGAAGCAGAAGTGTACGTGTTAAGTAAAGAAGAAGGTGGTCGTCATACGCCTTTCTTCAATGGCTACCGTCCTCAGTTCTATTTCCGTACCACTGACGTAACAGGTGCGGTAGATTTACCTGAAGGTGTTGAGATGGTAATGCCAGGTGACAACGTTAAAGTAACTGTTAAGTTAATTAACCCTATCGCGATGGACGAAGGCTTACGCTTTGCGATTCGTGAAGGTGGCCGCACAGTAGGTGCAGGTGTTGTTGCTAAAATTATTGAGTAATAGCTTACTTTAAGTTCGCTATTCTGAATGTGCAGCGTTCGCTGCACATTCCCGATTTTAGGCCAGTAGCTCAATTGGCAGAGCAGCGGTCTCCAAAACCGCAGGTTGGGGGTTCGATTCCCTCCTGGCCTGCCATTTTTTTTGCGCCTCAGTGTGAGTGAAGCAGTCAATGAATACAAAAATGGACGCGCAAAGTTCTGACAAGATCGATTTGGTCAGATGGTTGTCCGTAGCGGCTTTGCTGGCTGTGGGTGTCGTCAGTTTTTATGTCTTTGCAGAGCATTCACTGTTATTGCGTGTTATCTTTTTGTTAGCAATGGCAGGTGGGGCTGTATTTATCGCCTTAAAGACTGAAAAAGGCAAAAACACATGGGACTTTTTGCAAGATACCCATATTGAAGTCCGTAAAGTCGTTTGGCCGAGCCGTCAAGAAACCTTACAAACAACAGGTATTGTCATTGCTATGGTGATTATCATGGCATTGTTTGTATGGTTGTTAGATGGCATTTTAATGTGGTTAGTGCGTTTGCTGACAGGGCAAGGAGCATAGACCATGAGCATGCGGTGGTATGTAGTGCATGCTTATTCTGGCTTTGAAAAGTCAGTAATGCGATCTTTACAAGATCGCGTAGTGCGTAGTGGCTTAGAAGCTTTTTTTGGCGAGATTCTCGTACCTACTGAAGAAGTAGTTGAAATGCGGGATGGTCAAAAGCGTAAAAGCGAACGAAAATTGTATCCTGGGTATGTGCTGGTACAGATGGAAATGAATGGGGATTCTTGGCATTTGATCAAGGATACTCCTAAAGTCATCGGTTTTATCGGCGGTACTCAAGAAAAACCTGCGCCTATTACCGAGAAAGAAGCCGAAGCAATCTTGCAACGTGTACAAGAAGGGACGGAAAAACCACGTCCTAAAGTCTTGTTTGAAATTGGCGAAATTGTACGTGTTACCGACGGGCCATTTAATGATTTTAATGGCACTGTTGAAGAAGTCAATTATGAAAAAAATCGTTTGCGGGTTGCCGTTTCGATCTTTGGTCGTTCCACGCCAGTGGAACTTGAGTTTGGACAGGTAGAAAAAGAGTAATTGAATTTATTGTAGAGGTGCAAGAATAAATCGCTAGACGCGAGTGCGCGGCGTTTTAATTTTGCGCCTTTTGTTTTTGTCATAATTCGGGGAGCCGAACAGGCGCTAGAACCCGTTGGAGTGATAACGTGGCCAAGAAAGTACAAGCCTATATTAAGCTACAAGTTAAAGCAGGACAAGCGAATCCAAGTCCTCCTGTTGGTCCAGCATTGGGTCAACGTGGTTTGAACATCATGGAATTCTGTAAAGCCTTTAACGCTCAAACTCAAAGTTTAGAGCCAGGTTTACCGATTCCTGTTGTGATTACTGCTTACAGCGACCGTAGTTTTACCTTCGTCTTAAAAACCCCTCCTGCTTCTATCTTATTGAAAAAAGCAGCCGGTATTAAGAGTGGTAGTAAAACACCACACACTGATAAAGTCGGTAAAGTGTCTCGCGAACAAGTTGAAGAAATCGCGAAAACAAAAATGCCTGACTTAACTGCGGCTGATTTAGAAGCAGCGGTACGCACCATTGCTGGTAGCGCACGTAGTATGGGTATCGAGGTAGAGGGCTTATAATCATGGCAAAATTATCTAAACGAGCAAAAGCGATTCGTGAAAAAGTCGTTTCAGGCAAACTCTATAGCTTTGAAGAAGCAGTTGCTTTATTAAAAGATTTGCCACCTGCTAAATTCTTAGAATCTATTGATGTCAGCGTTAACTTAGGTGTTGACCCACGTAAATCTGATCAAGTGGTGCGTGGTTCTACAGTATTACCTAATGGTACAGGCAAAACAGTACGTGTTGCCGTGTTTGCACAAGGTGCAAATGCAGATGCTGCTAAAGCAGCCGGTGCAGACGTAGTGGGTTTTGAAGACTTAGCCGCAGAAATCAAAGGCGGTTTCATGGACTTCGATGTAGTGATTGCCTCTCCTGATGCAATGCGCATTGTCGGTCAATTAGGTCAAATCTTAGGCCCTCGTGGCTTAATGCCTAACCCTAAAGTGGGTACTGTTACTCCTGACGTTGTGACTGCGGTCAACAATGCAAAAGCAGGTCAGGTACGTTACCGTACTGATAAAGCCGGTATCATCCATTGCTCTTTAGGCAAATTAGACTTTGATGTAGAGGCTTTAAAAGGTAACTTACAAGCCCTGTTAGCTGACTTAAATAAAGCTAAACCTAGCACTGCTAAAGGCGTTTACATGCGTCGTGTGACCTTATCGACCACGATGGGGCCTGGTGTAGGTATCGATCAAACTTCTTTATAAGCGAAGTTTGTCAGACGACAGTTTAACTGTCGTCTATCCCGAATATTCATCGTTTGCCAATAGGTGAGCGATACAACTAACTTTGTTGGGCTGCTGATGATTGATGATACTCAACTTTCAGCGGCCGTCAAAGACCACAGGTGCGAGTAGGAAAACTCGTTTAATTGAGTGTCTAACTGACCTCCGCCAGTGTAGACGGCAAGACCGCTGAAAGGTCTTTGCTGATGAGCGAAACTGATAAGTGTGTGAACACTTAATAGTTTATTTTTAAGCAAGGAGATACTGTATGCCGCTAAGACTTGCTGACAAGCAGGCAATCGTGGCTGAAGTCGCAGAAGTTGCGGCGAATGCCTATTCTGCTGTCACTGCTGAATATCGTGGCATGACTGTAGCGGAAATGACAGACTTACGGGTACAAGCTCGTAAAAACGGCGTTTATTTACGTGTCGTGCGCAACACCTTAGCTCGCCGCGCTGTGGCTGAGACTGAGTTCGAGTGCTTGAACGAAACGCTGACAGGTCCTGTCGTTTTAGCCTTCTCACAAGAAGACCCAGGTGCTGCGGCACGGGTCATCAAAGAGTTTATTAAAACTAACAAGAAACTGCTGGTTAAAAGCGTAGCCATCGGCGGTCAATTGTATAGTGCTGATGAACTCGAAAGAGTCTCGAAGATGCCGACTCGTGATGAGGCGCTCAGCATGTTAATGTCGGTGATGAAAGCACCGATCAGCAAATTTGTACGCACTATGGCTGAACCTCATGCCAAATTGGTACGTACAGTGGCTGCTATCCGCGATAGCAAAGCAGCATAAATTTTATTTCGCTTTTCGTTAACTGGGTAACACGTTAATTACCCAAGATACAGGAGTTATCAAAATCATGGCCGTGTCTAAAGAAGAATTGTTAGAAACCATTGCGAACATGACCGTAATGGAAGTTGTTGATTTAATCAGCGCGATGGAAGAAAAATTCGGTGTTTCTGCTGCTGCGGCAGTTGCTGTTGCTGCACCTGGTGCTGTTGCTGCATCTGGTGATGCTGCTGAAGAGCAAACTGAATTCAACGTTATGTTAACTGGTTTTGGTGACAAGAAAGTTAACGTAATTAAAGCCATCCGTGGTATCACTGGTTTAGGTCTGAAAGAAGCGAAAGACTTAGTTGAAGGTGCACCTTCAGCAGTTAAAGAAGGCGTTTCTAAAGACGAAGCAGAGAAAATCAAGAAAGAATTGGAAGAAGCAGGGGCAACTGTGGAAATCAAGTAAGTTTCACTTGCTTTCTATATTCACTGCTACAATTAATTGAATGGCTGGTGGCCTTGTGTTACCGGCCTTTTTCTGCTAGTACCAATCTTGTCCTTTTAGATTAACTGTTCCCGAACGTTGGCGTTCTAAGCAGTATTGGGTAAAACTGGGAGTGATAATGGCCTATTCGTTCACTGAAAAAAAACGTATTCGCAAGGATTTTGGTAAGCGTTCCAGCATACTAAAAGTACCTTATCTGCTCGCCACACAGATTGAATCCTACCGTAGTTTTTTACAAAAAGACACCCCTGCCGAAGCGCGTGATGATTTGGGATTACACGCTGCTTTTAAATCCGTTTTCCCAATTGTCAGCTATTCTGGCAATGCTGTGCTGGAATATGTCAGCTACCGCTTAGGTAAGCCAATGTTTGACGTGAAGGAATGTCAAGTACGTGGCATGACCTATGCTGCGTCTTTGCGCGTCAAAGTGCGCTTGGTGTTATACGATAAAGATTCTAAAAACCGTGCGGTTAAAGATATTAAAGAACAAGAAGTCTATATGGGCGAAATGCCGTTAATGACAGACACTGGCACGTTTGTGATTAATGGTACTGAACGGGTGATTGTGTCTCAGTTACACCGTTCTCCTGGGGTCTTCTTTGATCACGACAAAGGGAAAACCCATTCTTCTGGTAAATTATTATTCTCTGCGCGTGTAATTCCTTACCGTGGCTCTTGGTTAGACTTTGAATTTGACCATAAAGACTGCGTGTTTGTGCGGATTGACCGTCGCCGCAAACTGCCTGCCAGCATTTTATTGCGTGCCTTAGGGTTTGATAATGAGCAAATGTTACGTTTGTTCTTTGATACCAATGCATTTGAATGCCGTGGCGGTGAGTTTTTCTTAACCTTAATTCCTGAGCGTTTGCGCGGTGAATTGGCCTCTTTTGATATTAAAGATGCCGAAGGTAATGTGGTGGTGGAAACCGGTCGTCGCATTACCGTGCGCCATATCCGTATTTTAGAAAACGCGCAAGTCACCTCGTTGAGCGTGCCACGCGATTATGTAGAAGGCAAAATTTTAGCGCATGATGTCATCAGCAGTATTGGTGGTGCCACGATTGCTAAAGCCAACGATGAATTAACGCCTGAGTTATTAGAAGCCTTTGTTGAACATGGTGTGGATAACTTCCATACTTTGTACACCAACGACTTAGATCGCGGGCCTTATTTGTCCGATACTTTGCGTATCGATCCAACGACTACCCCATTAGAAGCCCATGTCGAAATTTATCGCATGATGCGTCCTGGGGAGCCACCGACCACTGAAGCGGCAGAGGCGTTATTTAATAACTTATTCTTCACCGCAGAACGCTATGATTTATCAGCAGTAGGTCGTATGAAATTTAACCGCCGTATTGAGCGGGTTAAATTTACCGATTTTGTTAAAACCTTCTATGAAGCAGGCTTATTAACTGAGCATGATATCTTAGCCGGTTTTAAACCGTTAATTGATGAAAATATCTTATCGCGTCAAGGGATTGTCGATGCCTTTAGAAATATGGGCACTGCGTACACCTTGGCAGAAAAAGATTTATTAAAACTGTTAAAAGAAACTCATGTGTTTGCAGGGCAAGATATTTTCCCTGCTGAATTAGCGCAACAAAGCTTAAGCAATCACGCCAGCTTAGCAGCGCGTGAAGATGCTGCGGCCTTAGCACACAGTTTACAGTTATTAATCAATAACGAAATTGTGCATGATGCGGTGTTCACAAACGCTTATGAAGCGTTAAAAACACAGGTTAATGTAGACGGTTTAGAAGGCAATGCCTTATTGCAAGGTCTGCAAGCCTTAATGGAATTGGGTGTATTCACCCCAGCAGCCTTATTAGACATTGCCCAAACTTTAGCCAATGTCGGTACTTTATCGCGTCAAGACATCTTAGACGTGTTACGGACTTTAATTAATATCCGTAACGGTAATGGTGTGGTGGACGATATTGACCACTTAGGCAATCGTCGGATTCGTAGCGTAGGCGAGATGGCGGAAAACCAATTCCGTATCGGTTTAGTACGAGTAGAACGCGCGGTGAAAGAGCGTTTAACCTTGGCTGAATCTGAAAACATTATGCCGCAAGAGTTGATCAACGCGAAGCCAGTGTCTGCTGCGATTCGGGAGTTCTTTGGTTCCAGCCAATTGTCACAATTTATGGACCAAAACAACCCCTTATCTGAAGTCACGCATAAACGCCGTGTCTCTGCCTTAGGGCCTGGTGGTTTAACTCGTGAGCGTGCAGGCTTTGAGGTGCGCGACGTGCATCCGACTCACTACGGTCGGGTCTGTCCAATTGAAACGCCTGAGGGGCCAAACATTGGTTTGATCAACTCCTTAGCAGTGTATGCGCGTACTAACGAGTATGGCTTCTTAGAAACGCCTTATCGTCGCGTGGAAAATGGTCGTGTCACCAGCCAAGTGGATTACTTATCGGCGATTGAAGAAGGCCGCTATGTGATTGCACAAGCGAACGCCGAGTTAGACGAAGACGGTTGTTTAGTTGACGACTTGATCACCGCACGGCATGAGAATGAATTTACCTTGATGCCGCGAGATCGGATTGAGTACATGGACGTGTCGCCACGTCAGATCGTATCGGTGGCAGCCTCCTTAATTCCGTTCTTAGAACACGATGACGCGAACCGTGCGTTAATGGGTTCTAACATGCAACGTCAAGCAGTACCGACCATTCGTACCGAGAAGCCTTTAGTGGGTACTGGTATGGAACGCGCTGTGGCGGTTGACTCCGGTGTAACCGTGGTCGCTGAGCGGGGCGGTGTGGTTGACTCTGTGGATGCGGCGCGGATTGTGGTGCGTGCTAACGATGACGAAGCAGAAGCCGGTGAGTCAGGTGTAGATATTTACAACTTAACTAAGTATGTACGGTCTAACCAAAACACCTGTATCAACCAAAAACCGTTAGTTCGTCCGGGTGACTTAATTGTCAAAGGCGACGTATTAGCCGATGGCCCTTCTACTGACTTAGGTGAGTTGGCCTTAGGGCAAAATATGTTGGTTGCCTTCATGCCGTGGAATGGCTACAACTTTGAGGACTCCATCTTATTGTCCGAACGGGTGGTGCAAGAAGACCGCTTTACCTCGATTCACATCGTGGAATTAAGCTGTATGGCACGCGATACCAAGTTAGGGCCAGAGGAGATTACCTCAGACATTCCTAACGTCAGTGAAGCTGCTTTAGGCAAGTTAGACCAAGCCGGTATCGTGTACATCGGCGCAGAAGTGCGTCCAGGTGACATTTTAGTCGGTAAGGTTACGCCTAAAGGTGAAACCCAATTAACACCTGAAGAAAAACTGTTACGCGCGATTTTCGGTGAGAAAGCCTCTGACGTAAAAGATACCTCTTTGCGTGTACCTTCAGGTACCACCGGTACGGTCATCGACGTGCAAGTATTTACCCGCGACAGCGTGGAAAAAGATGCACGGGCGTTGCAAATTGAACAAACTGAAATGGATAAAATCCGTAAAGACTTACGCGATAAGTTACGGATTTTAGAAGATGATACCTTCCAGCGTTTAGAGCGGGTATTAGTCGGTCGTAAAGCCTTAAATGGGCCGAGAGGCTTAGGCGCCAATGCTGAAGTCACTAAAGCCTATTTAGATGGCTTAAGCCGCGAACAATGGTTTGAAATCAGCTTGCAAGAGCCAGAAATCAACGAGCAGTTAGAGCGTGCGGCGGAAGGCTTAAAAGAAGCGCGTCAACACTCTGACGAGTTGTATGAAGAAAAACGCCGTAAGTTAACCACGGGTGATGACTTAGCACCGGGTGTGTTAAAAATGGTGAAAGTCTATCTGGCAGTGAAACGTCGTATCCAACCGGGTGACAAGATGGCGGGTCGTCACGGTAATAAAGGTGTGGTCTCCATGATCGTACCTATTGAGGATATGCCGCATACCGCAGACGGCACACCGGTAGACATCGTGTTAAACCCATTAGGGGTACCTTCACGGATGAACATCGGTCAGGTGTTGGAAACCCATTTAGGTTTAGCCGCAAAAGGCTTAGGCATACAGATTGACCGGATGTTAAAAGCACAACGAGAAGTCGCTGACTTACGCGAATTCTTAGGCAAAGTGTATAACGTCAGTGGTAAACGCGAAGATTTAGACAGTTTCTCTGATGATGAGATTCTGGAATTATCGCGCAACTTACGCCGAGGCGTACCGACTGCGACACCAGTATTTGACGGTGCCAGTGAAGACGAAATCAAATATATGCTGAATTTAGCGGGTTTAGAGACCAATGGTCAAACCCGTTTATTCGATGGTCGTACCGGTGAATTATTTGAACGTCCGGTCACGATTGGCTATATGTACATGCTGAAGTTAAACCACTTGGTTGACGACAAGATGCACGCACGTTCCACAGGGCCTTACAGCTTAGTGACACAACAACCGTTAGGCGGTAAAGCGCAATTCGGTGGTCAACGCTTCGGGGAAATGGAAGTGTGGGCACTGGAAGCTTACGGCGCGGCGTACACCTTGCAAGAAATGCTGACGGTGAAATCGGATGACGTAAACGGTCGTACTAAGATGTATAAAAACATCGTGGATGGCGACCACCGTATGGAAGCGGGCATGCCTGAGTCCTTCAACGTATTGGTCAAAGAGATCCGTTCGTTGGGTATCGATATCGAGTTAGAACAAGACTGATTGCAGTTATCAGGTGATATGGCAAGTGCTTCTTAGCACTTGCCATTTGCTGCTGATTACTGATCACTGTAAACGGGAGAACGGTTTTGAAAGATTTGCTGAATCTGTTAAATAGCCAAGGACAGATCGAAGAATTCGACAGGATTTGTATTGGCTTGGCCTCACCAGAGAAAATTCGCTCATGGTCTTATGGTGAAGTCAAAAAACCTGAAACGATCAATTACCGCACGTTTAAACCCGAGCGGGATGGCTTGTTCTGCGCCAAGATTTTCGGCCCTATTAAGGATTATGAGTGCTTGTGCGGTAAGTACAAACGCTTAAAACATCGCGGCGTAGTGTGCGAAAAATGTGGCGTAGAAGTCACTCAAGCTAAAGTACGTCGTGAGCGCATGGGGCATATTGAATTAGCCAGCCCTGTGGCGCATATCTGGTATTTAAAATCCTTGCCATCACGCATGGGTTTATTATTAGACTTAACCTTACGCGACATTGAGCGGGTGTTGTATTTTGAAGCCTATGTGGTTATTGACCCTGGTTTTGATACCCCATTACAACGCGGTCAATTGTTAAGCGAAGAAGAATATTTAGACGCGCTGGAAGAATACGGAGATGAATTCGTGGCCTTAATGGGCGCGGAAGCGGTTAATGAATTGCTGAAAAGCATGGATTTAGCCGGTGAAGTGAACCGTTTACGCGAAGAAATCAACAGCACGAATTCAGAAACCAAGATCAAAAAGCTGAGCAAACGGCTGAAACTGATCGAGTCTTTCTTGCATTCTGGCAACCGTCCTGAATGGATGGTGTTGAAAGTATTGCCGGTATTACCTCCTGAGTTGCGTCCGTTAGTGCCGTTAGATGGCGGTCGTTTTGCCACTTCTGACTTAAACGACTTATACCGTCGCGTGATTAACCGGAATAACCGTTTAAAACGCTTATTGGACTTAAATGCACCAGACATCATCGTGCGCAACGAAAAACGGATGTTACAAGAATCCGTGGATGCGTTGCTGGATAACGGTCGTCGTGGTCGTGCCATTACTGGTACTAACAAGTTACCGCTGAAATCCTTAGCCGACATGATTAAGGGTAAGCAAGGTCGTTTCCGTCAAAACTTATTAGGGAAACGGGTTGACTACTCTGGTCGTTCAGTCATCGTGGTTGGTCCTAGCTTAAAACTGCAACAATGTGGTTTACCGAAAAAAATGGCCTTGGAATTATTCAAGCCGTTTGTGTTTGGTAAATTAGAATTGCGCGGTTTAGCGACCACCATTAAAGCGGCGAAAAAATTGGTTGAGCGTGAAGGGCCAGAAGTTTGGGACATTTTAGACGAAGTGATCCGCGAACATCCGGTAATGTTAAACCGTGCGCCAACTTTACACCGTTTAGGTATTCAAGCCTTTGAACCGGTGTTGATTGAAGGTAAAGCGATCCAGTTGCATCCGTTAGTCTGTACTGCCTTTAACGCCGACTTCGACGGTGACCAAATGGCGGTGCATGTGCCGTTATCAATTGAAGCGCAGTTAGAAGCACGCTCGTTGATGATGTCAACTAACAACATCTTATCGCCTGCCAACGGTGAGCCGATTATCGTACCGTCTCAAGACGTGGTCTTGGGCTTGTACTATATGACCCGTGAGCGTTTAGGTGCCAAAGGTGAAGGCATGTTATTGCGCGACACTAAAGAAGTGCATCGTGCTTATAACAACCACGAGTTAGACTTACAAGCGCGCGTCACGGTGCGGGTAAAAGAGTCAATTTTCGACGAAAACGGCGTACCGGTAGAACACACCATTCGTGTCAACACTACCGCAGGTCGTGCCTTATTATCCGACATTCTGCCAGCGGGCTTACCGTTTAAGATCATCGACTGTTCTTTGACTAAGAAAGCGATTTCTAAGCTGATTAACTCTTGTTATCGCCAAGTAGGCTTAAAAGAGACTGTGATCTTTGCTGACCGTTTAATGTATACCGGTTTCTCGTATGCAACCCGCGCTGGGATTTCTATCGGCGTGGAAGACATGGTCGTCCCTGATGACAAACCGGATATTATTAGTGCCGCAGAAGCTGAGGTGAAAGAAATCGAAGAACAATATGGTTCTGGTTTAATCACCAACGGTGAACGCTATAACAAAGTGGTCGACATCTGGTCTCACACCAATGATAAATTGGCTAAGGCCATGATGAGCAAGTTAGGCACAGAGCCAGTGTTTGAATTAGACGGTTCACCTCGCTTGGATGAAAACGGCAAGCAAGTGATGCAGCCTTCGTTTAACTCCATCTACATGATGGCGGATTCTGGAGCGCGGGGTTCTGCGGCACAGATTCGGCAGTTAGCGGGGATGCGGGGCTTAATGGCAAAACCTGACGGTTCTATCATTGAAACGCCGATTACTGCGAACTTCCGTGAAGGCTTAAACGTTTTACAATACTTTATTTCTACTCACGGGGCGCGGAAAGGTCTGGCCGATACTGCGTTAAAAACCGCGAACTCTGGTTACTTAACCCGTCGTTTAGTAGACGTAGCGCAAGATATGGTGGTGTTAGAGCCAGATTGTGGCACGCACCACGGTTTAGAAATGACCCCATTAATTGAAGGTGGGGACGTTGTTGAACCATTGCGCGAGCGTGTATTAGGTCGTGTGTTAGCGGAAGATGTATTAATCCCTACCCAAGACGAGCCGTTGATCACGCGTGGCACCTTGTTAGATGAAGCATGGGTAGAGCGTTTAGACGAGCACAGTATTGACCGTGTTCGAGTACGTTCCGCCATTACTTGTGAATCACGCTATGGTATTTGCGCCATGTGTTATGGTCGTGACTTAGGTCGCGGTCACTTGGTGAACAATGGTGAAGCAGTCGGCGTTATCGCAGCACAGTCTATCGGTGAACCGGGTACCCAGTTAACCATGCGGACGTTCCACATCGGTGGTGCAGCTTCGCGGGCGGCAGCGGTCAGCAGCATTGAAGCCAAGTCAAAAGGGGTGGTCAAGTTACACAACATTAAGACCATTCAACAACAAGGTGATAATGCGACTGGTAAGTTAATCGCCGTTTCTCGTTCGGGTGAGTTAAGTATTCTGGACGAGTTTGGTCGGGAGCGGGAACGCTATAAAGTACCTTACGGTGCGGTGTTCTCGGTACACGATGGCGATACCGTAGAAGGCGGTCAACAAATTGCTACTTGGGACCCACATACTCACCCTGTGATTACAGAGGTAAAAGGTAAAGTTGCCTTTAGTGAAGTATTAGAAGGGGTTACAGTTAGTCGTAAAACGGATGAAATTACCGGCTTAAGCAGTATCGAGGTAATGGACCCTAAACAGCGGCCTGCCAACGCGAAAGATACGCGCCCAATGGTGAAATTGATCGACGAAGATGGCTATGACTTGTGCATTCCAGGGACTGAAATGCCTGCGTCTTACTTCTTGCCACCGAAAGCGATTATTGTTGTTGAAGATGGTTCTTTAGTGAACGTCGGGGACGTTATTGCCCGTCTGCCACAAGAATCTTCTAAAACCCGTGACATTACCGGTGGTTTACCACGGGTTGCTGACTTGTTTGAAGCGCGTGCGCCAAAAGAGCCTGCGGTATTGGCTGAAACCAGCGGTACTGTGAGCTTTGGTAAAGATACTAAGACCAAACAGCGTTTGATCATCACCGACAAATCGGGCGAAGCGACTGAAATTCCGATTCCGAAATGGCGGCATGTTAACGTGTTCGAGGGTGAGCATGTAGAACGTGGTGAAAACTTAGTAGACGGTGCGCCAAACCCGCACGACATTTTACGCTTGTTAGGTATCACGGCCTTAGCCAGTTATATCGTGAATGAAGTGCAAGAGGTTTACCGCTTACAAGGGGTTAAAATCAACGACAAGCACATTGAAGTCATCGTGCGTCAAATGTTGCGTAAAGTCGTGGTGCAAGACTCTGGCGAGACCCGTTTATTACGCGGTGAGCAAGTGGAACGTGCACGTTTATTAGAAGAAAACGAGCGCGTATTAGCCGAAGGCAAAATGCCAGCGACCTTTGAGCCAATTTTATTAGGGATTACTAAAGCTTCTCTGGCGACAGAATCCTTTATTTCTGCGGCATCGTTCCAAGAAACCACACGGGTATTAACCGAGGCTTCTGTGAGCGGTCGTTGTGATGACTTACGCGGTCTGAAAGAAAACGTGATTGTAGGTCGCTTGATTCCTGCGGGTACAGGCTTGGCTTATCATGATGACCGTCGCCGTCAGCAGCGTCAATACAACGCAGGTACGCAACCACCAATGCCGATTGATACAGAAGAATCTGGCGTTGAAGATGCGACTTCATCTGAAATGTAAGCCTGTTGCCTTATGAGTGTGTTTGTTTGAACACACTCATTAGCCACATTAAACAAGCGATGTTGAGTGCAGTTTGGCTCACATCGCTTAAATTTTGTGGGTGCAGTGACATAGATGTAGGGTGGAATAGCGCAGCGTATTCCACCATGAAACTCTGCAAATCATTAAAGGAAATGCAGACAACAAGTGTCATGGTGGAATACGGCTTATGCCTATTCCACCCTACATATTGCAACACGCTGTCTTAAGTGACGTAATCTCCCTAGGAGTCAAACTTGAGCGACATTTTTAACTCACAAAGTGCCGCTACTTCAGCCAATGCGCCGCTTGCGCATTTTGATATGCCGTTTTTCCTCGGTGCACTCGCCTTAGTATTGCTAGGCTTAATCATGGTGGCTTCTAGCTCCATGAATATCGCTGACACGCAATTACACCAGCCTTTTTATTATTTCCAACGTCAATTATTTTTTGTCGGCTTCGGCACGATTTTAGGTGTGCTTGCATGGCAAGTGCCTATGCAAACGTGGCAACGGCTGAGTGTGCCTTTGTTGCTGCTGAGTTTGCTCGCCTTGATCTTGGTGTTAATCCCTGGGCTGGGTCGAGAAGTGAATGGCAGTATGCGCTGGTTCAATTTCAGTGCTTTCACCTTACAGCCTTCTGAGCCGATGAAATTGTGTATGGTGTTATATCTTGCCGGTTACTTAGTGCGCCGTAGCGATGAAGTACGCACCGAAATCAGCGGTTTTATCAAAGCCATGTCAGTGGTTATCGTCATGAGCGGTTTGGTGTTATTAGAGCCAGACTATGGCACAGCAGTGGTATTATTTGCCACGGTGATGGGCATGTTATTTTTAGCTGGCGTGCCGATGAAGCAATTTGTGCTGTGGTTAGTTATCGTCTCGATGGCCTTGGTGTTATTAGTGGTGTTAGCACCATATCGCTTAGCCCGTTTAACAACCTTCGTCAATCCTTGGGCCGATCCGTTTAATAGTGGCTTTCAGTTAACACAAGCCTTAATCGCCATCGGTCGCGGCGAGTGGTTAGGCGTAGGCTTAGGCAACAGCGTGCAAAAACTGACCTATTTACCCGAAGCACACACCGATTTTTTATTCGCTATCTTGGCAGAGGAATTAGGCTTACTCGGTGTCATGGTGGTGATTGGCTTATTTGCCTTTTTAGTGCTGCGGGCGTTTTGGATTGCGATTCAAACAGAGCGCCAAGGGCGGTATTATGCTGCCTATGTCGCTTACGGCTTAGGCTTATTGTTAGGTTTGCAAGCCAGTATTAATTTAGGGGTGAATATGGGGCTATTGCCCACCAAAGGTTTAACCTTGCCCTTAATGAGTTACGGTGGTTCTAGTTTGGTTAGCACTTGTTTAGCCGTGGCATTGTTGTTGCGTATTGACCATGAAACTCGGATGTTAGCAGGAGAAAAGCGTGACGAATTGCGCAGCTAGTTCTACAGGGACAGTGATGATTATGGCCGCAGGCACGGGCGGTCATGTGTTTCCCGCTTTGGCGGTGGCTGAAGCTTTGCGCGAGCAAGGTTATGATGTGCATTGGTTAGGCACCGGCAAAGGGCTAGAAGCTAAAGTGGTGCCTGCTGCGAACTTTCCGCTGCATTGTATCGACATCGCAGGCTTGCGTGGCAAAGGGGCTTTAGGCTGGTTTGCCGCACCGTGGCGCATTACGCGGGCAGTCTGGCAAGCACGACGCATTTTTAAACAACAGCAGGCACAAGTGGTGATCGGCTTTGGCGGTTTCGTCACGGGGCCGGGTGGCATTGCTGCGGCTTTAAGCGGTATTCCGCTGTTTATCCACGAGCAAAATGCCATTCCAGGGCTAACCAATCGCTGGCTGGCAAAAGTGGCAACGGGTGTCATGAGTGCTTTTCCCAATAGCTTTGCAGCGACAGTAGGCGCACAAGTGACGGGCAACCCATTACGCGCTAACATCATGGCCTTGAACGCACAAGAGATTGCACGCCCACGCCAGCCTCTGCGCGTATTAGTGGTCGGCGGCAGTTTAGGCGCGTTGGCTTTAAATGAAGCCGTACCTGCGTCCTTAACGCAACTGGGTTTGCCACTAGAAGTGCGCCACCAAACCGGCACCGCGCATATCGAAGCCATGCAAGTGGCGTATGCAGCAGCGAATTTTCCAGTAGAAGTGTTAGCATTTATTGAAGATATGGCAGCCGCCTACGCATGGGCAGATGTGGCGATTTGTCGCGCTGGTGCCTTGACTGTGAGCGAATTAGCACAAGCAGGATTACCTGCCATTTTAATTCCCTATCCGCATGCAGTGGATGATCACCAAACCCACAATGCACGTTATTTAAGTGATCGCGGGGCTGCGATATTATTACCGCAAACCGAGCTATCTGTGGCAGGATTGACAAAGTTATTACACACATTGTACAACGAGCCAACCCAATTACAGCAAATGGCGCAGGCCGCGCAACAATGCGCCCAGCCAAATGCATTACAACAAGTGTTGGCACCTGTTCAAGCGCAACTACAAGGGGCTTGAACCTTGTTTAAGGCTGGGCGAATCGTCGCCGCCGTTATTGAGAAAACGAAGACCTATGACGACATTAGAACGGACAAAAACGCAAACTCATGAGCGCTTACCTAAACGGGGACGGCGCATTCATTTCGTGGGCATTGGCGGTGCAGGTATGGGCGGCATTGCAGAAGTAATGCACCATATCGGCTATGCCGTGACCGGCTCTGATTTGCAAAAAAACAATATGACCCGCCATTTGTCGAGTCAAGGTATTCGGGTTCACATCGGACATGCGGCGGAAAACGTCTATGGTTGTGATGTGGTGGTGATTTCTAGTGCGGTGAAAGAAGATAACCCCGAAGTGAAAACCGCACGCGAACAGCGCATTCCCGTAGTGCCGCGTGCCGAAATGTTAGGCGAGTTAATGCGCTTTCGCCAAGGCATTGCCATTGCGGGTACACACGGCAAAACCACGACTACCAGTTTAGTCACCAGTTTATTAGCCGAAGGCGGTTTAGACCCAACTTTTGTCATCGGTGGTTTATTGAATAGCACCGGCACACATGCCAGCTTAGGCGAAGGTCAGTATTTAGTCGCTGAAGCCGACGAGAGTGATGCGTCATTCCTATATTTGAAACCCATCATGGCGGTGGTGACGAATATCGATGAAGATCACATGGAGACCTATCAGCATGATTTTGAATTGCTGAAACAAACCTTTGTTGATTTTCTACACCAGTTGCCTTTTTATGGCTTAGCGGTGTTGTGCTTGGATGATCCGGTAATTCGAGAGTTATTGCCAGAAATTACCAAGCCGATTTTAACGTATGGCGTGTCTGCTGACGCGGACATTCGTGCGGTGAACATTAAGGCAGAAGGCGGTTATACCCATTTCTCGGTTATCCGCGAGGACAGTCCGTGGATGGACATCAGTTTAAACCTGCCCGGTCATCATAATGTGTTAAATGCCTTAGCAGCGATTGCCATTGCCCATGAAGCGGGTGTGTCAAATCACGCTATTCAGCAAGCTTTACAACGCTTTAGCGGTATTGGGCGACGTTTGCAAATGCAAGCCTTGCGCTTAACGACACAACAAGAGATTTTGTTATTTGACGACTATGGTCATCACCCGCGCGAAGTGACGGCGGTGTTTCAAGCCATCCGCAGCGGTTGGCCTGAGCGTCGTTTAGTGGTTGTGTTCCAACCGCACCGCTATACTCGCACCCGCGACTTATTTAACGAATTTGTCGAAGTGTTGGCGACGGTAGACGAGTTGTTCTTGCTCGATGTGTATTCAGCAGGTGAACAGCCGATTGCTGAAGCGACAGGGCAAGCATTATGTGAAGCCATCGCAGCGACAGGACAAGTGCAGCCGCATTTTGTGGAACACAGCAGCACTCTCGTCGAACAATTATGTCCAGTGTTACGCGATCAAGATATTTTGCTCACCTTAGGTGCGGGGAATATTGGTGCGATTGCGAGCCAATTACCACATGACTTGCAACAGTGGTTTGCTTCCCCCTTACTCGCTTCCTCTACAGGTTAATCCCATTACCATGAATAAAGCGCGTCATTTTCCGGTTGATCATTCAACGGGGTATCGAGCGGGCAGCCTCGCTTTTACGCCGTCGGGTTTGCGTGGACAATTACGTCATCATGAACCCATGTCTACACACACTTCATGGCGTGTAGGTGGGCCAGCCGAATGGTTTTATGCGCCTGCCGATCTGGAAGATTTAGTGCAGTTTATGCCGCAAATTCCTACCGGTATGCCGGTGTTTTGGCTAGGTTTGGGCAGTAATTTGCTAGTGCGCGATAACGGTATCCCTGGCGTGGTGATTTTAACCGCAGGTTTGCTCAATGAACTGACGTGGCTTAATGACCACACGGTGCGTGTAGAAGCGGGTGTTAGCTGTGCCAAAGTGGCAAGGGAAACCAGTCGCGCACAATTAGGCGGCGCAGAATTTTTAGCCGGTATCCCCGGCACTATGGGCGGTGCTTTAGCGATGAATGCCGGTGCTTGGGGTGGCGAGACATGGAATTTAGTGCAAAGTGTGGAGGTGTTGACCTTACACGGTGAACACAAACGGCGCAGCATTGCTGATTACAGTGTGGCTTATCGCGCTGTGCAAGGGCCGCCGGATGAATGGTTTGTCGCGGCGACTTTAAAGCTTAGCCCAGACCCTGAAGGCATTGGTCAACAACGCATTAAAACCTTGTTAAAAGAACGCAGCGAGAAACAGCCGATGGGCTTGCCTAGCTGCGGTTCTGTGTTTCGCAATCCGCCAGGCGATCACGCGGCGCGGTTGATTGAAGCGGCGGGGTTAAAAGGATTTTGCATTGGCGGTGCCTGTGTCTCAGAAAAGCACGCCAATTTTATTATTAATCAAGATCAAGCCAGTGCTGCTGATATTGAGCAGTTAATCTGGCATGTGCAAGATGTAGTCGCCCAACAATTTCAGGTTCAGTTAAAACCTGAAGTCCGAATTGTCGGTTATCCAAGTGAATGGGAAATGCAACAGGAAGTGGATGTATGAGCAAAACTGACTTTGGCAAAGTTGCGGTATTAATGGGCGGACGTTCAGCAGAACGGGAGATTTCGCTGATTTCTGGACAAGCGATTTTAGCGGCTTTATTGCGACAAGGGGTTGATGCAGTCGGTATCGACACTGCACATTCCTTATTGTCGCAATTAACAGAAACCCGCTTTGATCGCATTTTCATCGCTTTACACGGACGCGGCGGCGAAGATGGCACTATTCAAGGTTTATTAGAACATTTAGGTTTACCGTATACTGGCAGTGGTGTGTTAGGCTCTGCCTTGGGGATGGATAAACAACGCTGCAAACTGTTATGGCATGGTTTACAGTTACCTACGCCTGAATTTGAAATGCTGCACTCTGACAGCGATTTCACAGCAATTGCAAAACGCCTTGGCTTGCCGTTAATGGTGAAACCAGTGTTAGAAGGTTCTAGTGTTGGCGTGAGCAAGGTGCAAACGGTAGATGAGTTTAAAGCCGCTTATACCCAAGCCGCCTCCTGCCAATCACCTGTGATGGCAGAACGTTTTATTGAGGGAACGGAATATACCGCAGCGGTGTTAGGACAAACGCCTTTACCCTTGATTCGCTTGGAAACGCCACGCACGTTTTACGATTACGAAGCCAAATACAGTGATGATGCAGCAACCTTGTATCATTGCCCCTGTGGTTTACCACCAGAACAAGAACAGGCATTGCAGCAATTAGTCTTGCAAGCCTTTCATGCTGTAGGGGCGCGGGCTTGGGGACGGGTTGATCTAATGTGTGATCGTCAAGGTCAGCCGTGGTTATTAGAAATTAACACTGTACCTGGTATGACCAGCCACAGCTTAGTGCCAATGGCAGCAAAACAAGCCGGTTTAAGCTTTGATGAATTAGTGTTGCAAGTATTATCAACGGTGACACAATAAGTGATATGGAACGCCCTGCATGGTTAATTCAGCCTGAACGGCGTAATGTAACGCAGGCTGCACGGCGTATGCCGAATACGCCAGACCCTAAGCAAAGTTCCGGTAATGGCTTAAAAAAATGGCTTATTCTTGGCATACTAGCAACAGGGTTAATCAGTCTCGTTATTTGGGGGTTACAACCTGAAACCTTCACCATACAGAAGGTTAAAATAGAAGGGCAACACCGCACTGAGCCGGAAGTGTTACAATCACTGTTATCACGTTATACAGCAACAGGTTTTTTATACCTCGATTTAGCGGCGATGCAAACAGCTTTAACAGCGTTACCGTGGATTGAACAGGCGACAGTGACACAACAGTGGCCAGATACAGTACAAGTTACCTTAACCGAATATGAACCTTTAGCGATTTGGCAGCAAACGCAAACCGCAGCCCCCATACTTGTGTCAACGCAGGCCACTCCGATTGAAGTCACACCGACGACTGACGAGCAAGCCCGCTTGCCCCTGTTAGTGGGAGAGCAGTTATCGACTTTGGTACAACGCTATCGTCAAGTCACTGCCCTATTTAGGCCAACGGGGTTACAACTGCAACAAGTCAGTTGTAGTATCCGTCAAACCTGCACCTTGCAACTGGCTGAAGGGCTAAGCATTGTGTTAGGGCGAGATGATTATTACCGACATTTACAACGTTTTCTCAGTGTTTACAGCCGCATTGTGGACGTACAGGACATGCCTGTTCGACAGGTAGATCTGCGCTATACCAATGGCATTGCGGTGCAGTTGGCAACGGCAGAGTGAGGAGAATTATGGCTAGAGATAAAAACTTGATCGTGGGTTTGGATATTGGTACCTCCAAAGTCGTCGCTATTGTGGGCGAAACATCATCCGATGGTGATGATGTTGAAATCATTGGTATTGGTCAGCATCCGTCACGCGGCTTAAAGAAGGGGGTCGTGGTTAACATTGAGTCCACGGTACACTCCATTCAACGTGCAGTTGAAGAAGCAGAGTTGATGTCTGGTTGCGAAATTAAATCGGTGTCTACGGGCATTGCCGGTAGTCATATTCGCAGCATGAATTCACATGGCATCGTGGCGATTCGTGACAAAGAAGTGACACAAGATGATTTAGATCGGGTGTTAGATGCCGCGCGCGCGGTGGCGATCCCTGCCGATCAAAAGATTTTGCACATTCTGCCGCAAGAATATGTCATTGATAACCAAGAAGGTATTCGTGAACCAATTGGTATGTCAGGTGTGCGTTTAGAAGCTAAAGTGCATTTGGTGACTGGTGCTGTAAGTGCGGCGCAAAATATTATCAAGTGCGTGCGCTTATGCGGCTTAGAAGTTGATGACATTATTTTAGAGCAATTGGCTTCTAGTGAAGCAGTCTTAACGCAAGATGAAAAAGAATTAGGCGTGTGCTTAGTGGACATCGGCGGCGGCACTACAGATATTGCGATTTTTACCGAAGGCTCTATTCGCTACACCGCTGTGATCCCGATTGCTGGTGATCAAGTGACTAACGATATTGCAGTGGCAATGCGTACACCGACGCAATATGCGGAAGATATTAAGATTAAATATGCTTGCGCTTTGCCGCACCTAGCCAGTGCCGATGAAATGATCGAAGTGCCTAGTGTGGGTGCGCGTCCACCGCGTTATTTATCGCGTCAGACTTTAGCTGATGTGGTTGAACCACGTTATGAAGAATTGCTGAACTTAGTGCAAGCGGTGTTACGTCGTAGTGGTTATGAAGATTTGATCGCAGCAGGCGTGGTATTAACCGGCGGCAGTTCTAAAATGGATGGTGTTTTAGAATTGGCTGAGCAAGTTTTCCATGTGCCAGTGCGCTTAGGCTATCCTAAATATGTATCGGGTTTAGTCGATGTGGTGCGCAACCCTATCCATGCGACTGGCGTGGGTTTATTGTTATTTGGTCATCGCCACCGCCATGAACGTGTTTCTGAACTTAACTTTGGTGAAGGTGGTTTAAGGGGCATTTTTGGCCGGATGCGAAATTGGTTTCAAGGGAATTTTTGATGTTAGGCGCATTTCATGCGATGATAAGCAGGTGCTCATGATCATGTATTGACCAAGTAAGCCTGTGTTTTATGAACATCGAGGCGCATTATAGGCTGTAAAGTAAAGCGATTAATAAGGTCTTGCATCTGTGTTATGTATCAAGATCGTGTTAATCGTTTTATGTTTTAGACTCAGTCTTAAATAAGAAAAATTAAGAAACTCTGTAATGACTGCTTAATACGCGATACATTACCACCAAGCGTATTTATTGTTCACTGAGTATACTTAACTGGGTGAGCTATGTGCCATTACAAATGGATAATAAAATACCCCCATACCCGTATGCTATTGCTGCTTCGCTCGTTAAGCGATGAATGATTTAAATGCTTAATATTAAAGTCATTATTTGATGTTGAGGCGAGATTTTACAGTAATTGAACTGTAGTGGATTCTAGCGGTGATAGCAGCGTATCCGACTTGTTTATTGGATTTGTGAAACCACTAAAACTTGAGCAACATGCGCGGATGCAGCAAAACGGACACAATTAAGATAAACTTATCTTATTGTATTGATTATAATGTAAGCTAATATGCTGTTAAGCATCTCATTTTATAGCGTTACAGCAACATAGTACATGGTCAACAAAGTGTGTGTGTCACTTATAACTCAATGCCAATGGTTAGCGCAATGATTCAATTGCTGCGGCGCAATATCCTTTAAAACGCCTTTCTAACATGGCTGGCATAGCCTATGCTGACAGTGAATAGTTTATTAAATTTAAGTGTTAATTTGAAGGTAATACCTTACGCGGCGTGCATCGTATAGGAGGTTTTAATCGTGTTTGAACTCATGGATACCTACAGCCAAAATGCTGTAATCAAAGTAGTCGGTGTTGGTGGCGGTGGTGGTAACGCCGTTGAACACATGTTAACTGGCAGTATTGAAGGTGTTGAATTTATTTGCGCAAATACTGACGCGCAAGCCTTACGCAACTCCTCAGCACGTACCATTTTACAATTAGGCACTGATGTCACTAAAGGCTTAGGGGCAGGTGCTAATCCTGAAGTAGGCCAACAAGCGGCTTTAGAAGATCGCGAACGTATCATGGCCATGTTAGAAGGCACTGATATGGTCTTCATCACTGCGGGTATGGGCGGTGGTACCGGCACAGGGGCTGCCCCTGTTGTCGCGCAAGTGGCTAAAGAATTAGGCGTTTTAACAGTTGCCGTTGTCACCCGTCCTTTCCCATTTGAAGGTCGCAAACGTGCTATCGTTGCCGAACAAGGTGTTAAAGAGTTATCACAACATGTTGACTCTTTGATCGTCATCCCTAATGAAAAGTTATTAAGCGTGTTAGGGCGCGATGTTTCATTATTAGATGCCTTTAAAGCAGCCAATAATGTATTGCATAGTGCGGTTCAAGGTATTTCAGAATTAATCACTCGCCCTGGTTTGATTAACGTCGATTTCGCTGACGTGACCACCGTGATGCAAGAGATGGGCATGGCGATGATGGGAACCGGTCGTGCTAAAGGTGAAGGCCGTGCACGTAAAGCAGCAATGGATGCGATTTCTAGCCCCTTGTTAGAAGATGTCGATTTATCCGGTGCGCGTGGCATTTTAGTCAACATGACTGCTGGTATGGACTTAACCATTGGTGAATTTGAAGAAATGGGCGATGTGATCGAAGAGTTCGCCTCTGAAAATGCCACTGTGGTTGTCGGTACTGTATTAGACCCTGAAATGAACGACGAGTTACGTGTCACTGTGATTGCCACAGGTGTGGGTGCAGCACGTCCTGAACAGGCGGAACAGCGGGAACGTCCACCGATTAAAGCGGTACCTAAACCTGAAAAAGTGCCACAAGCTGCACAAGTTGCCTCAAGCCCTGCGCGTTTAAACAGTGGTAATAAATCCGCTGATTATAAGGAATTTGATAAACCAGCTGTGACGCGTTTACAACAAGGCAACACAGGCAACAACACATTATCAAATAATGACAATGCAGATACGCATTCAGACAATTATTTGGATATTCCGGCCTTCTTACGTCGGCAAGCAGATTAAGCTTCAATATTGAAAGAGCAGCCGTGTTAACACACTGTCGGCATTAGTCATGCAAAGGGAATTCGCATGGCTGGACAACAATTAATCAGTCATATGACTAAAATTTGTTGTAAAAAACACAGCATGTGTTAACACTTGACAACAGCTTGTAATGCGATTACAACAGTTGTTCAAACTTGACAACACACTTCCATCTGGTCTATTGTGCAATGCAAAAAATGTATTTGCGGATCATATGGTAGATGCTTGTTTTTGAACCAGCATTGTAAATAAACAGTGTCTGTTTCTGGTCAACACTGTTGCATTCCTAATTTTTGGCATCACAAGCGGTTGTTCGCATAGGTTCTGAGTGTTCAACACTCACTACCTGTTAGCTGCCTACAATATTGGAGACATAAACAATAATGATAAAACAGCGTACTTTAAAAAATGTGATTCGTGCCACAGGTGTCGGTTTACACACAGGCGAAAAGGTTTTATTGACCTTACGTCCAGCACCTGTTGATACCGGCATCATCTTCCGTCGGGTCGATTTAACCCCCCCAGTCGAAATTCCTGCCCACGCTGAAAACGTAGGCGATACCTTATTGTCCACCACCTTGGTTAAGGACGATGTCAAAATTTCAACAGTTGAGCATTTATTGTCTGCCTTAGCTGGTTTAGGCATTGACAATGTGTATGTTGAATTGAGTGCCTCAGAAGTCCCCATTATGGATGGCAGTGCAGGCCCTTTTGTCTTTTTAATCCAATCTGCTGGTATTGAAGAACAAAGTGCTGCTAAGCGTTACCTGAAAATCAAGCAAAGTGTCACTGTGCAAGAAGGTGATAAATGGGCGCGCTTTGATCCATTCGATGGTTTCCGCATCAATTTCCGTATTGATTTTGATCATCCCGTATTTCGTCGCAGTCGGCAAAATGTCGAGATCGACTTTGCTAAAACCTCTTTCATCAAAGAAGTGAGCCGTGCGCGTACCTTTGGTTTTATGCACGAAATTGAGTTGCTGCGCGAAAATCGTTTAGCGTTAGGCGGCAGTTTAGATAATGCGATTGTGGTCGATGACTACCGTATTTTAAACGAAGATGGTTTGCGTTATGACGATGAGTTCGTCAGACACAAAGTGTTAGATGCGATTGGTGATGTGTACTTGTTAGGCTATCCCTTAGTCGGTGCCTTTAGTGGTTACAAGTCAGGACATGGTTTAAATAATTCATTATTACGCGCATTGTTAGCGGATCAAAATGCTTGGGAATTGGTCAGCTTTGAAGAGCAAGAACCAGTTGCAGCGTCTTTATTGAATTATCTTCAGCCTGCTTCAGTAGTTTGATGCTGGATTAGGTTAAGCAACGCGTTCCGTAATCTAGGATGTTTAACTGTTTCTGCCACGGTGCGCAATAAGTGTGCATTTTCGCTCGACAATGTGCGTGTGAGTGCAGGGGAAGCATGTTGTGCTGTTGTAGCAGGCATTGCGCTATCTGGCTGTACACGCACTTCTATGCGCGATAAGTTTAAGCCCGTCAGTTGGCGTGCCTGTGTTAAAATGAGCGTTTGCAAATAACGTAACCGTGTTGCCCATGCCGCAGAGTGTGTATATAACACTAAACTATCTGCGTTTAAATTCGCCACATGGCAATGTGGTCGTAAGGGTGCCGGTAAAATTACAAATAGTTGTTGCTCTAACTGTTGTAAATAGCGACTGTGTTGCAATATAGATTGAAATTGACTATTTGGTGCGTTGACAACCTGACTCAATTTTTTCATGGTAGTTGTACTCAATAGGCGGCGTAAACTGAGTCCTAGTACTGAAAGTTTATTGCCCCAATTTGGTTCTAACGATAAAATCCCAAGCATATCACCTCTGCGATCAGCTCGATAGGGCTGGCCAGCAAGTTCACCCCACAGCACTCAGTGCCAATGGCGTGTCGTGAATCATGGATTTGACCGCCTTGAGTTTACCCTGTCAACGCGGTAAAACCTCAGGTTTTTGCACTTGCACCCATGTTGATCTTGGGCGGGACACGAGTCTTCCTGAATTCCATTCTGAATCGCTAAGTATACATAAGCAATGATCACTAATATCTTTACCAAATTATTTGGCAGTCGTAATGACCGTCAGTTAAAACGACTGTTTAAAATCGTTTCACAAATTAATGATTTAGAACCCAGTTTTGTCAAGCTCAGCGATGCTGAGTTAAGTGCAAAAACGGTCGAGTTTCGGGAACGTTTAGCACAAGGTACTCAACTCGATGAGTTGTTACCTGAAGCATTTGCCACTGTGCGCGAAGCCTCGAAACGGGTTTTAAACATGCGTCATTTCGATGTGCAGCTCATCGGTGGCATGGTATTGCATGAAGGCAAAATTGCCGAAATGCGTACTGGTGAAGGTAAAACTTTAGTGGCAACCTTACCCGCCTATTTAAATGCGTTACCGGGTAATGGTGTGCATGTCATTACTGTAAATGACTATTTAGCGCGTCGTGACTCTGAGTGGATGAGCCGAGTCTATGGATTTTTAGGCTTGACTACAGGTGTCGTCGTGCCGGATATGGAGCCAGATAAAAAGCGCGAAGCCTATTTAGCCGATATTACTTACGGTACTAATAACGAATTCGGCTTTGATTATTTACGCGATAACATGGCGTTTAGCTCCAAGGATCGCGTGCAGCAAAAAGGCTTAAATTACGCCATTATCGATGAGGTGGACTCGATTTTAATCGACGAAGCCCGCACTCCGTTGATTATTTCCGGTCCTACTGATGACAACTCCGATTTATATCAACGCATTAATGTCATCATCCCCAGCTTAACCCGCCAAGAAAAAGACCCCGACGCACAAAGCAAGTTTGAAGAAGCGGAGTATGTGCCAGGGGATTATTATGTCGATGAGAAGAGCAAGCAAGTCATTCTCAGCGATGAAGGGCATCAAAAAATTGAAGAAATGTTGGTTGATGCGGGTATCTTAAAGCCAAATGAAAGCTTATATGATGCGACTAATATCAACTTAATGCACCATGTGAACGCCGCGTTACGCGCCCACACCTTATTCCAAAAAGATGTGGATTACATCGTTAAAGATGGACAAATTGTCATCGTTGACGAGTTCACCGGTCGTACTATGCCGGGTCGTCGCTGGTCGGAAGGCTTGCATCAAGCCGTTGAAGCAAAAGAAGGGGTGGCGATTCAAAATGAAAATCAAACCCTTGCTTCGATTACCTTCCAGAATTTATTCCGTCTGTACAACAAACTGTCAGGCATGACAGGGACTGCGGACACAGAAGCCTACGAATTCCAAACCATTTACAATTTAGAAGTATTGGTGATTCCTACTCACCGTCCAATGGTGCGTAAAGATTTTGGCGATTTGGTGTATTTAACGGCAGTTGAGAAATTTAATGCCATTATTGAAGACATCCGCGATTGCCAAGCACGTCAACAACCTGTGCTAGTGGGTACCACTTCGATTGAAACTTCTGAGTATTTGTCTAAATTGCTACAGAAGGAAAAAGTTGAGCACAAGGTTTTAAACGCAAAATTCCATGAGCAAGAAGCACATATTGTGGTTAATGCAGGTCGCCCAGGTGCGGTAACGATTGCCACTAACATGGCGGGTCGTGGGACGGACATCGTATTAGGTGGTAATTTTGAAGCGGAATTGGCTGAGCTAGGTGAAATTGACGAGGCTAAACGTCAAGAGTTACACCAAGCATGGGAGCAACGACATCAAGCGGTATTAGCCTCAGGCGGTTTACACATCATTGGTACCGAGCGCCACGAATCACGCCGGATTGATAATCAGTTGCGTGGTCGTTCAGGCCGTCAAGGTGATCCGGGTTCTAGCCGTTTCTATCTGTCATTAGAAGACAGTTTAATGCGTATTTTTGCCTCTGAGCGTGTCTCTGGCTTAATGCAGAAATTAGGCATGGAGCAAGGCGAAGCGATTGAACATCCTTGGGTATCTCGTGCTATTGAAAATGCACAGCGTAAGGTTGAAGGCCGTAACTTTGATATTCGTAAACAGTTATTAGAATACGATGATGTGGCGAATGATCAACGTCGTGTGATTTATGAGCAACGTAACGAATTGATGGAATCAGACTCTGTTGAAGAAACAGTGGTTGCGATTCGAGAAGATGCCTTAAACGATTTAATCGATGGCTATATTCCGCCACAAAGTTTAGAAGAAATGTGGAATATTAAAGGCTTAGAAGAGGCATTAGAGCAACGCTTTATGCTGAAATTGCCAATTAGCCAATGGTTAGAAGAAGACGAGGAGTTGCATGAAGAGCCATTGCGTCAGCGTATTGCAGAAGCCATTGACACAGAATACCGTACTAAAGAGCAGCAAGTAGGTGCTGAAGTATTGCGCCACTTTGAAAAAGTGGTCATGTTGCAAGTGTTGGATTCGCATTGGAAAGAACACTTAGCGGCAATGGATTACTTACGCCAAGGTATTCATTTACGTGGTTATGCGCAGAAAAATCCGAAGCAAGAATATAAGCGCGAAGCCTTTGAATTATTCTCTCGCATGTTAGAAGCCTTTAAAACAGAGGTGGTCAACATTCTGTCTAAAGTGCGCGTGCAAGCAGAAGAAGACGTGGCAGCGGTAGAAGAACAGCGCCGCCAGCAAGCAATGGATTCTGGCTTCCAATTCCGTCATGCCAATTTTGATGGCATGGCTGAGGAACATGCAGATACTGCGACACCACCACCTGAAACGGCCGCTCCAGCAGTACAACCGTTTGTGCGTGAAACGCCTAAAGTGGGTCGTAATGAGCCTTGTCCTTGTGGTTCAGGCAAAAAATATAAACATTGTCATGGAAAATTAAGTTAATGGCCGTTCAGTTAGCACCTTTAGGTCGTTTATTACCCATTGCAGGTTTGCAATTAGGCACTGCAGGCGCAGGGATTAAGCACACCAATCGTGATGATGTGGTGTTAATCCATTTAACCAGCGAGCAAGCCAGTTGTGCCGCTGTGTTTACCCGCAATGCGTTTTGTGCTGCACCGGTTGTGTTAGCAAAACAGCATTTAGCCAGCACCGCAGCGCGTTATTGCTTGATTAATTCTGGCAATGCCAATGCCGGTACGGGTGCCGCAGGTTTGCAAGCAGCGCAAGCTACTTGCCAAGCTGTTGCTGAGTTGCACGGTGGTAGTGCAGAAGCCGTATTGCCTTTTTCGACGGGTGTGATTGGTCAAGCTTTGCCAGTGGAAAAAATCCGCACTGCGTTGCCTAACGCAATTCAAGCCTTAAGCGAAGATAACTGGACAGCAGCGGCTAAGGCCATTATGACCACTGACACGCAGCCAAAAGGCTTTTCGCGTCAGGTTGAAGTGCAAGGTCAGACTTTGACTGTAACCGGTATTTCTAAAGGTGCAGGCATGATTCGGCCTGATATGGCAACTATGTTGGCCTTTATCGGTACCGATGCGGCTGTGCCTAGCGAGTTATTGCAACGCTGTTTAGCGCAAGCGATGGATGTCAGTTTTAATCGTATTTCGGTAGACGGTGATACTTCAACCAATGATGCGTGTGTGTTAATGGCCTCTGGCCAAGGTGCGGTGCAAATTAGCAATGAGCAAGACCCTGCTTGGACTGTGCTGTGTGAGACAGTTACGGAAGTGTGCCAAGCCTTAGCACAAGCTATTGTGCGTGATGGTGAAGGCGCGACTAAGTTCATCACCATTGCTGTGGAAGGTGCTGCCAACCGCGAAGAGTGTTTAGCAGTGGCTTATACCATTGCGCATTCGCCTTTGGTGAAAACGGCGTTTTTTGCCAGTGATGCCAACTGGGGACGCATTCTTGCGGCGGTCGGTCGTGCAGGCTTGAATAATTTAGTGTTGGAAGATGTGCAAATTGATTTAAATGAAGTCAATATTGTGCGTCAAGGTGGCGTATCACCGGAGTACACTGAAGCACAAGGCCAGCGCGTGATGCAAGAAACTGACATCACGATTCGTGTGCAGCTTGGGCGTGGCGAAGTCAGTGATCAAGTTTGGACGTGCGATTTATCTCACGAATACGTCAGCATTAACGCAGACTACCGCACTTAATTTGCTTACGCTGTCGTGCCAGCCACGACAGCGTTCGGTTATTCCATCATGCGTACCCCGCTCATTTGCCGCTTATCTCCTGAGACTGAAACCTTACAGTGGGCGCGTTTTTCCGCTGCTGGTGATTTAGTTGAGTTTGGCGAACAAGCTTTAGCCGATTGTGCGGGGTTAGCAGTCAACACTGTTTTAGTCCCTTCTGAGCCTATCTTGCTTACACAGGCCAGCGTGCCTACTCGCCAACGTCAACGCTTATTGCAAGCGATCCCTTACGCGCTAGAAGAACAACTGGCTGCGGATGTGGAGACGTTGCATTTTGCCTTAGCACCACAAATCAATGCTGATGATCAAGTGGCAGTTGCCGTAGTCGCTGAATTATCTATGCAACATTGGCAGGACTTGTTGCAAGTGTTTGATGGGACAGTGACGGCCTTAGTACCAGATGTGTTAGCGGTGCCGTATCCCGCAGATGGCTGGGGTATTGCCGTGATGGGCGAACGTATCTTAGTGCGCACGGGGGCTTATAGCGGTTTTGCCATTGAGTTAAGCAATTTAGCTTTATGTTTAGAGCTGGCTTTAGCAGAAATGGAAGCGCAGCCACCACAGTGTTTTTCTGTGTATTATCAACGTGAAATAGAGGCGCAAGAAGCCTTAAAAATTTTGCACGGCACTGGAATTCCTTTAGCGCAACAGGCACAGCCGCGTGCTTTAGCCACCATGTGGGCGCAGGGTTTAGAGAATATTCAGCCGTTAAATTTGCTGCAAGGGCAATACCGCCCTATCTCCCGCTACAATATGACGTGGCGACCTTGGCGTTTACCTTTAGCATTAGGGGTAGCATGCGGCTTAGCATTTGCCAGTGTGCAGTTTATTGAATATCAACAGCAAGTGCATTACCGCGAGTCGTTAAGTCAACGAATTGAGGCCGTTTATCGAGACACGTTTCCTAATGCACAGCGGATTGTCAGTCCTAGAGTGCAGATGGAACAGCAATTACGGCAGTTACAAGGCGCGCAAGGCAGTGCAGCAGTGCAAGCTAACGTGTTGCAGACCTTGGCTAAGATTAGCTCACCTTTATCTCGCACCGCAGGCTTAGTATTAAAACGCTTAGAGTATCGCGCACAAGTATTAGAACTCAGCTTAGAGTTAGCCAGTTTGCAAGCCTTAGAAACGCTCAAAACGCAGTTACAGCAAGCTGGGATGACAGTTGAAATACAGTCTGCTAGCAGTTTGAATAATCGCGTGGAAACACGATTAACCATTGCCGTGAAATAAGCTTAAGCTAAATTCTCTAGGCTTTGCATATCTAACCCCGTAATTTCAGCAATAGCTTCTAACGACATACCTTGCGCTTTTAATGCTTTGGCAATGGCAAGCTTTTCTTGCATGCGCCCCTTTTCTTCGCCTTCCCGCAATCCCTTTTTATACACCGTCGTTTCCAGTGCATATTCCTCTTTCATCCGCGCCCGATCTTGCGGTGTTAAATTATCACGGCTGATTAAATTCAATGCTTTTAACACCGCCGGATGATGATAAGTCGCTTCATCAACTTGTTCATCTAAGCTGTCTTTAATTGCGCTTAACCATTCGTAATAAGGTGCAGGGATTTGCTCTGTGACGTGTTTGGGCGATAAATACAGCACTTTGTGAGGAATTTCGCCTAAAGGTTTTCCAGTTAAGTGATCAACAGGATCAAAATAAATGGTAGAAATAGCGGATTTATGCGCGTTATTGCTGGTTAACACCACAATGGTGAACACTTTTAACGCAGGGCGGTAGTTTTTCGCATTTGTGGCTTGTTCCAGTAAAGCCGCACAGTGGTAATGTAAAAAGCGGTCGTAGTGGTCTTCATAAAAACGATGTTGAATATCAACAATGATGCGGTTAACCGTATCTTCAGCATATAAATCAAAACGTGAATCGACATTGCCTATCGGTGGGGTAAACGATTTCTCCGTTTCTACTTTATCGATACACAGATCAATGCCCAGCACATCTTTCACAAATGCTGTGAACACTTCTACATCACAAAAGGCTTTTTTAAAAATGACACCATAACGCAGTGATGCAACCGCCTTCATGTTTTGAACCTCTTTTTTAAAATGGTTTTATGTCAATTCGCTCAATATCTGCTGCTCTAAACCGGTAATGTCTGCAATAGCATCTAACGACATGCCCTGCGCTTTTAACGCCTTCGCAATCGCTAATTTTTCTTGCATACGCCCTTCCTGCAAACCTTCCTTGCGCCCCTTTTCTTCGCCTTCTAGTAAGCCTTTTTTATACACCGTTGTTTCTAGCGCATATTCTTCTTTCATCCGCGCCCGATCTTGCGGCGTTAAATTATCACGGCTGATTAAATTCAGTGCTTTTAATACCGCTGGATGATGATAAGTCGCCTCATCAACTTGTTCATCTAAGCTATCTTTAATCGCGCTTAACCATTCGTAATAAGGTGCAGGGATTTGCTCGGTGACGTGTTTCGGCGATAAATACAGCACTTTATGCGGAATTTCGCCTAAAGGCTTTCCAGTTAAATGATCGACTGGATCGAAGTAAATGGTAGAAATAGCGGATTTATGTGAATTATTACTGGTTAACACCACAATAGTGAACACTTTTAACGCAGGGCGGTAGTTTTTCGCATTTGTAGCCTGTTCCAATAAAGCAGCGCAGTGATAGTGTAAAAAACGATCATAGTGGTCTTCATAAAAACGGTGTTGAATATCAACAATAATGCGATTAACCGTATCTTCTGCGTATAAATCAAAGCGAGAATCGACGTTACCTATCGGTGGGGTAAACGATTTTTCTGTTTCTACTTTATCGATACACAGATCAATGCCCAACACATCCTTCACAAATGCGGTGAACACTTCCACATCACAAAAGGCTTTTTTAAAAATGACACCATAACGCAGTGATGCGACCGCTTTCATGTTGCTAACCTCTGCCTAAGTCGTTGCCCATGTTTCTAACTGCCAAGCTTCAGGACGGCAGCTTAAAATAATTGCTTGCTGCGGATGCCAGTCGCCAACTACATAACGATAAGCAGACTGTCCTGCTAAGTTAAATTCATGATACGCAGGGCGGTGGGTGTGACCGTGAATTAAATGGGACACTAAATAGGTTTGCATAATGCTATCCACCGCTTCTGGTGTCACATCCATGATGTCTTTCGCTTTCTGTTGTGTCGCTGCTTGGCTTTGCTGGCGGGCTTGTTGTGCGGCTTGGCGGCGTTGTTCTAGCGGTAAGGCTAAAAAGCTTTTTTGCCATGCAGGGTTGCGTACTTGTTGGCGAAATTGTTGGTAGGCTTCATCACGAGTACATAAAGTATCGCCGTGCATGAGCAAAGTCGGTGTGCCGTATAAATCAATTTTGTGTGCATCCGCGCTAATCAATTCACCATGACAGTGTTCCGCAAACACTTGGCCTAATAAAAAATCTCGGTTGCCGTGCATGAAATATAAGCGTGTGCCGCTGTCTGCGACAGCTTGCAAGGCTTTAATAATCGGTGCTAACGCGGGGGAGTCTTCATCATCGCCTAACCACGCTTCAAACAAGTCACCTAGAATATACAAGGCTTCGGCTTGTGGGGCGCGGTGTTGCAGGAAATTGAAAAAGTGCTGTACGGTGGCAGGTTGGGCGGGGTGTAAGTGTAAGTCAGCAATAAATAAGGTTTCAGACATGATATGCGCTCAACAAGGGCTGCAAAGCGTTTAAAGGAGGGGGCGCGCGGGGTTGCCCCCGCTGCTTACAACACAGTGATTTATTCTGCAATCACTTCTGCTGATTCAATCACAACATCTTCTTTCGGTACGTCTTGATAACCACCTACAGAACCTGTTGCAACAAGTTTGATTGCTTCCACAACGTCCATGCCTTCAGTCACACGACCGAATACACAATAGCCCCAACCTTGCGCATTTTTGCCAGTGTGGTTTAAGAAACCATTGTTGCTGACGTTAATGAAAAACTGTGCAGTTGCAGAGTGCGGGTCGCCAGTACGTGCCATCGCAATCGTGCCGATGTCGTTGCTTAAGCCGTTATCTGCTTCATTTTCAATCGGTGCATTGGTTTTCTTTTGGCGCATGCCTGCTTCTAAACCACCGCCTTGGATCATGAAATTATTGATCACGCGATGAAATAAAGTGCCTGTATAAAAACCAGAGCTAACATAAGCTAAAAAGTTCTCTACAGTTTTAGGGGCTTTAGCCGCATCTAATTCTAATACGATGGCACCTTTGTTAGTGACCATTTTCACTTGTGGCATGGTTTCAACTCCTAGTTAATTATTCGCTGGGTAAAACTGAATCATTGTACTTGTTTAATGGGCTAATTCGACAGTGTCAGCTTGTGTAGGCTGATCAGGTGCAGGCACTGCATGTTCAAAGCCAGCAGGTATCACCATACGTGTGCTACTTGCAACAGATTTACTGACAACTTCAGTGCTAGTTTCTGTTGTACTGTCACTCAAAGTACTGCCAGCATTATCAGTAGTTGTTTGGGCAGTGAGCGTGTTCTCAGTGCTGGTTTCTGTCGCATCTACAGTGTCTGTCTCATCAGTGACAATTTCTGTCTCTGCTGTTGCCGAAGCATCAGCGTCTATATTGGCAACAGGTGCAATAAAGCTGGTAGCGGCTTCGTTTAACTGAATATGTTGCAAAATAACCGGTTCTAAAGGGGCATGCCGTGAGAAAGGCCCAACAGAACCTGTTGCTAAGGCTTGAATGTGATTGACCACGTCCATGCCACTGACCACTCGGGCAAATACTGCATAACCCCATTCGGTTGCTGTAGGGCTTTTATAGTCTAAAAAGTCGTTATCGTTGATATTGACAAAAAACTGTGAAGTGGCGGAATGAGGGTCAGATAAACGGGACATGGCGACTGTGCCGCGCTCGTTTTTTAAACCATTATTCGCTTCATTTTGAATCGGTGGATAAGTGTCTTTTTTGTCATAGCTGCTGGAATAACCGCCGCCTTGCACCATGAAATCGGGGATAACACGATGGAAAACCGTATCATCATAAAAACCTTCGCGGGCATAGCGTAAAAAGTTAGCCACTGTGATCGGTGCTTGATCAGGATAAAGCTCTAGCACAAATGTGCCCTGATTGGTGACTAATTCGGCTTGCAGCGTATCGTCTGCTGCGTAAACCTCGTGGATAGACAACAAAAGCAAAAACAAGGCAATGAAGTATCTCATAGGCAGGATGCACACAATCGGTTGAAGTGGGTGACAGAATACAGTGCAAGCGCGTGCAACTCACGACGCTAAAACGACGTATCCTCCTTAGCTAGCTTGATGCTAGTGTAACATACTCTCTCTCATGCGGGGCTATTCTGTGTTGCGGCTTCTGCCTCTGTTGTTGCCGTCGATTCTTCGGTGGATTCGGTAGTTATTTGTGTTTTGCCATCATTGTCTGTCGGCAATGCTTCCTTATCTAATTGCTGAGACGCTTTTTCCGCTTCACGGTTTAAGGCTTGGCGCATTTCATAAGTGACAATATCACCTAGTGGTTCAAATTTAGTAAAGTCTTCCGCATAGACATCTAAACCATCACACACATTAAATTTTGCCTGTCGAAACACTGCACGCAAGGCTTGGCGGCGTAGCTGATCGCTGACACCTTTTGATAAAAACTGGCTGAGATCGCTGTGTTCAGTGAGTGTGTCAACAGCAGGTAATTCTACTTTATGTTCTTCTGGCACAGTGGTAGCCGTCGGCACAGCAACCGCTTTAGTTTCTGTCTCCTGTTCTGCAACCGCAGGCACATCAGTAACTGTTGTCGGCGTTTCTAGCTGTTGCGCTTGTTGTTTGCGCCGTGACCAACGGTGTAAAAAGGATTCATTATTTAAATCAGTCTTTTGGTTCATGATCGTCCTCTTGTACCCAATCTTTACGGCGACGTTTTTTCGGTTCCGCAGGCACATAATGTTCTAACACATAATATTCTGCCCAGCGGTAAATTTCTGGCGGAATCGGCACGTCATGCACTTCTGCATCGGCTTCTAAATATGCACAGGCTTCGTCATAACTCAAGGTGACTAGAAAGGGCTGTGGCTCGCTACTATCTACACTAGGACGGCAGACGACAAAGAGCTTAGGCGTGTCAGCCATTAAATTATGGTAATAACTTTCCGCTTCATCGACATGAAGCTGCAATACAAAACCTTGCCATAAATAATGTTCTTCTTGTGCTGAACTGCGCATCGGTAAACGCTGGATCGCTTGCTTCTCATGTGCTAAGGCAATACCTAGCACTCGCCAACGCTCTGTTAACCAACGGTGTTGCTGCACGGCTTGTTTTTCAGTAATCACTGAAACGTAAAATTGTTGAGGAAAGTTTTCTTGTAAGGGCATCGTCGCCACCTGATACTCAAATCGCTGTTGCAACAGTGAGACATTTTTGCGCAATATGCGGTTTATTTTTGCGCCAAATTGACCCGTTTTTATGACAAAAAGTAGCTAAAATAATCGTTTTCTTTCCATTAAACGGCTAAAAGACTATTCTATAGACTTTTCTAAGTGTAGCAGTTCCGCTAAACGAGGGAAAATGCACCTTATCTCCGTTATTTTCTGTGGTTAAAGGAATATTTTTTGCTCTTGTTGGGTCACTTTTCCTGACTATAATAGTATTTTAAACGAAATAACACGGGGTATATGTGTCATGTCTTATCAGCTTGTCGATAAGTTTAATCGTAAGGTCACTTATTTGCGGATTTCAGTAACAGATCGTTGTGATTTTCGCTGTGTGTATTGTATGAGCGAAGACATGACTTTTATGCCTAGGGCGCAATTATTAACTTTAGAAGAATTAGCCTTGATAGGGCGTGCCTTTGTGGAATTGGGTGTTACAAAAATTCGTTTAACGGGTGGTGAACCCTTAGTGCGCAATAACGTGATGCAACTGTTTAATTCTTTGGGACAGTTATCCGGTTTAAAAGAATTGGTGTTAACGACTAACGGTTCGCAATTACCTAAGCTTGCACCAGAGTTAAAACGAGCCGGTGTAAAACGTATTAACATTAGTTTAGATAGTTTAAAACCAGAGCGTTTTCAGCGTATTACCCGTGTTGGACACTTAGATAAAGTATTGGCAGGGATTGAGGCAGCAAAACAAGCTGGTTTTGAAGGTATCAAACTGAATACGGTGATTTTGAAAAACCGTAATCATGATGAAATTCATGATTTAGTACAGTTTGCGGTTGATCAAGAAATTGATATTAGTTTTATCGAAGAAATGCCTTTAGGGGTGATTGGCGATCACGACCGCTCTGAGGCTTTTTATTCTAGTGATCAAATTCGGCAAGATTTAGAACAAGGCTTCACTTTGCTGCCAACAACTGAGAGCAGTGGCGGCC
>QKBZ01000094.1 GCA_003245895.1 Beggiatoa sp.
CTAAAAAATGGCTTGCAAGTAACTGAAAATTGTGTGATTATTTTTGCCAATGGGGTTACAGTCCTTTCCGCCAGTGCAGGCGGTTGAAACGGTTGTTTGGATTTTCATCAGGGCTCGTATTGGGGTTACAGTCCTTTCCGCCAGTGCAGGCGGTTGAAACACTTGTGCGCTATTTCGTTTGGTCGCGAATGCACAGTTACAGTCCTTTCCGCCAGTGCAGGCGGTTGAAACATAGCAAATTATTCACTTTTTGTTCGCCAAGGTTACAGTCCTTTCCGCCAGTGCAGGCGGTTGAAACTTTGGGCTACTCGGCCGTCTCGATCTCCTCGTTACAGTCCTTTCCGCCAGTGCAGGCGGTTGAAACCCAATAAAAAAAGCCTCGATGTTTCTCAACATCGAGGCTTTTTTGTCTATCTAAAAATCAAATCCTAGGGTTTATTCAACACCTTTGTTAATGCCTCCCACCACGGCTTCACCCGCGCTGATGCAAACTGCTGCTGCAACGCCGCAGTTGTCTGCAACATCCCCTGATCTGAAACCTGCAACTCAACCTTAAACTGACCAAAACCGCGCCCCTTACCCCAACCTAACGACAATTCCCCCTCCAACACATCCCGCGCTGCAAACAACAACAACATTTTTGCCCAATCTGGAAACGGCTTATCCTTATCCTTTAAACACACTATCCGCCCCCTTAACCCCGAACACCGTGCCGCCTCCACTGTATACAACGCCCCCTCAGCCACACCACCGGTAAACCGATCCACCGCATTAAAGGTCTGTAAATATGCCTCCGTTGCCTTCTCGGCGAGCGCATCATCAAACCACAACAAACCGCGCTGCTGCTCACTACCGAATAATTCCTCTAACAAAGCATCAACCTGTGCCTCTTGAACAGGCTCCAGCGCGAACAAAATCCGCCGCACCCGCGCCCGCAACCACCCTCGTAACGCAGTCGCCGGAATAAACGCCTGCCCACTGGGCGTGCGACTAAACGCCAAACGCGGCTCCCCCTCTTTCTGCTTTTTCTCTGGAGTCACATACGCATGATCATTTAACAAAAATGAACCTTGTGGGATTAAACGAAACTCACAACAAAAACAATATTCTGACGCTTTTGCTTCCGGCTCTGCTATCTCTAACACGATTCCTTGTAACGGTGCATTCGGTGTAGTTAACCACGCCTGCAAATGTGCATCCTCCAACACACGCACCTCAGACAACGCCCACTCCAGCCGCCCGCGACCTTTACCCACTCCACCGCCCAACGCGGACAAAGTGAAACCATCCCAACACTGCAACACACTTAATAAAGCCACTAACGCATCATGCGTGACCTGCTCCAACACACACTCAAACTCAAACACCGCACCACTCGGCACAGTCTCCACACTAAATAACTGATGCGCATTCGCCACCCCCAACACCGGATTAATGCTGACACAAGTATTTAAAAAAGTGGCTTCATGTGGCTGATAAGCCTCATCTTTTACCCTAGCATCAACAGAAACATCCGTTGCTGACTGAAACGCGCTCGCCTGCCGCAAAACCGCATCCAACACTAATAAACAACCCGCCCGCAACTGCTCACCAAACAAATTGCGCTGCATGCGCTCATCTAAACCCACACGCTTAGCCGCCTCTGCCAAAAAACCGCGCAAACTCGAAGCCGGTAAATAAGGCTGCCCCTCAACATCCAAACAAACAGGACTATAAGAACCGCCTTCATCCTCGCCCGCTTTCACCTTCGCTAAGTCGCCGCTGCCAATATGCAACGCACTGCGCGTAGTTAACTGACCCTTAACCCAAACGCGATGATAATATTTAGAATTCGTCATTCCATGCATCTCCTACTGGCTGTAGTGTTGGCCATTGCGGATTAATCACCACTTCGCCATAACCATTGGTGGCTAAATACGGATTACGCGCCCAATCATCATGCCCTGCAATCTCAGGATGTGTCGGCACACCTTGTATCAGCCAACGCTTTAACACCTTTTGCGTTTTTTCGACATCTTTCACCGTAAACACAAACACACTGCCCGCGCAGGTGACTAATTTTGGATAATAAGCCTCAGATGACCAAAAACGGCGATACAAATAACGACCACCGAGCAAACTTTGCTTCGCATAAAAATGCGACAACTCAAAACAGCCTTTCTCCGCCGCCTGCAACACTTGCCACGCCTCTGCATAACGCTGCTTTAAAACCTCGCCGCCATTCGTGGTAAGCAACGCCTCTGTATTCGCCAACAACAAAGCAGGCGTTTGCAATAACACGGTAAAAACCTGATCTTTTGCATCAGGCAGCGGCTGAGCTTGATGCAGATAGTCAAAAGTCTGTGCTGAACAAGCGACTGTTGCCGTCGCTTTGGTCTTGCCCAACCCCGTTAACCCCGTGCAAAACACCTCATATAATTCCTTTAACACCGTCTGCCGCTCAGCTTCAGGCACTTGATCACAATACACATTTGCCAACCAGCGTTTATCTGGCTGTATCACTTCCATTGAAAACAAACGGCCTTCCTCGTCATCTGTTTTAATTTCATCAAGTTGTCTTGCTTTGATAGCGGTATGGGTATGCACCGAGCGTTTTAAGTCCGCATAACCGCACAATTGTTCTGCCGCTTGCCACGTTTTGCCTTTCCAATCTGGCTCAAACGCAGGTGCGACATTATTAATCAAACCCACACCATTTTTTAAACTGATGTCATATAAAGTTTCGGCATTGTCAGCACTGACAAAACTATACGGAATCGTTAACGGACGCTGATTGGTTTTCAGTATTTCGCCATCAGTGCAGGTTTCAGCTTCAGGAAAGGCATGTGTAATGCGGATTTGATTGAAATGCTGTTTTAACTTACTGTCGGGCGGCAGTTTGCGGGCTAACGCGCCTAAAATCGCTGCACCAGAAATAAAGCGTTCAGCGGCAAAATGGTTATTGCGGAAATGATGCGGCGCGAAACAAAACGGGCGATCCAACTCCAAGGCAATGCCAAAACTCGCTTGCGTTGGTTGTTCGCTTGAGGTGTTTTTCTGCGCGGCTTCTTCCTCAATCTGAACCTGTTTTACCTGCCCAAAGCCCACGCCGCGCAAGGCTCCAACAGACAACACATAATTTAAGCCTTTATCTAACCAGCCTAATAAATTTTTCTTTTCAGTCTCATTTTCTAACAAAGCATCAATATAGCCCACAAAACACACTTCTTGCCCTGTTTTAAACGGTGATTCAATCACTTGCAATGCGCCTTGTTTAACCGTGTGCGTGTCTTTATCAATCGCAATCCGATGCCGAGTTGTTTGCTGCTCTGCTTTAACTTCCCAATCTTGCACTGACCAATAATAAGAAAAGGAAAGACGGGCGCGGTTAGGTTCATAAGAACCAGTATTAAGGCTGTCTGGATTGTTTTTTGACTCTGCTTCTGCTGCTGATTGATGCCCTAACCATTGATTAATCTGGTCTTGATTTAAAGGCAAATCAGCAAAATGCTGAATAAAATAGTCCCACGCATGCCGCAAATTACCGCGTATTGAGCTACCTAATAAACAAGGCTTGCCTTCTCCATCTTTAATAGTGGCAGTATCAACACCGTGTTTTTTATCAAAAGTGGTTTGGCTGAGAATAGGGGCGCGTAAATGTAAAGTGATTTTAAATTTATGATGCTGCATAAAATGCCTACCTATTGGGCTGAAGTGGGTGCGGCAGATTTGGAATCAGCAGAGACCAGATAGTCCCATAATTCAACAAAATGTATCCATCGCCAGTGCTCAGTTTGATTAGGAAATGCGGTGTTAAGACATGCCTCAATGTCTTGTAAGGCATCTTGCTTTGGGTCTTTTGCCTTGGTTTTTAACAGCGTTTGTAAGCGTTGCTTTTTCTCTTGAAACGCTGCCTCGTTATGAACATCATCTATAATCGTGCGCACTAGGGCATAAGCTTGTGTTTTAGGAACACTTTCTTTTAATGCACACAGCGCATTAAATGCTTGTTTGCTAAACGGTTGTAAGGCTTTGTAATCTTTCAACAAGGCTTCAGGGAAAAGGTATTGGCGCAGTTTTTCGGGGGGGTCTGAAGGATAGCCGATGGATTCTAATGCCATATAATCGAAAAGGTTTTTGCTGCGGTCTGTGTTCTTCGCTTGTTCTGCGAGTTCTTGCGCAAAGCCACGAATACGGCGAATCGGCGTTTTAGCACGGCAAAACACTAAGCCGCCCGCATGTGTCAGCGTTTCGGTTTTAAATGTCCACGTTTGGCTAAATTCATAAAAATAATTTAATAACTCAAAACCTTTCCACGCAGGCACGACAAACAACATTTCATCGCCGCCCCATAACAAGGTTTCTAAACGTATTCTTTCTATATCCCTTTCCTTATCATAATATAAAAATTTATCGTCTTCAAAAACTTTCATTAAGAAATCCTTTAAAAATTT
>QKBZ01000034.1 GCA_003245895.1 Beggiatoa sp.
ACAAGCTTGCAGACCACAACACACCCTATCATTGTTGGAGAAATATTATTTGATATTTTCCCCGATGGAAATCGCATTCTAGGCGGTGCGCCTTTCAATGTTGCATGGCATTTACAAGGCTTTGGCCTTGCTCCCTTAATGATCAGTTGTCTAGGACAAGATGCGGAAAGTGAGCAAGTATTGCGCATGGCAAACGCTTGGCAGTTAGACACGCAGTATTTACAGCACAGTGCCAACCATAACACAGGCCGTGTATTGGTCAGCCTAGATGATGGCATCCCTAGTTATGAATTGCCGCCAGAGCAAGCCTATGACTATATCGATTTCAACGCGGCAGCAGAGCAATTATTAACCGCGCATATCACGCCCCCGTTGTTATATCACGGCACTTTAGCCTTCCGCCAACAGGCTTATGAAAGCTTATTACATGCCAGCCAACGCTTAAACGCGCCTATTTTTCTCGATTTAAATTTACGCGCGCCGTGGTGGACAAGCGATTTAGTGCGCAAAAGTCTACAAGCCGCTCGCTGGGTAAAATTGAACGAAGAAGAATTAGGTTTAATCTTACCCACTTACCGAGCCGACAACGCGGAAACTAGCTTACTCAGCTTTTGCCAACATTATGATTTAGACATGGTGGTGTTAACCCGTGGTGCTGACGGTGCATTTTTGCAAGCACGCGGCAAACCGTTGTTACAAGCCAGTGCGCCACCTATTACACAAATAGAAGACACCGTAGGTGCTGGCGATGCCTTTTGTGCAGTCATTCTCGCCGGTTTATTGCAACATTGGCCTGCTGAAATTGCCCTCGCCCGTGCCGTCAATTTCGCTGCACGCATTTGCCAACAACAAGGGGCAATCAGTAGCGACGAGGCATTATATCAACAGGTGTTGCGGGATTGGTCGTGACCACACACACTATCCATTATCATGGCAAGGCATTAAATATGCTTAATTGCCTTGCAATCTATGTTTAAGGAGGAGAGTTACGCGGGTTAATCCTCGCGCTATCACTCAATCTCCTGCATTATTAGGAGTTTGTTTTTCATGGCTAAACCACCCACTGCTGCCCCAAAATTACTTGCCCGTTTGCCAAAGTTAATGGAAGAGTTGGCGCATAATTGGCAATTTTTACAACATGGCTGGTCAGCCGACATTTTCCAACAATTTAGCCAACGCTTAACCGTCATCAATACGCAAGCGGAAACAGAAGATATTGCCATTCTAGCGCAAGCTTGCCGCAATTTATTAACCGTTTTGCGCCCTTTACAACAACGCCAAACGCCTGCAACCCACACCGAACGCACCACTATCAATCAACAATTGACTGAACTAATGCAAGTGGCTGATAGTTTAAGCAATGGTGGCAAAACGTTAGAACCTGCTTTGCCTTCAGTGCAAGTTTCATCGCTGCGTTATGCACATCACAAATTAGTGTATTTATTTGATCCCGATAAAACTCGCAGTCATACCTTAACCCAAGCGTTAAACCAGCGCGGTTATGATGTGATGGTGTTTGCCTTACTCGATAGCTTTAGCAAGGCGTTAAAACAGCGCGTGCCTGCGGCGATTTTGATGGACTTGCCGCCACCAATGCAGGGTAAAAAGTTCAGCGGGCCGCAACTGATTTTAAATTTACAAAAACAACGCCGTCAGCCTCTACCGGTCATTTTCAGTTCAGTGCGCCACGATATGGCAGCACGTCTGATTGCAGTTCGTGCGCGTGGTCACGCCTTTTTCACCCATCCTTTAGATGTTAACGCGCTCAGCGATAAGCTAGACCAATTGACCTTAAACACTGTGCCACCGTTACAAGTGTTGCTAGTCGATGATACGGGGCAAGGTGACAGTTTATTAAAACCGCTGCGGCAAATGGATATGGTGGTAAAAACGCTGACCGATCCCATACGCACCATCACTGCATTGCAGCGTTTACACCCGTCGTTATTACTGGTGAATTTACATTTAGTCGGTGTAGGCGCGTTGGAATTGGCGCAAGTAGTGCGGCAGCAAGAGCATTACAGCCATATTCCGATGGTATTTTTTTCTAATCGCGGCGAAGAAGCATGGCCGCCTGTGGCTTTACATGGTATTGCCGATGATTTTGTCAGTTTGTCGGCCTCTCCTGCACAGATTATTGCCACGATTACCAACAGTTTGAAAAATACCGAGCAGCGTAATTATTGGTTAAACACGCTGTATTATCGGGATCAACTGACGGGTTTATATAATCAGCAATATTTGCTGAAAAAGCTGAACGAAGCGGAGAAAACGCCAAACAGTGAAACGCCGTTAGCGGTGATTTATATCAATATGTATTATCACCGTAATGTCGATAAGTTGGTGAATTTAGCCGCGACTGAGGCGGTGATTTTAGAAACGGCGCGTTTGCTGCGCGGACAATTGACGCAAAAAGATACCTTGATCCGTTTAAATGATCGGGTATTTGTCATTCTCAGCGTGCATCGTACTTTGAAGCAAATTCAAAGCTTTGCTGAAACAGTGGGTGTGCAGTTAAACCAGCAAGTCATTAATTTAGACGAGCAGCGCATTCATACTAAATGGAGTATTGGCATTGGTTTAGTGCATGAAGCCAGCCCTGAACCGCTTGCCGCGTTTACTGATGCTGAAGCGGCTTGTGCTGAGGCGCATAATTACGGCAGTAAGCATGTGCATTTGCATGAGTCTGTGCAAGCGTTGCAGTCAGATCAAGTGCAGCAAAGTCAATGGGAGCACATCATCCGTCAGGGTTTGGAAACCAACCAGTTTTATTTGGCTTATCAACCGATTGCGCAATTACACGGCGATGCGCAGGAATATTACGACGTGTTATTGCGTTTATACAGCAGCCAAGGGCGGCGCGAGATTTCAGCGGCAGAGTTTATGGCAGCGGCGGAGCAAGCCAATTTAGTGGCAGACTTGGATCAATGGGTGATTCGCCAAGCTTTGCAGAATTTAGATGAGAAATATCAAAGCGGGCAAAATTTGCGCTTTTTTGTGCGTTTGTCGCAGGCTTCGTTACAGCAAAATGGCTTTTTACCGTTATTGCAAAGTTGGCTTAGTGAAACCACCGTGCCGCCCGCTGCGTTAGTGTTTGACCTCAGTTTGGAGGCTGCTAGTGTGTCGGTGCAGGCCAGTCGCCAATTTGTGCAAGCGGTGCAGGCGTTAGGCTGTCAGGTGTGTTTACGCGATATGGATGCCCAAGCAGATAATTTGCAGCTTATCCAGTTATTAGATGTGGATTTTGTGAAAATTTCCGCCGCGTTGGTGCAAGCCGCACAGCATCATCCAACGCAGTTAAAAGCGATAGAAAACATTGTGTTGCAAGCGCACCGTTTAAATAAAGCGGTGATTGCGCCGTTTGTAGAAGATGCCGATAGTTTGCAACTGCTGTGGCAATATGGTGTGGATTATATTATTGGGCATTTTATTCAAACGCCGGGGGAATCGTTGGATTTTGATTTTTCGATGTAGCACAATAACTTAACGTGTTCCCAAATGCCATTTCTCTGCCATTGAATTAGGCATAGTTGTAGGGTGGAATAGGCGTAAGCCGTATTCCACCATGCAGCAGATAATCTGTTTTTATTCAATCTTTTTGCAGAATTTTATGGTGGAATACGCTGCGCTATTCCACCCTACAATGACAATTAATGCCACCTAGGAACGAGAAACCACAGAAAAATTCAGATAAAGTACACATTAATTGCTAGACTTTAGCAGAATGTAGCTTACAGTTTCAGGAGCAATCATGGCAGTAAAAATGAGAAGAGGGCAAGTTGTTAATATTGCACTACCACGCAATTTGAGCAAACAAGCAAATAAAACCTTAAAAAAACTTAGCCCTAATAAGGCAGCACAACGAAATGCCCTACAAAAAACGGCTAATTTGAGCGTCAAGCGGAGAAAAATCGTTGGGCTTTGAGTTAATCGAACTGGATAGAACAACACTTTATTGCAGTGCCTTATTGCGTAAAGCACCGAATGCTACCGCAACAGAAGAAAAATATATTAAGAAAATATGCAAAGACCACAAAGCTAGAAGAACTACATTATATGCTTTAGTCAATGCAAGTGAAGGTGATCGATTTTATGCGTTGTTAGCACTTTCAATTGGTCAAAAATTCAATGGTTTACCGAGTGCTGCTATTGACTATCTTCTAGTATTTGAGCCTTACCGCAAACAAAAATATAAAGTCTTAAAACATCAAAAAATATCTGAATATTTGATTCAATTTAGTATTCGATTTGCGTTAGAACATAAGCAAACACACAGTTTGAAATATCTTGTTTTAGAAGCAGCACACGAAAAATTAGTGCCTTTATACGAAGCAACAGGTTTCACTTTACTAGAACCTGAGCGTAAAGATAGATTGTGGATGGTACAAAACTTATAACGATATTTTTGACTTAAAAACACCGGACAAAATCCCTATTGTCCGGTATTTTTAAAAAAGCTCAGTTCAGCTTACACTGGACCGCGCGCTTCTTTGTGTACTTCAACAGTACGGCCTAATGCTTCTTCCATGCTCACTTGAGCAGATTTTTTAGGTTTGAAGCCAGCACCTTCTTCAGCCACTTTCACGATTTTCTCGCCAGCATCTAAGCCTTTGAAATCGCCTTTTTCTAAGCCTAATTCTTCAGTGAAGGCATTCCAAACAGTGCCTTCATCTAATGGGAAGAAATAGAAAGCGTGACCGTTGATTTCAACAGTCAGTTCTTCTTTAATGTCTTCAACGAAGAAAAATAAAGAAATGCCTTCTTTTGCATAAGACAGGAATTTTTCAACAAACTTGCTAATATCAGCTAAGTTATGAACATAACCCGCTAAAAAGCTAATTTTGCCATCAACAACAGTCATTAAAGTTTGGTTAACCAACATTTCTGGTGGGTTTTGGTTGCCAGAAGCATTGATACGGCCTGGAACTAAAATTAAGTCACCACGGTATGCTTCACCAACACTGACTGCGCCACAGAAAGACTGCTGCCAAAATGCTGCTTCGCTTTTTAAGGTCTCAAGTAAACTGCTCACGTTGCTCATTCCTGAAATAATAATAGTGATAGTAAAAAAGGCTTTAATCAATTGAACAGAGCTAAATTCAATAAAACACAGCAATTCTTCTCGTTCCCATCGTCCCGATGGGAATGCATACTACGTCGCTCCAGCGGCGCGTATAACCCCCGCATAATGCCAGTATCCTAGCACTTCGCAGAAATTCACTCGCGCTGCTGGAGCGACGCGGCATGCATTCCCACCAAAATGGCGGGAACGAGAAAGCCACGTTTTTAATATAAACTTTTATCGAACTCAGATAAACAGAGATTAAAACACAGAAAAATTACATAATACCGCAAAAATACCACAAAAAAAAAGCGGTTAATGCCGCTTTTAATTAAATTGCCCTGCTTTTACACAGGGCTGGGTATTTTTAACCATTTGCCTTCACAGCTTCTGGCTCATCGGGTGCATTCGGCGCATTATCGCCATCAAACACTTGTACATCACTCGTGCCTTCAATCACCGCTTCATCCACTACACAGCGCGTGGCTTCTTCGCGTGAAGGTAACTCAAACATACAACGGCGCAGCACATTTTCCATAATAGAACGTAAGCCCCGTGCGCCAGTACCGCGCTCTAAGGCTTTGCGTGCAATTGCGCGTAAGGCATCTTCAGTAAATTCTAATTCAACGCCTTCGTATTGGAACAATTTACCGTATTGCTTAGTTAAAGCATTACGCGGCTCAGTTAAGATGCGCACTAAAGAACTTTCATCTAACTCTTCTAATACACATAATACCGGTAAACGACCAATAAACTCAGGAATTAAACCGAAACGGCGTAAATCAGAAGGTTGGGTTTCTGCGAGTAATTGCGTCGGGGTTAACTTGGTATCTTCTTCCATTGGCGAATGGAAACCGATGTCGCGGCGATTTGGTTTAACCCGTTTAGACACATGCTCTTCTAAGGCAGGGAAAGCACCACCAGCAATAAATAAAATATTGCGGGTGTCCATCATGATTTCTTCGCCGCCTTCGCGTTTGCGGCCTTTTTGTGGCAATTTAACTTGTGTGCCTTCAATCAATTTCAATAAGGCTTGTTGCACGCCTTCGCCAGACACGTCGCGCACAATGGTGCTGCTCTCAGAGGCACGCGCTGTTTTATCGATTTCATCGATATAAACAATGCCCCACTCAGCACGGCTAACATTACCTTCCGCCACGTCTAATAAGCGCACTAAAATGCTCTCGACATCATCACCCACATAACCGGCTTGGGTTAAAGTGGTTGCATCAGCAATGGCAAACGGTACGCCAACGATGCGGGCTAAAGTGCTGGCTAATAAGGTTTTACCCGTGCCTGATGGCCCCAGCATTAACACGTTAGACTTGCCAATTTCTACGCTATCGCTCACTTCCCCAATCACATTGTGATTGCTTTCATGTTTTAAGCGTTTGTAATGGTTATACACTGCAACGGACAACACTTCTTTTGCTAAATCTTGCCCAATGACATATTCGTCTAAACGGGCTTTCATCATCGAAGGGGTTGGCAGTGGGCCATGTAAGTCCGACAGTGAGCGCTTCCGCCCCCAACTGGTCACGACCTGATTGGCCAATCGCACACAGGCTTCACAAATATAGCCATCCGCACCGGCAATTAACGGCGTGGTCGGCGACTGATCAATGCCACAAAATGAGCAATGAGGGGCGGGCTTATTCATCAGGCAGACTCCTTCGCTTGATTGGTTTGATTCGGGGTTTGAATCTGAGTTAACCAGCTTTTTTGGCAAATACGACGGCGACGTTTTTGTAATAATTCTAAAATGCGAGGATAGGCTTCTTCGAGTGAAGCAGGGCCTGCGTTCTGAATTTTTTCACACAGTAAAATATGAAAACCTAATTCAGATTCAACAACCTCGCTTAGTTCGCCTTCGTTTAATTTAAACAATGCTTCTTCTAAGCTGGGGAATAACTGTCCACGTGGTAAGCGTCCCAATAATCCGCCCTGTAAAGCTGTCGGGCATTCGGAATGCTTCATCGCTTGCTCTTCAAACCGCTGCGGTTTTTTATCTAAGCGTTTGCGAATCTGTTGTATACGTTGATAAGCGGCTTCGCGGGTGTTTTCGGCATAGTCTGGATTAATGGTCAACAGAATATGGCGAACGGTGCGCGTTTCCGGTTGATTAAAACGATCGACGTGCATGTAGTAATAAATTTTGACATCAATATCATTGATGTCTGCTGCACGCGCACCGACACGCTCTAGCACCGCTTCGACTTGCAATTCGCGCCAAATAGCACTTTTTAAGTTGTCAATGCTCATGCCATTGACGGCTAGATCAGCGTGAAAGCTGGCTTCATCTTCATAACGATTTTGGATGTTGCCTAAGGCTTCCTCGAATTGTTGTTCAGAGACAATCACGCCAGAGGCTTCTGGTGCGCTTAAAATCTGATTTTCCAATTCAAACTGCTGACGTGCATGCACAATCGTGGCGGCTAATTCATTGTCATTTAGTTCAGCCGGTGCTTTTTGGAAACGTGCAGACGCACTGCGTAAAGCTAAATACGCTAATTCGGATGGGATATTCGATGTTGAAGTAGACATAACCATCATACTATTTACTCTGTCGTGGTGTCGGCGTTATCAGCGCTATCACCAGCAAGTGCTAATGCTGTTTCAGGTACTTGTAAGGTGCGGCCCGGAAAACGGATGTGATATTGCACACCACCCGGCGCATCGCGTAACACTTTTAACACTTCACCTTCGTCCCCAGGTGCTGCGATCACTTCACCTTGAATGGCAAAAGGAATTTTAGGTGTCACCTTGTCCCGAAACTCGAACAGACTGGGAACCCAATGCTCATCACGGCTGATTAATTCTTCTTCTCGACATCCCACCATGGCATTCTCTTCTAAAAAATGCACGGTGTAGATAATTTGGTCTTGTAAGAAAGTGCCAACATCGCGGACATAACCAACACTGCCCCGACGCACTAACAACTCTCCTATTTCTCGGCCTGGAAAAGTACCGTCATTGCGCACATTGCGAATCACGCGCACTTCATCACCATATTGAAAGCGGGGCCCCATGAGTACAACTCTCCTTCAACTTTGCGAACTCGCCTTGGCGAGGTTGGCTCAGGTTTAACAACAGTTTGCCGTAAAACCTGAGCCATCGGCATTATCAGTCGCTTGTGTCATCACAAGCACTGCATGCGGCTCAACTTACTTGCTAAATGCTTGATCCAATGGCACAAAAGTACTTTGTGGCTCATTCATGTGGAAGACCTTAAATACTTTCTCAGTTAAGGCATCAGAAGTCACGAAGTCTTGATAAGCACGGGTTAATAAGCGTGTGTACACTTCCCGTTTTGCCGCCTCATCTTCTGGCATCATTTCTTCGCCATTGGCTAAGTAGTCATGAAAGCGTTGCAAAATGTGCAGACGGTTAACATGGACAATACCTGCATCGTATTCGATGTTGAAGAACTCTAAAAAGTCTTCAGCCGCGCTTAATTCTTCCAATGCTTCTTCTAAGGTTAAATCTTCCATCTGTTTGGACTCCTCAATAATAAGTTGGGTACTGTAAGTAAATACGTGCCAAGCCCACTCCGATGGGCTGCAAAGCAGTTGCTTTGCATTTCCTACTCTATCCAGCATCTCCGCTGCTAATTACGGATTAGACACCACTAAGCGTAGACGGTTTGCTTCGTCAATCACGTTTTTTAACACCGAAGCATTTAAACGATCTTCAGGGTCGAGTTCGATGACTTTTTCCACCATTTCCCGACCTAAATCAAACTGTTCTAAGCGCAGACAAACATAAGCTGCACCTTTTAAAGCTAGCAAATAAAACCGAATAAGTCCCATCGGTTTATTATCGCCTTGCAAATGTGCTGCGGTTAAATCGTGCCAATCCGCTGGAAATTCCAGTTGTTTGCCGACAATGCCTAATGCGCGTTCAGCAATCACTAAGGTTTCCATGTAGCGGTGCTGATAATAAAAAAACCGATATAAGGCCACTAATACCGTTAAATTTTCTGGCTCAAATAAATAGGCTTTTAATAACGGTAACTCTGCATCCCCGTCGCCATAGGCATCTGAAGCTTGTGCAATTAAAGTTTCAACATGCTCTGGTAATGGCGTATCAAAATATAAATCCTGTCCTTCAAAATCGAGTAAATCCATGTGTCAGCCTTTTATTGATTATTTACAATGTTCGCCGGTTTGCTCACATACACATACATCCAAGGCTTCGCAAGCCGGACAGGGGTCTTGGTTTTTCTTAGGCACTTTACCTTCATTTAACTGCCGTTCAAGTTCGACAATGCGCTCTAACATGCAGTTCATCGCCCGACCGACTGGGTCAGGAATTAAATGGTGGTCTAAGTCGATACCAAAAGCACTTTTTTGTGCAGGACCAGTGCGGACAATTTTACCAGGAATGCCAACAACGCTGCTGTTTGAGGGAATATCGCGTACCACAACGGAATTCGCACCCACACGCACATTGTTGCCCAGCGTAATTGCGCCTAAAATTTTTGCGCCTGCACCGACTAATACGTTATCACCTAAAGTCGGATGGCGACGGCCTTTGTTCCATGATGTGCCGCCCAAGGTCACACCGTGGTATAAGGTGACATCGTTACCAATCACCGCAGTTTCGCCAATCACTACGCCAATGCCGTGGTCGATAAATAAACGACGACCAATAGTAGCACCAGGGTGAATGTCGATATTGGTTAACATCCGGCTAATAAAAGCCAGTAAGCGGGCAAAATAACGCCAGCCACGATTCCAAAGTTTGTATGAAATCCGGTGAAATAATAAGGCATGAACACCAGGGTAAGTGGTTAATACCTCAAAGGTTGTGCGGGCGGCGGGATCGCGCTCAAATACACAGGCCACATCTTCACGAAGTTGTTGAAACAGTGAAAGTTGTTCCGTCATTGCATAATCGGAGGTTGTGTCCGTTGAGAGCATAATCCTACTCCTCGTATCTTAATTAGTGTGTAGTCGCTGCACTCAGGGTGCTGGCTTGAGACAGCATAATAACTGTTTTACTACTTTCTTTAGCCTGCAAATAAATGCCTTCTAACCAAATCGAATCTGGTTGGCATTTATGTTGTGTCACATAAGTACGAATGGTGGGCAACAATTGCATTGCTTCTTCACGGCTCAAAAAAATACCCAGACCGGCATAAACTTGGATGACGGTCTGAGTGCCGGAATGTTTACCCAAAATTAATTCGTGACGGCGGCCCAGTTCAGCAGGGTCAACACCTTGATAGTTCAGCGGGTCTTTCAAAATACCATCGACATGAATACCAGCTTCGTGAGTAAACACGCCTGGCCCGACCAAGCTTTTTTGCCAGTGAACAGGACGACCAGAAGCCGCTGCAACCCGTTCTGACACAGCTTGGAATTGACGCATGTCGATGCCGAGTTGATAACCATATAACTGTTTTAAACCTAACACAACTTCTTCTAACGCCGCATTTCCCGCACGTTCACCAAGGCCATTGACCGTTGTGTTAACGTGTGTCGCACCACCGCGCACGGCAGCTAAGGTGTTTGCAGTGGCCAAGCCTAAGTCATCATGTGCATGCATTTCGATTTCAATATCGACAGCACTGCTTAAGCGTTGGATGCGTTCAAATACGGTGAAGGGTTCTAAGATGCCGACGGTATCGGCAAAGCGGAAACGGCGAGCGCCAGCAGCTTGTGCGGTCTCAGCCACTTGAATTAAAAAGTCTGGGTCTGCGCGAGAAGCATCTTCGCCACCAACACCGACTTCCAAGCCCATATCGCAGGCTTTGCGGACAAAATTCTGAATGGTATTTAATACCCAAGCACGATCTTGACGCAGTTTGTTGCTAATTTGTTGGTCAGACACCGCGATGGATAAATCCACCATGTGTACACCCAAATTCTGGCATAACTGCAAGTCGCTTTCGTGCATACGACTCCAGACTAATAAACGTGCATTTAAACCCAAATCAGCAACGGCGCGAATGCTGTCGCATTCTTCTTCACCCATTGCAGGAATGCCGACTTCTAACTCAGGCACACCAATGGCATCTAAATCACGGGCAATCGCTAGTTTCTCTTCTAAAGAAAACGCAACCCCAGCAGATTGTTCCCCGTCTCGCAATGTTGTGTCATCAATTACAACAGTGTTAGGTTTATTGTCTTTCATGCTTATTCCGGCTCGCACAGTCGTTTTGTTTGAGAAAGTATATAGCAAGCGGTATGCCATTTAAAAATATAAATAAAATCAATCTTGTATATTTTAGTCGGGTATTTTTGGCGCATTGCCTACGCACCGGAATAGGGACAATGTGACAAAACCTACATTACATTTAGTGTGGTTTTTAGGCAAAAAAGCGGTTAAACAGGCATTATTCAGTATTGTGGCTAAGCTTAAGTTGATTTTATGTGTGGGTTTGCACGCAAAAACTGCGTTTCAGGTGATAAACGGTTATCTCTTGCAGATAACCGAGAATTGAGTTAAGTGCCTGATAAAACAAATGCTCAGGTAAGATTGGGTTTAGTGTTTTTATTGATTATATGGTTGAGTTAGTTGCTTAAAATAGCGTGGTTTTAAATAAAGTGCATTGGAGATTAACAGAATGCCTTCATACAAAATCAAACACGTCGTGTGATCAAATACAAAAAGGCATGCAGAGACTCACTGTCATTAAGTTAAGCACATTTGTAGGGTGGAATAGGCGCAAGCCGTATTCCAGCATGCGGTTTATAATCTGTTTTTGCTCTTTGCAGAACTTCATGGTGGAATACGCTATGCTATTCCACCCTACAACGATCATGCTTGCTTAAATTAATAGCAGTAGTGACGATGATTGCTACGTTAACGCCATCGTAGGCGGGTTCAAACCTTCAGGTTGATCTTGATGAATAGCATGAAAACGCCGGATTTCCCAGCCGTATTGATTAGCTGCAATTAAACTGAATTTATTTAAATGCCAAGCAATACGGTCATATTCTTCCGCTGCTTCTGGCTGCATTTTCACCCACATCATAACACTGAGAGAAGTATCAGCGAGGCCAGCCAAATCAACCCATACCTCAAGCAGTTTATCGCCAAAAAACGGATGCGCTTTAAATTTTTCATCTATGACGGCTGATAATTTGTCAATCACATCGTCTAAAGCCTCATGGCGGTGTTTGTAATCAAGATACAGATTAACACCCTCCCAAAAAGGACCTTTGGAGAGGTTACGAATATGTTGTGATACAAAATCGCTAGTCGGGATTGACTCTGGTACACCATACCAATCGAAATGGACACGCTGTGGCGTTTGCATAACCACTTTGCGCGAAATTGAACCACGATTTAACAATAAAACATTATCGCCTTCTCTAGTAGGGAACCAGCTTTCATGCTCGTCATAAGGACGAGAGCGCATATCAATTAAATCTTTAATCGGTAAACGTAGGAAACCGCCCGTTAAGGCTGGATTTCTCAAATAACTGTAAATACCAATAGAATCTACGTGCCAAGGCAACCCGTTATAGATCACCCGTTCACCTTGACGCACCGCGCCATAGCCCAACAGTAATTTAATTTGTTCAACAAACTGCGGAATAATCCCTTTAATTGCCCACGTTAACGCTAAGAGGACAACAAGGATAATGGCTAACGCGAGCACTTCTCCTGAAATATACAACGACACTACCATCGCCAAGGTGGCAAGGATAAAGGTCAATAAATATAAGAAAACATCAAGGACATTGGCGGCAAAACGTAGACGTGGGATATAGTTGAGCGGGTTAATAAATTGAATTAAACGGCGCAGAACTAATAAAACCAAAAAAGTCACGATAAAGACCAGAATAGCAAACATGATATTCATGCCACGTTTGCTTGTAATCGCATTTGCTGCATTCTCAAACGCATCAAAAGGAGACAGCTTGCGATTTTCCAGTTCAATTAACTGTTGGTGCGCAATTTCTAGCTTGGTACTAAATTCTTTTTCTTGTTTTTCCCAGTATTCTTTTTCTTCCAGCAACTTAGCTTTAGCCTGTTTATCTTGCACTTCTGTCAGTAGCACATCAATTTGTACTATACCACTGTGCATTTTAGGTAAATGTTGTTGGTAGTAAGCGATATTACTGCGTAAAAACTCGATGCGCCGCGATGGTTCAGTAAATTCCGTTAAACCGACAATAATAGGCGAAAAGACCTTAGTAAGCTCTTCTTTAACATCGATTTCTTTCGTGGTTTTTTCACTTAATGCAACGGGATCAATCCCTGTTGCATTCAAGGTAAAATCATTACTCAAGTTGTTTTTACGTTTAACTAATTCTTGAAGTTCAGTGGATAAGGCTTCTTTTTCTTGTTCAGTTGTCGCTGCCTTCAGTTTTTGCTCAACTTCCTGAATGGCTTGTGACACTTCAGATAACGACTCAATAATCGAACCTGCCGTTTTTGCTTTTTTAACTAAGCCAATATATTCAGATAATTTAGCAAATACCACATCATAAAACGCATCGTCATACCTTAAATCGGCTAACATGCCCGGCAGTTTATCGAAATTAATACTTTCCAAATCAAGATGATGTGCAATATCTTTAAAATTAACTAAACTTTTGCCTAACTCTCTTTTCAGTTCTTCAATTTCTTGCTGTGTGGTTTCCTGTTCTTCCTTCATCAAAGAGTCAAGCGACTCTTCCAATTTCTTAATCTGTTCTCTATCCTCATCGATAGATATTAGTAATGGTACGACTTGTTCAATTTTCCCCAGCATATCGAAATATAATTCTAGGGAATTCTGCACTTTATGAAGCGTTTCAGGCTCAAATAAAGCAATTGGTGTTGCACCTTCTTCTTCAGGTGTGATTGTCGCTTCTCTTAAAGCAGAGAAATCAAGTTGTTCAAAGGGTTGGCCAACTAACTTGTTTTTAACTAAAGTAAATTGTTCTTCAGACAACTGTCCTTCTAAAGAAGCAATTGCTTCTCTACTCACTTTTAGCGCATTTTCTTCCGCTTCTGCGGTCGTAACTTCTGTAGCTACAGCTTCAACAATTTCTGATTCGGCACTGATAACTGCCTCGGATGACGTTGCTTGTGCATGACAAAGGGAATGATTGAGTAATCCAAAAAAAATCAAAAAAATAATATTGCGGGGTTTGTACATATTGTTTTCTTCCTAAGCACTAAAATTCATTAGTTTTGACATTTTGCTTATATGAACATCACAGCGAATAGCTGTTAATTTGCGCAGTGTAACATTAAATTATAAAGTGTCTTACACCATCATCTGTGTTGTTTTATTCAACACGCGGTTACAAACTGGAGCTTGATATGGTTAGGAATTACACAGTTCAAAACGAATTAATAGTTTTTCGTAGGGCGGATAAGGCGTTAGCCGTCATCCGCCGCTCTGTCGTATGACGCTACGCTTATACGACCTACAACCGTTCTCATCGTCAACTGCGTAATTCAGCGTTTTACGCACATGGGTGGAGTTTTGACACTAGACAGATTTCTCCGCGTTCGCACCGCAAAAGGACGCGGTGCCCCCCCTACAACACACTATTCATTTAACTTAAGCGTGGCATTATTTCTGCATTGCCTCCCTAAAATACCGTTTAACAAGGATACTGGGAATGGGATACAGATTAAGCAGTGTGATGGTGTTATTGTGTTTAGTATGGATATTGCCTGTCACTGCTGACAACACAGTGTCAATGTATAAATGCAAAACAGATATGGGCGCGATATTATTCACCGATGAACCCTGTTCTGCATCAGAACTGGTTGAAGTGATGTCTGAGGAGCAATTGCGTCAATTAGGGCTATTTGCCACCGAAGAAACGGCACAGCGTCTGCCACTGCCGCCAAACAGCACAACACCGCCGACCAGAACAACGCCAACCACTGTCAAACCCAGTACAGCCCCCATGCCTTTGACTATTAACGAAGCCATTGCCCAAGCAGCACAATACAGTTTATGGATTATCGTGTATTTAGCGGCCTTGCCTGTATTGGCAGGCTTGTTAAACCTGTTTGTACGGCATAAACGGCCTAACGCTTTTTTGCGGGCGTGTTTTTCCAGTTTGCTGTATTTAAGCTGCTTACCTGGTGTGTTTGCCTCTCTGCTAACGGCTTACACGCTCTTTTTCACACATCAAAATTTATTAAGCGTCAACTGGGTAATTTTCTTGCTGCCGATTCTGGCAATGGGTTTGACTTTGATAATGGTAGGCAGGTCGGTAAGCAGTTTTAATGACTTACCGGCGATTGGACATTTATTAGGTTTTATTACCTTAACGGCAATTGTCTTTGCAGTATTATTAGTGCTGTATAAAGCCCATTTCTTTATTGGCTTTTTCGGTAGTTTTATGGAATTACTACTGCTAGGCGGCTTGCTATTATTAGCCTTGAAATGGGCAATTGCAAAACTAATTTAGTCTTTCTCTAAGTTTTTTAACACCGTTGTTAATGCCTCTGGCAAAGGTGCGCTAACTTGCAAACGATAGTCATTATCTGGCAGATAAATGTCTAACGCGGCTGCATGCAAAAATAAGCGTTTTAAGCCCATTGCCCGCATCTGCTGATTAAACCGCTCATCGCCATATTTTTCATCGCCTGCCAAAGGATGACCGGCATGGGTGGCATGGACACGGATTTGGTGCGTGCGACCAGTTAAGGGATGCACACGCATCAAAGTGGCATTTCTAAAATGCTGTTCAATGGCAAATTCACTGCGCGCCGGTTTGCCATCGTCTGCCACCCGTACCATGCGTTCCCCTGACTGCACGGTATTTTTTTTCAGCGGTGCAATAACGTGGTGCATTTTATTCGGCCAACAACCTTGCACTAAGGCTAAATACTGTTTCTTCATGCCGCCTTCACGCAATTGTTCATGCAAACGTCGCAACATGCTGGCACGTTTTGCCACCATTAAGCAGCCGGAAGTCTCACGGTCTAAACGGTGAACTAGCTCTAAATACGGCGCATTGGGATATAACGCGCGTAAACCTTCAATCACACCATAATTTAAGCCACTACCGCCATGCACCGCCATGCCAGACGGTTTATTGACCACTAACAAATATTTATCTTCATAGACAATACTGTCTTTGAGTTGTGCTAACACACCTGCATGTGGTTGCGTAGGTGCAGGGGCTTCTGCTTTTTGCAGAGGCGGCACGCGCACGGTGTCGCCCGCTTGCACCCGATAAGTCGGTTTAAT
>QKBZ01000122.1 GCA_003245895.1 Beggiatoa sp.
CGTTGTCGGTATCCAAGTTGGTTTGCTCTCGGGTAAATCTTTTTTTTTCCAATGGTTGAATGAGAAGAGCCGAATGAAGTGAGAGCTTCACGTTCGGTTCTGTGAGAGCCTCAAGGGGAAGTTCCTTGGGGCTACTCGACCAAACATGCTTAACTTAATGGCAGTGAAATGCCATTTGGGAATGCAGTCGTGACGTGCCACGTCACGAGTGAACTAAACGACGGATTTAGCTCGATTTTGGAACAAACCCGCGACGCAGCGCGTCGTGACTGCATTCCCACGCAAAGCGCATGTGAACGAGAAACCAATTGTTTTTACAACAAATATTTCGTCGAACTCAGGTAGGACGCGCTTAGTAAAAAAGTATCAGTGGGATGCTTGTTGTGTTTATGGTAGTTGTTTGGCGGGGGCTAGCGGTTGCCGTGCGCGTGGCACGGCAATGCTTGAGGGGTGTTTGTTAGTTAACGGCTTACCTTACGCGCATGACGCGCTGCGTTGTTGTTCTAAAGTTTGCATCAGTTGATCAAACGGCTGAATAAACTTATCGACCCCTTCCGTCTCCAATTGATGACTAAGGGCTTCTAAGTCAATATGCAAGGTCTTGAGGTGTTCTGGCAGGGTTTGCAAATAGGCTAAGTCGTCGCTTAAGCACACCTTAGGCTGACCGTGTTCTAAATAGGCTTCTAAGGTTTTCGGTGGCATGGTGTTTACCGTCTCAGTGCCGACTAACTCATCAACATATTTCACAGGGCTATAGCTTGGGTCTTTAGTGCCTGTGCTCGCCCATAACAAACGCTGACTTTGTGCGCCTGCTTTTGCCAAAGCTTGCCAGCGGTCGCCTTGTAATAAATCGCAGTAATGGTGGTAGGCCAAACGCGCACAAGCCACCGCCGTTTTGCCGCGTAATTCGGCGACGTTATCCAGTTTATCCAGCAAGCTATCGACGAGCGTATCCGTGCGGCTAATAAAGAAACTGGCAACAGAGGCAATGTGATCAATCGGTTTATGTTGCGCTAAACGGGTTTCTAAACCGGCAATATAGGCTTCTGCCACCATGTGATAACGCGCAACGCTAAACAGCAAAGTGACGTTGACGTTAAGGCCATCGCTGATCAATTGCTGAATCGCAGGCAAGCCGTTTAAGGTCGCTGGTACTTTGATCATCACGTTAGGGCGGTCTAAGGCTGCCCATAATTCATGCGCCTCGGCAATCGTGCCGTCGGTGTCATGCGCTAAGTGTGGCGACACCTCTAAACTGACATAACCGTCACGGCCTTGGGTGCGCTCGTAAACAGGGCGGAAAATGTCGGCGGCGGCTTGCACATCGCTTAAGCTGATATGTTGATAGATTTGCTCAGCGGTTTTGCCTTGTTGCGCTAACTGCTTAATGATGTCGTCATAGTCGTTCGTTTTGGCAATTGCTTGCTCAAAAATGGCAGGGTTTGAAGTCATGCCCGCTAAATCAACTTCGTCGATCATGCGTTGTAACTCACCATTTTCTAACAAACTGCGCTGGATAAAGTCTAACCATACGCTTTGGCCTAAACGGTTTAATTGACGTAACGGGTTATCAGCAGTCATGGGGATTCCTTTGGTTGTGGATTGTGCGGACAAGGCCGCGAAATAATGTTTTTTTTCTCGTTCCCATGCGCCTTGCGTGGGAATGCAGTCACGACGCGCCTGCGTCGAGTGTTTTAGATACGAGAGCAGACAAATTCGTGACGCAGGCGCGTCAAGACTTGCTCCCACGCAAAGCGCGTGGGAGCTAGCATAACTTGCCGATTTTGACAATTTGCAGAGATTTCGGTGGAATACGCTGCGCTATTCCACCCTACATAACGCTAGAAACAGATTTTTAAAGCCTACTTCGTCGCTTGTTCCCCACGCGCAATAATCGCCTCAATATACCGCTGCACACTCAAGCGCAGCGAATACCACAAGCTCCTGCTCGGTTGTGCTAATAACAATTGAGCCGGTTCGCCTGCGACTAAACCGCTAGGCAGTGGCTTAAACTCAACTACTGCCATAAAACGCGGTTGTAAATGTTCATATTCTTGTTGCGGTTCATTGTCGTTTAAACGGTTCGTGCTATCTGTTTGCGCTAAACGACGTTGCACAGCCAACTTGCCACCGCCTAACGCCGTCAACGCCGGATAAACAATCTCTTGGCTAGCACTCGGTTTCACTTGCGACAACACCGCAGGCAAGGCTTGCAAAGGTTGGCTGTCACGATACACCGTAACCGGCGTGCCGATTTGGGCGCGAAAGCTGTCTATATCTTGCTGTGCCACGGAAACCATGACTTTATACTGGCTGGCATCGGCAATGCTGAGCAATTCGGTGCCGCGTTCCACATAACGGCCTTGCCAGTCGTCTAAACCTTGCGCCAGCACCGTGCCTGCATGTGGTGCGTATAGGCTTAAATGCTGCACTTGTTGCGCTAAATCCCGCCATTTATCTTGCAATTCTTGTAATTTTGCCGCTTCCGCTTGGTAATCGCTTAGCTGTTCATTGCTTAAATGTTGCTGCTGTTTCAGGCGGTGAATATGTAGTTGTAAGGCGAGATCATCGCGTTCGGCGACTAAGCTGGGATTATCCAACACTAACAATAAATCGCCTTCTTGCACCGTTTGTCCCGATTGCACGGCAATTTTGCGAATAAAACCCGCGCTATCGGCTCTCATCACGCTTTCTTGTGCGTAATCGACAATCGCAGGCGCGGACAGTTGCGGCGACCAATACACTTGCGTTAATACCACCGCTGCCAATGCACCACCGATGCCGAATAATAATGCCATGCGCCGCATAATCGCTCCTCGTTGTGGGTGCTTGTGAATATTGAGCAGAAAACGGGTCAGCGGTAACACTAACATAATCACCGCCGCTAAGATTGCCAGCACGACACCGGCACCGTGCCATAACAAATGTGCTAACACTAATAAAGTAATGGTCACTAACCAACGCCACACCAAAGCGGTTAAACCATAAGCGCGAATAAACCACGCATGCGATTGACCACGAACGGGATCATTCACCGCTCGGCCTTGCAAATAGCGTTGATTTAAATAAGCAACGTATTTTTGCCCTAAAGTGTATAAATTGGGAATATCGACTAAATCGGTTAACACATAATAACCGTCAAAACGCATCAACGGATTAGCGTTAAACAACACGGTGGCGAGACTGGTGATTAATACCATGTTATAGGCTAAATAATTGATCTCGCCTGCTTCGCTATACGCCCACACCCACGCAGCTAAACCGGCTAAAAACAATTCGATATACATGCCCGCGATGGAAACGTGCATGCGCTGCCACCGCGAAGTAAATTTCCAGCTTGAACTGGCGTTGACATAACCGCCAATCGGTGCGAATAAAATCAATAAGATACCGGCTTGATGAATATAGCCGCCATAGCGTTTGCACACTAAACCGTGAAATAACTCGTGAACGGTTTTTACCACAATCCACGCCAGCAACAACCAGCCTAAATTATTCACCGCCAGCACGCTATCCGCCGCTTGCATAAACCGTTCGTGATGGCTGGCGACTTGCCACGCGCCGCTGATGCAGACGATTAACCACAATAGAAAAAAAGGCCACGTCAGCAAGCCGCGCAAATAAGGCAATAATCGGCTGATAATGCGATCAGGACTGCCTAACGGCACGCGAATAAATAACCAGTTGAAATAACGGGCGAATTTTTGCGCAGAGTCGGTTTTGGCTTGAAATAATTGCCAACCGCGTTCGGTGTGAATATAGGCTAAACGGTGTTGAATCAGCCATTGACTAAGCAATTGTATTTGCTCGGCACTGAGTTCAAGCTCAGGGTCTTCTAACAGGCTTTCTAAACTGGTTTGCCCGTCTAAATGCTGTAATAACTGATATTCGGGGATGCCAAGGCGAAAAAAGGCCGCGTTTAACGGGTCTTCTAGCAAATAACAGGGCGTGCCGCCGTAGCTTTGCGGGGTGAACTGCAAATCAGAGCGCAGTTTCAATAAGGGTAAGGCTTGCGGTTGTTGAGACATAAAACAGTTAGAAAACGAATGAGGCGCGGTTTAACACGCCTCATTATCACGGGCAATTAATCCCAATACCAGCGCAAACTGTCTGTTTGGTTGCAAGGGGTTAAAAATACATGCTGACCGTTGCGCTTGCCACTGGCACCAAGGCAATAACCTTGCGAGTTTTGCAACAGTTGACCAAACCACGTCCATTGCTGTTCTGCCACGGCTGCGCAAGGGGCTAGCACCACGCGCGGGGCTTGTGCGTGTTTGCCGTAACTGGCAAGGGCTAAGCATTGTCCGCTTTGGTGTTGTAAGCGGCCTTGGGTAAACTGCCAGCGATCACCGCCATTTTGACAATTGCTGGCGAATACGCGCCCGCTTTGACTGAAATCATTAGAAGGGCTAGCACTTAAACAACTTTGCCCATTGCGCAAGGCTTGTCCTCTGTTTTGCGTGTAATTAGGTTCTTGCCAACGGCGTTGTTGATAGTCGTTGTTATCGTGTTGATAGCGGTCATTATCATAACGCTGGTCGTAGCGATCTCGTTCATCATATTGTGTATTAGGATAGTCACGGTACACATTGGCTTGATCCGCGTGTTTGTGGTGACGGTTGCGGTGTGAATCGTTATCGTCATCATCGTGACGGCGATTGTTATTATCTTGATCTTGTCGGTTGCGATAATAGCTATTGTTGTCACGCACCACTTCTGGCGAGCCTTGCACTTGACGCGGTTGATTTCTCACCGCTGCATTGTCATTGCGCTCACGGTGTTGAATCATGAACGTGGCTTGGCAACCATCGCGCACCCAAACGCCAGCGGGGTAATAGCCCCAGTTTTCACGGTAGCGACAGGCGTTTTGCCCCCATTCTCGCTGTAACATCACTACATCTTGCTCGGCAATGTTGGCGGCACATTCAACGCGCTGTTGTCCACGTGCTTCACAGTGCAACACATCGTTTGCCCATGCGTTGACGCTGCTGCCTAATAATAAAGTGAAACCCAGTACATAATGTCGTAAGTTCATAGCATTACCTCAATGTTCGGTTAACAGTGTTGGATTTTGAACACTGTTCAGCAAAAGACTGTAAGGCCGGATGTACACACGGCGGGATGTCATAATATGAGCAAAGAGTGAGCCAATTCTCGTTCCCATCGTCCCGATGGGAATGCATGCTGCGTCGCTCCTGCGGCACGTTTAGTCATATAAACAAACTATCGTTGGAGCCTGATTCGCGCCGCTGGAGCGACGCGGCATGCATTCCCACCAAAATGGTGGGAACGAGAAACAATTATTTGTAATTTTGAAAATTCTTAAATTCTGTGAATTCTAGTTCAGATAAAACCTCACACCTTCGCCGCCGCCGGTTTTTGCCGCGCTTGCAAAATCTCATTTGCTTGCTGCAACTCTTCCTGCTGCACCCGCAATTCCTCGGCCTGACTTTGCAATTCTTCGGCTTGCGTTTGCATTTGCGCTAACAAGTTTTGCGTGTGATCGCGCGCACTGGCAGAGTGTAAGGTAATGGCAATGCTTGGCATGACCAAATGTAAATACTCTTGCTGCAACTCATCAAACGGTTTCAAGGTGGCTAACTCTATCGCGCCTTTGAGTTTATTCTCATATAAAACCGGCATGATCAAAATGGTATGCGGTTCACATTGACCTAAGCCGCTTTTAATCTGCAAATATTCCGGTGGTGTGTCTTTTAAAATGATGGTTTTCGGGTCGCGCAGTAAATGTCCAATCACACCATCTTGCAGCCCAAAGCTGTCGGGGATGTTATCTGTTAACACACAAGCGTGGGCAGCACTGCGAATCAATAAAGCTTCTGCCCCAGAATTATTAAATAAGTAAAATGCGCCGACTTCTGCTTGCAGATATTCAGTTAAGAAATTGATGATATTGGTGCTGAGTTTTTCTAATGATTGATCGCCACTCATTTGCTCCGCCAGCAAGGTTTGGCCGGTTTTTAGCCAGTCTTGCTGTTGCGTGTGTTGCGTCATGTTCATTAAATTATCGGTCATATTGGCAATGGCTTTATTTAATAAGTCAGTGTCCTGAGAGGCATTAACTTTTAATGCATAATTACCTTTTGCAATTTCATCCGCAATGTTAATGGTTTTATTCATGCTTTGTTTTAATCGCTGAGTAGCATTGACTACATCTGCAATTTCATCATGACCATTATATTCAATCGATTCGTCAATCAGCGGATTACCTTCCGCTAATTTAGTTAAGTGATATTGAATAGCTTTAACAGGCACTAATAGCTTGCTTGCTGTATAAAATAACGCAATCGCTACAATAATGGTTAATATAATACCAATAGCAATAATAATATTGCGTAATTTTTCGACTTCATTAAAGGCTTCTGTTTTATCTAAACGCACACCAATCGTCCAATTTGTGCGCCGGAGTTCAGATAAAAAGGAAATGGTGGTTTTATTGTTGTAGGTATATTCAAAAAAGCCAACGCCATTATTTATCATGTCATTGCCAAATGAAAACTGCCTAACATTAGTTTGTCGCAATTTAGGGTCAGGATGCCCAATCATCATACCTTCTTGGTCTAATATAAAAGCATAACCTAAATTGCCTAAGTCGAGAGGGTCAATAAATAATTTGGCTAAATCATCTAGCTCTATAAACGCAGCTAACACGCCGACCACAGAATCTTGATAACGTATTGACTGTGCGAAAAAAATACCTTTGGTATGAAAAACATGGTGTTCTCTGGACTCAGACACCACGATGTCTGTGCTGTGCATAGCGGTTTGAAAGAAGGCATGGTTTTGATAGCTCACACCTAACTCTTTTTCATCAGACATAAAACGCACTACACCTTGTGCATCTAACAAAGTTACATTTTTTAAATAAAATTGTTGTTCAGTAATATTTCTTAATAAATGATTGGCTTGTTCTTTTTGAATTTCGTTAGGCTTACTTCTTAATACTTCTTTAAATAAAGGATTTTCTGCATAGTCTTGGATTTCTACAATAAAGTGTGAAAGCCACATATTGATCGTGTGGTGTAGTAAACCATTCACTTGCTCAATTTTACGATTAATTTCTAAGCTGACTAAGCTTAATGCAGACGAATAAGCTAAGTAAGTGATACACGCAATGCCTAAACTCATTGCTAAGAAGGTGGGCATAATTAATTTAGTTTTTAGATTCCATCGCATAGTGCTCTATGCCTCCTGTGATGACAATGCGCTGGCATGTTCAGTTTTCATTGTTGTTACGTCACTCTGGTTAACAGCCATAATATCCTTATTTTGGTTAGCCCAATGCGCACCCATGTTAGCAACATCCCTCCACAAACCCTTTTGTTTCTGTATGTGCCTGCTAACACTATGTTAAAGCAACACACTGCAAATCCATATCAGCATGCACTGTAACATAATTTGCAATGTTGCTCAGCGCATTCCTTATCTTAAAGGCTAGAAGATAAAACAGGCTACCGCAAAATGACTAAACACTTATCTGGTAGCGACCAGCAATAATTAAACCGTTTTCTGTTGTTAACGACGGATGACGGCTAACGCCTTATCCGCTCTGCTCAAACAAGCGCATGTTATGCTTAACACAGCTTATTACAGAAAAGTTCATCAATTGTCTAAAATTTTAAGTTTAGCAAAAAAAAAGAATGTTACGCAGTGTTGCGAGTGCTAAAAAATAGCCTTAGATTTGTCACTTATTTTGCTAATAATCAAAAACTTGAAATCATGACCTTAGGAATACAACATGCGCTTCTATCTACCGATAAAACTACACGTTTTACACTTTTTACGACAATATGGCCCGCTGCGCATCCTGCTTATGCTGTGTGTTGGTGTGTTAATTTGTTTCATCCCCAGCATTGGCACGCCGATGTTATATCAAGGCTGGGCAATTGTAACCATTGTGTTACCAGTGGTGTTAGCCCCCTTGGTGATGGCCGTTTTATTATTTGATGCATTCATGAGTCGGGTATTAATGTCAGATGCCGCACAAAAAGAGCGAAAACGTCATCAATTAATCATTATTACCGATTCTGTGTTAAGTGCGATTGTATTAAGCGCATGGCTGCCTTATTTTTTATCTTTAGGTTAGATGCAATTGTCAGTGTGATAACTGAATAAACGCAGGCTGGCAATGGAAACAAAAATTCATCAACTTGGCATAGAACTGCAATAAACGCCTCGTATCATAGGTCGTAATTCAACTTAAGGAGGAGGTCTTTTTATGTCACAGCCATTGCCGCTGCATTTATACGCTTTTTTTAATCAACTGAGTGTAGATTTTCATAATGCTGAAGCCTTATTAGCTGCATTAGAGCAGGCAGTGCAACAACATGGTGAATTACATTTTAAAGAACGTAATGACGAATACAGTGAATTAATTTTACAAGTCCAACAAGGACACATTGCCTACTTATATCATTGTGGCAGTTTAGAAACTTTAGATCGCCGCGAGGCGTTAACCTTGATTGAAGATATGTTTCAAGAAACTGACTGGCGAGATGATGATGATTGGGAAGATGATGAGGAAGATTGGGACGAGGGCGCAAAATGGGAATTACACCCATTGCTTGCTAAATATTAGCCCTCATCTTGCGTAAATCATTGAGTTTTACCACATATTGGCCGCAGGATTATCCACAAACAAGCGGGCATCTCGAATATAACGCATTAACATGAGTTCAGAACGATGCCCTGTTTGTTGCCGAATTTTCCACGATTCTACACCTTGCTGCGCTGCACTGGTGCAAAATCCTGCACGTAAACTGTGGGCTGAAATCAGACGTTGATCCCAGCCTGCGCGGGCAGCCAACTGTTTTAAACGCAGGTTAAAACCATGCGCGCTTAAGGCTGCCCCCACTTGACCATTGCGATACACTCGCCGAAACACTGCACCTTCTAAAATTTGCGCAATATGTAACCACTGTTGCAAAAATGAAACAGGACATACCTCACCACGCCCGTAAGGAATTGCGATTTGTCGCCCTTGACCGGTTTGATCGGTTTTAGAGCGGCGAATTTGAATAATCACACCTTCTGTATTGAACTGCAAATCCTCAAGCGTCAAGGCCATTAGCTCTGCACGCCGAAAAGCACCGGTATAACCAATTAACAATAAAGTGGCATCGCGCTGCGCTTGTACTGTATTGGGATTATCTAACGCCAAACGGAGCAAATGCAGCACCCGTTCTTGGGTTAAGGGTTGCGCGACTTGTTGTGCACAACCTCTCTGTTTTTTCAGTAATTTAAAGGTACTTTTCACCAATAAATCTTGGCACGGATTCGGCAAGCCCATGAAAATATGTGCAGCAGCTAAGGCGGCTAAATGGGTTTGTAAGGTGGCAATGCTACACGCTTGTTCCGTGCGTACCCACTGCCCCGCAGCGACTTTGCGCCACACTTTAGCCTGTTCTAAATACTGTTTAATGGCTAACGGTGTTGCAGGCAGATTTAAGCCTTCGCGGGCGCAAGAGCGCAGTGCTGAGCGGTAAACCCGTCGCGTATTGGCTGCCAGACTGGCTAAAAAAGTGCTTTGCAGCAGTTGCTGATATTCAGTATTTACAGCCGAATTTAACGACAAAGTTTCCATAATGCCTCACATCGTGGGTAGGATTGTCTCAATTATAGGACAAAATGACAATAAACTGTCGTCATTTCGTGGTTGATATACAACACTTGTTGTGGATTTCAACCTTTTAGCACAGGCTTTAAACTAAGCTTTTAATATTCTTAGTATTACCAAGGATATTTTTTTGTGGTAAAAAAGCAAATTTTTTGCTTTAATTTTGTGCAGCGCATCACAAATTCTATAAAAAGCGCTATACTGCTTAACAATTAGATCATAAAACTTGATTCACCGACTGCGGCACAACAGATAAGCACATGAAAAAGCAGCTTTTAGTTTTTCATGTGTAGATGACCAAACATAATGGTGGAAGGAGCATGACTCGTCATGCTGCGCAGCAGCAAAAACGGCATGGCATTTGCTGTCGGTTTGTCAAACAAACGTATTAGTATTTTGAGGTAACACACCATGATGTTTGAAAAATTTGCAAGCGAAGACCCCGCACAACGTGCAGAACAAGCCCGCTACTGGCGCCATTTACGCGCACGCTTACATTATTTACCAAGCGAAGTGCGCAGCTTAGTCTTGTCTCGGTGGCATTCACCCCGTTTTAAATCAACACGTAAACCTATGGCTTTAAATTGGTTAATTTCCAATACTTTGCACTTAAACATGGCACGGGAAAAAGCCAGCTATATCCCAAAGCGCATGACCCCAGATGTGATGTGTAGCGTTGCCTGTTAGTCATTTCTGGGCTGATAGCGTATGAGAATAACGGTGTTAACCCGCAACGTTGGTTAACACCGTGCTAAAAAGCGTAACTTATTAGGGTTTTAGAGACAGCACTTCTTCTTCAAGCATCAGGTTTGATGTTTGTCTTATGGCGGCTATCTTCCCCTTTTTTGCTTATTAATAGTGTTTATGTTTGACTGAATTAATGTAGTCAAAATCATTACGCATTAATAGCCAATAAATTTGCAACTAATAGTCAATATGGCTGATTAATTGCAACATTTAAAGAGACAACTTACAAGCTGACTGTATAGCGACTTAATGTTTAAATTAGGTGTTTTTTTAGCACTTTGTAAACATTGGTATACATTTTAGGTTGCTTGGTAAAAACCTTATATAACAAGCTTATGACTGTGGCATAAGTAAAAGTTATTAGCTAAGACAAAGCGCATTTGAAAACAAATAGACTCTCGTCTGTTTTCATTGCATTAAATTTCCGTTGACGAAAGTGCTACTACCATTAATAAACTTTCATCAGCAAAAATGCTTAATGTGTCTAATATTAAGTAATAAGATAAGCCTTATTGTGAGTTTAAAACACGTTGCAATAGTGCTTTAGCTATGTTGTTTCAAGCCGTCTAGTACGGTGAACAAATCCAGTGCGTAACATTATTAGATTGAGGTAAAGATTATGTTTGACTCTATCTTTTTTAAAGGCCGAGAGGCTCATGAACATGGGAAAAAACGCAACGAAAATCCTTATCCATTTGGTAGTTTCCAATATGAGTCATGGATGGCGGGCTATAACTCCTATGATGAATTAGATACTGCGCCCCAGCCGCGAGAAGGTATTTTGATTGCCTAATGAAAAATTTACATCGCTAACGTGCAAGTCTGTTGCTTGCACGTTCCTGCCTTCCCCGCGCTGCTATAACTCGCCGTTAAAAAACCATCCACAGTAATTGCAAAGCACCTAAGGCCAATGCTGCCAAACCTAAACCGGTTTGATGTGGTAATAAGCGCTCCCGCCATTGTTGTACACGTTGCTGTTGTGATTCGCCTAACCATTGATTGAAGTTCTGCCCGCCTAATACCAAGCCTAAGCCTAATAACACCGCGATACAGGCAACATAAAACAAAGTGCTAATAAAGACATAGCCCACTTGTATTAACAGCACGATAAACCACGCTGCACTCCACACCACACCTGCAACACCTAACGTGCCTTGATAGTCAGTCAATTTATGCAAAAATGGTTTTAATTGTGGCCATTGCGCTTGTAAAAAGACTGATGCTGCCATCATGCCTAATAGCACTAAAAAGACGGTGTTGATCAAACTCATTTATTGACTCCTAGGAAATAGAAAGGTTGTTGATCCCATTGGGATGAATTCGGTTGATATAAGGTCTTGTAGATCGGATAAGGCGATAGCCGTCATCCGACATGGTTAGGATACGGTATATCGGTCAGTTTTCTGTATGGAAAGAAGATACATGAGCTAATTTCAGACTGATTTCTAGCGTTTGCGGCGGATGACGGCTGTCGCCTTATCCGCCCTACAACATTGATTCGACTTTCGTGCGCCATGTTTCCGGCACAATAAAACCCCGCACTTGTTCTTGACCTTGCCAGATACCCGCGACACAAACAGGCCGTGTATGTTGTTCCAATTGCGCAAGCAATTCATCATAACTTAAGGCAGGCAAAAGGGTTTCCGGCGTTAAGCTCGCCAGCCAATATGGTTTTGCCAATACAAACCAATCAGCGGGAAAGGCGGCAAAATAGCGGGCAAATTGCGATAACTCACACCAAAAACCTTGCCCGTGTTGTTCATGTACACCGGTTGGCGATGCGACGGCTTGCCCCAAAGGATAAAATAAACGTCCTTGTAAAACTAAGCGTTGCTGTGTCACTGACCAAGCTTGTTTTGCTAATACTGTTTGTGTTTCAGGGCGTTGCAATAAAGGCAATTGATGCTGTGTTAAGCGTTGCCATTTGTCTTGCAACCTATCCTCTGGATTAACGCCAAACCAAGCACTTAAAGCTGTAGTGTCTGCGCCGACACCTAAATAAAATTTAACTGCCAGTTCCCAATGTTCATATTGTGCATTGTGACGATCCCAAACGATTAAATCTAATTCGCCTAAAGTGCGTTGTGCATCACGAATGGGCACATTTGCCGCTATTAACTGATAACGCGCATGATGTTGCAACAGTGTTTGCCATAAGGCTTCGTAATAATGCCCTAAACGGCGATACGTTTTGGCATCGACACGCTTAGCTAACGCGGGTGCTTGTTGATACACGGCTGACCACAGTTCAGGGGCTTGCTGTATTAACGCTGGCGGCAATTGCCATTGACTGGGAATCTGCAATAAAGGCGGTGACTGTAACAGCCAATGAAAATCCGCCGCCAGTTGTTGCCAATCCACTTTATAACACCACCATTAACATGCCTGCCATCATGGACAATACATTGGCAAAGGTATAAGTCCCTGCATAGCCCAAAGCGGGTACGGAACTGTTAACCGCTTTTTGTACCACACCAAGTGCAGGGGTACTGGTCATGGCACCGGTTAAAGAGCCTAATAATAAGGCAGGGTTTAACTTTAAGACATAAAAGCCGAAGGTATAACCGACGATGACCGGAATCAGCGTGACGAAAATACCGATTAAAATCACGCTGCTACCCACTGACATCAAGGCATCGACAATACCTGCACCGGCTTTTAAACCGATATTCACCATAAACAACATCAAGCCTAATTCCATAATGACATAACGCGCCGCAGGAGGCACACGACCAAAAGTGGGATGTCGAGAACGGAAGAAACTGATTAAAATACCGGCGATTAATAAACCACCTGCACTGCCTAAGCCCAGCTCAAAATTACCGATTTTTAACTGCAATTGACCGAGAACCAAACCAGCGGAAATACCAAAAGCAAAGGTGACTAAATCGGTTTCTTGTACTTTGGTTTCAAGTGGGCCAATTTGTCCTGCTAATTTCTCTAAAAAGCTGCGTTCACCTGTGACGCGCAACACATCACCTTTTTGTAATAAGGTGTTTGCATGCAGTGGTAATTCAATGTGAGAACGGCTTAAACCGGAAATAAAACAACGGTGTTCAATGGTGATAAAACGCTCGACTTCAGAGATACGTTTACCCGCTAACACATCGGTAGTAATGACAATTTCTTCAGCATCAATCACATGGCCTAATAAATCATCGTCTAGCACTTCTGATAATTTATAACTTTCCTTATGAATCGCTGCATGTTGTGCTGGCGAGGCGAGTAAAGCTAATTTATCGCCTAGCTGTAATTCAAAATCACCATAAGGATCAATTAATTGGTTGCCGCGTTTGATTTTATATAAGGCACGATCCATGCGACCCGCTTTGCTCAGCTCATCTAAAGACTGACCAACTAACCTTTCATCTTCAATACGATAGGCGCGAATAATGGGCAAGGTGGTGCTGGACTGCAAAGGACGATAATTGTCATAACCCCGTTGTTTAGCAATTCGGTTAGCTTCTTCTGCTAAGTCAATTTTTAACACCGCAGGCATTAACTTAACTAAGGCCATTAAGCCTGCAACACCAAAAATATAGGTTAAGGCATAACCAATACTAATATGTTGAGTAATCAACTCTTTAGATAAACCTTCCGGCATTTGCATTAAGCTGGTTTGTACCGCATTTTGTGCGCCGACTAAGGTTGGTGTACTGGTTAAAGAACCGGCAAATAAACCCGCTGCAAAACCATTATCAACATGAAATAAATAGGTTAAGCCTTTTGCGGTTAAAAAACCGGTGCTGACCACAACGATAGCCAATAAAATGTAACGCCGTCCGTCATCCATTAATACGCTAAAAAAACTAGGCCCTGCTTGTAAACCCACAGAATAAATAAATAGCGTAAAACCAATGGTTTCTAATAAAGGAGAGTGCTCAAAGCCTAAATACCCAAAGCCTAATGCACTGATTAACACACCACCTGTGGCACCAACTTGAAAACCATAAATGCGCACATTACCTAATAAATAACCAAAGCCGATGGCCATGAAAATAACGAGGGCGGGACTATTTACAAATAAGCGATATAAGTCAATTTCCATGAAATGGCCTTTTAAAATAAAACATGCTTGCTGTCACTGAAGTGTGTTACACACAACCTGTCCTGCCGCTGTAAATGGCTTGCTGATCTCGGATACGTTACGCAACACTTCAGTTAGTTGTGCTTAGTGTACGCAATTTTTGCGCAGTGCAAAAATGTAAAACGGCTGATAGTGCCAAGAGAAAGGACAGCGAGGCGAGTGTTTCGGGGGAATAGGGGATGTGGGCAGTGTGATGCCGCTTGATACGCGTTGCGATGTGGTGTTGGGAGAATATAACTAGATATTAAGGGGTTGTGGTGGTATTTTGCTGTTGATGCCACAGTTCAACGGCACGTTTGCATTGCTCAAGGCGAACGGTGATGGCTTTTAAAATTTCGAGGAACTCCAAACGCGCACGCACCTCCTCCTCTTGTAATAAGCGTGCAACCAGTTTTCCTGTATCTTTACCCACATAAGCTAACTGGAGTGCTAATAGCTCACGTCGTTTGGCTGCTACCCGTTCTACAGCGTGTTGGTATAAATCTTGTGCCGTTGCTGCTGATTCAATATCTTGACGCAGTCGCATCATCATTTGCCATAAGTATTCACGTTTGACCAGTTCTCGCGTTTCATAAGTAATGGTATCAACGACATTACGCTTTAAATTATCAATAAAACGGACTCTGGCAGTATTTAACTCCAACTCTAAGGATTTCTCCATGCTAGTAATACATTGTTCTACGACAGCATGGGGTGATAAAGGGCGCAATTCACTCATTGATAAACTCCAAAATAGCTCAGTTTGTTGGTCATGTTCAGCAATTTCTGAACCAGTTAACTAAACTGTACTTTAAATATCGCTATGTTTATAAAAAATAGCAATAAGATGATTTGAAATACAAAACTTTATCACATCCTCACTTTGAAATAGCGTTATTTACATGAAAATGAAACACATCAATCATTGGTTAATTAAACCTAAATCTCTTTACAGCGCGATTATCACACCTTTTATCTTACAGTTGTTTTTTTTTGGTGCTATCATCATTATTATTTATTTTGCCAGCATCAGTAAAAGTATTAACACTATTATTAATAATCAACAACAAACCACGCTTAAAAGTGTTAATCAATATTTAGATACATACCTGAGATTACCCAATAAATTAAATAATCACTTTTCTTATATTACTGCATCAGATGATAATCATTATAAAGACAGTGAATATTATAAGAATTTATTTATAAAAACCTTATCCTTATATCCCAACATCGACAGTGCAAGCCTTTTAGATAGTCAAAATAATTTTATTGGCGTGCAACGTGAGCAATACAATCAAAATATTTTATCATTACTTAAATATAACCCAACTATTAATCATCAGTTATCTATTTATCAACTTTCAAATGGCGAAGACACACACGTCTTATTACGAACAGCACAAAATTTTATTCCTGAGCAGCAGTCATGGTATCAAAGCGCAATGGCCAGTGCGCCTGCTTCAGGCTGGTCGCCACTTCAGTTACAATTTGGTTTAGAAAATTCCTTAGTATTAACCGCCAGCCAAAGTATTTATGATAAAAATAAACATTGGTTAGGTATCATTAGTCATCAGCTTTATTTAAATCATTTAAATGATTATTTAGCACAAATCCAACACCAAGAAAAAAGTATTTCTTTCATAATTGATAAAAATGGCTTATTAGTCGCAAGTTCTAAGCAGGCTCCTGTATTCCTACATGACAAAACACCAAGAGTACAAGCCACACAATCAGAAGATAAAT
>QKBZ01000411.1 GCA_003245895.1 Beggiatoa sp.
TTTTGTTCATGTAACAAAATGACAACACGAAATACTCCGATGAAAAAAGCATTTTTTCAAAGTGGAAGTTTTCGTGTACCTATTGCCGAGTGTTTTCTTTTTATTTTGGCTATTGACTGGGTTATAACAGGTCGGATAAGGCGTGAGCCGCCATCCGCCGCTTGTGGTTTGGATCAAGCTTCAAGCACCCGATGTCGGATGACGGCTACGCCTTATCCGACCTACAAAATCGCCTTAACTTGATCTGAAGTCAAAGAACGTCCATGCTGTTTTTAGCACGTATGTGAACGAGGAGATGTAAAGTACAATGAACGTAAACACAATTTGGAAATTTAGTTGGGTCTGTGCCATTGTCATCGGTGTTAGTGTGCCAGCCGCACAAGCGCAAGGCATCAAATGCTGGACAAATCAATACGGTGGAACAGAGTGTGGCAATGTAGTGCCACCTGAATACAGCCAGAAAGAACATGCTGAATTCAATGACCGTGCAGTGAAGGTGGAAGAAGTCAAGCGGGCGAAAACCTCTGAAGAACTAGAAGCGGAACGCCGTGCGGCTGCGGAAGAAAAAGCAGCGGAAAAACGCCGCCAAGAGAAAGAAGCCGAGGATCAAAAGTTATTAGACTTATTCGGTAGTGAAGACGATATTCAAACGACCTTAGAAGCGCGTTTAAACAATATCGACTTGTCTATTGAGCGTATCGGTAACTTTATTTCCAACACGGAAAAGAACTTAGGCGACTTGAAAAACAGTTTAGAAGTGGAGTCCAGCCGTCACTTAAGCGCGGAGCAAAAGACAAAAATTCGCCAAGATATTATCGAAGTGAGCCAACGGATTCAAAAGCAAAAGCTGATTTTAAGTGCTAAGATGCGGGAAAAAGACAGTGTTCGCGCTGAATTTGCGGATTATTTAACCCGTTATCAGCAAATTATGGCGGAGCGTGCTGCCGCAGCGTCTGAGCAAGAAGGCGAAGGGAGCAATGGCTCTACTCAAGCGACTGAATAAGCTTTTTGCATAAGTTTGCCGCATAGCAACCGAGGCTTTGTGCTTGGCAAACTTATATAGACAGTTAGTGTACGCAACATCGATGCGTAACACCTGAGCATTGTAGGATGGGCTGACGAAGGAAGCCCATCCTACAAGAATGCGACTGCGTAACTCCTAAATAAAACAATAAGAGACAAATTATCATGACCGCTTTAACAGGCGTTAAAGTGTTGGTGACACGACCAACACATCAAGCGGACAGTTTGTGCCGAATGATTCAAGAAGCTGGCGGTGAGCCGTGGCGTTTACCGACGATTGAAATTGTTGACATCGAACAAAATGCAACCTTGCAAGCATGTGCTAATGAGTTAGATCGCTTTGATTTTGCGATTTTTATTAGTGTCAATGCCGTGCAAAAAGCCATGCCAGTGTTAATGAACACGCAAAAGCAATGGCCTGCCCAGTTGACAATTGTCACTGTGGGCAAAAAAACGATGGATTATTTAACCCAAAATTGGCAATTGCCGGTGTTATGTGGCGCGCAGCCATACAATACTGAGGCATTGTTAAGCGCGCCAGAATTACAAGCCGATCAAGTGCGTGGCAAACGCATTGTGATTTTTCGCGGTGAAGGTGGGCGCGAGTTGTTGGCAGAAAGTCTGCGCCAGCGCGGGGCAGATATTACTTATATTAATGTGTATCGTCGTGTTCAACCGACTGCACCAGACTGGATTCAGCAGCAACAACCTGACTTAGCGATTGTCACCAGTCGGGAAGGCTTGCAGAATTTGTATAACATGTTAGATGGGCAGCCGTGGTTACGCCAAATGCCGCTGGTTTTAATGAGCGAGCGGGTGTTAGCCGAAGCGCATGTTTTAGGCGTACAAGCAGAAACCTTAGTGGCTGACGCAGCCTGTGACGAAGGTTTATTTGATGCAATTTTAAGATGGCGACAACTCAAGACACAATCCCAAGTGATGCAATAGAATCCCATACCGATACTTCGCCGCCGTCTCGTACTCGGCGGGGTCGGTTCCTCTTTTTAAGCCTAGTGATTGTATGCAGTTTAAGCGTGTTTATCAGTTATCAACTGTGGCAGGCTTTAACGGAATTACAACGCCACACCCGCAGCAGTTTGCAGCCCTTAACTGAACAACTCAGCACGCTAACGCAGCAGTTACAGCAACAGCAGCTAGCACAGCAGCAACAGGCTAGCGACTTACAACAATTACAACAGCAAAATCGCGATTTACAGTTGCGCTTGCAACAAGTGGCGAGTCAGCCGCGCAATGATAGCGATTGGACGCTGGCGGAAGTTCGTTATTTAGGCGCGATTGCGGAACAGCAATGGTTGCTATTACACGATGCAGAAAGCACGCAAACCACCTTAACGCTGATGGCACAACGCTTACAACGTCTGCAAGAGCCGACTGTGTTGCCTTTGTTAGACACAGTAAATACAGCTTTAACGCAGTTAAAAGCATTGCCTAAGGCACAATGGGCAACGTGGTCACAGCAATTATCTGAAGCCGTGTTAAACATTCCTGACTGGCCTTTAGCTTCGACACGCCAACAGCCTGCCGAGGTCGAAACGCCAGCGGCAGCTAATGTGTTGCAGCAGGCATGGTTTGCCGTCAGTGACTTAGTGCAAGTGCGTTATGTCGATGAGCGTGATTTAGGTTTGCTGACACCAGAGCAGCAACAGCAAGTTGCCACTATGTTGCGCTTGAAACTGGAAACGGTGCGCGGTTTGTTAGTTCAGCGTCAAGTAACCGCTTTACCGGTTGCCATTCAGTCGGTGCAACAGTGGTTAAGTCGCTATTACTCACGCCATACCCCTGCTGTGCATGAGTTGCAACAGCAGTTAAGCCAGCTTGCAAGCTTTCCTTTTCAAGCCGAACTACCCGCTTTAACTGCTTTATCTGTGCAGTTAAACGCCCTCACAGCCCCAGCGGAGTAATATCAGCGTGAAAGCTTTAATCAGTGTCTTCACCGTGATCGCGCTGGGCGTGGCCTTTACTTTGTTTGCGCAAGCGGATGCGGGGTTTATCATCATCGGGCGCGGACATTGGCAACTTGAAACCAGCTTAGCGGCTGCACTGTTGTTGCTGGGTTTGTCAGCCGGTTTAAGTCTTTGGCTGTGGGCGTTAATACGTTGGCTGCGCCGACAATGGTTTATCTTGCAACATCCGTGGTCGCCTCAGCGTGTGCAGCAGGTGTTACAGCAAGCGGCGTGGGCATTTATCCGGCAAGATTGGCTGGCGGCTGAGCAGATACTGGCACCGTGTTTACCGCATGCGCCTGCTTTTGCTACTTTAACCGCTGCCCATGCTGCGGCGATGCGCCAAGATTGGGCGCAGATGGAAGCCTGTTTGGCGCATTTAACGCCTACGTTAGAAACGCGAGAGCAAGCTTTATTATCGCTGTGTGCGGTGCAGTGGTATGCAACGCAGGGACAAATGGGGCATGCTTTATCGAATGCTCGCATTGCTTATCGTCATGATCCCGATTTAACACCGGCTTTAAAGTTGTTAATTAAGCTGTTAGTGCAGGAAGCAGCGTGGGCGGATGTGTTAGAGCATTTACCAGCGGCGCGAAAACAAAAAGCCTTTCCTGAAACTTATTTACAGCAATTGCAGCAACAGGCATGGGCTGCCCGTTTGCAGACCGCACAACACAGTGAACCGGATCAAATCGCCGCGTTATGGGCGCAAGTGCCTAGCGAGTTGCATACTCAGCCAGCCGTTTTATTGCCTTATGTGCAGCATTTACGTGCCAGTGGCGATAGTGAGCAAGCGGAAGCCTTGTTACGCGCTGCTTTAAATCAGCATTGGGATAGCCAGTTGGTGCAAGAATATGGTTTGTTGCAATTAAGCTCAGCGCAGCAAGTGGCACAGCAGTTAAGCGCGTGGTTAAAAATTCACAGCGGCGATGCAGTGTTAATGCGCGTGTTAGGCGAGGTGTATTTGCAGCAACAGGCGTATGAATCGGCGTTGCATTGGTTGACGCAGAGTTATCAGCGTTCGCCTAGTGCGGCAGTGTGTAAGGCGTTGGGGGATTATTATGTGCAGCAGCAGGTTCAGGCGCAGGCGTTGTCGTATTATCAGGAAGGGTTGAGACGGGCGGCGGGGCGGTAATATTTTTGCTTTACACATTTTTATAAATTAAATGGTTAATGGTGTATGAAAGTTAGCTTAAAGAATATAGGTGCGTTAAAACAAGCAGAGTTTACGCTGGGGGATTTGACGATTATTTGTGGCACAAATAACACGGGAAAAACTTATGCTACTTATGCACTGTTTGGATTTTTTGATAGCTGGAAAGAGTTTTTAAATATTCAGGTTGAAGATAAAAAGATTAAACAGTTATTGACTGAGGGTGTTACTCATATTGACCTTTCTGAATAC
>QKBZ01000083.1 GCA_003245895.1 Beggiatoa sp.
ATGCTGCTCACCATGTTGAGGCGTTCCATATTGATCGCCCCGACTGCGCCGGTATTATCTAAGTTGATAGAACATGGCATGCCGCCCACTAACCAGTTAGGGTGTGGGTTTTTGCCGCCGAAAATGGTGTGAATTTTAACGATTTCTTTTTGGAAATCTAAAGCTTCTAAATAATGCGCCACCGCCATCAAGTTGGCTTCAGGCGGTAATTTATAAGCGGGATTACCCCAGTAACCATTCATGAACGGGCCTAATTGACCGGATTCAACGAACGCTTTTAAACGGTTTTGAATATCGCGGAAATAACCTGGTGAGGATAAAGGCCAAGTTGAAATGCTTTGCGCTAAAGCTGAAGTGGCAGCCGGATCAGCTTTTAACGCGCTAACCACGTCTACCCAATCCAAGGCATGCAAATGATAAAAATGCACTAAATGGTCATGTGCGTATAAGCACAATTGCATTAAGTTACGGATAATATTTGCATTTTCAGGGATTTTAATACCGGCTGCATCTTCGACCGCACGCACAGACACCAAAGCGTGAGTACCGGTACACACACCGCAAATCCGCTCACAGAATGCCCACGCATCACGCGGATCACGGCCTTTTAAAATCACTTCTAAACCGCGCCACATTGTGCCAGTAGACACCGCGTTACGAATCACATTGTTTTCGTCTAAATTCACTTCACAACGCATGTGACCTTCGATCCGTGTCACCGGATCGACTACCACGCGCTGACCGCTATCGTCTAAAGAAAAACCGTTAGGCGTTTGGATGACGCTCATTAATCATTGCTCCCTTGTGTCTCAGCAGGCTGCTCATTTTTATCAGGATTTTTACGCGCGCGATGAATTGCGCTCGCGGCGATATGGGCGACAATCGAACCACCCACGACACCCGCAGCCGCCATGCCTACGGTATCGGCATTGGCTTCTACGCCAAATTGTTTCACGCCACTTGGTTGGTCGCCGAAGTAATGCGTCATATCGGTAATGCGGTCATAGAATGAACCTTTATCCCAGAAACCATCTTCAGAACAGCCGATACAGCCGTGACCAGAGCCGATAGGGAACGATACGCCTTCATTCCAACGCACAGTTGAACAGGCGTTGTAAGTGGTCGGGCCTTTACAACCCACTTTGTATAAGCAGTAACCTTTGCGCGCGTTTTCATCGTCCCATGTTTCCACGAATTGACCTGCGTCAAAGTGTGGGCGACGGTAGCATTTGTCGTGAATGCGTTGACCGTAAAACATTTTTGGACGGCCTTGGCGATCTAAGGCAGGTAAGCGGTCAAAAGTCAGCATGTAAGTGACCACGCCGCTCATGACTTCAGCGATTGGCGGACAACCAGGAATTTTGATTACCGGTTTGTCTAAGATAACTTTATGAACTGGGGTGGCTTGAGTTGGATTTGGTGCAGCGGCTTGTACACAACCCCAAGAGGCGCAAGACCCCCAAGAAATCACGGCTTTAGCGTGTTCGGCAGCGTGTTTTAACTGCTCAACAAACGGTTTACCACCGATGATGCAATACATACCATCTTCATTTAATGGCGGATTACCTTCCACTGCTAAGATGTAATTGCCTTTATATTTCTCAATGGTTTCTTCTAAGCAGGCTTCTGCTTGATGCCCTGCGGAAGCCATCAGGGTGTCATCGTAATCCAGTGACAACATCGACAATACAACGTCTTTTGCCAGCGGATGTGCAGAACGGATGAAGGATTCTGAACAGCAGGTACATTCTAAACCGTGTAACCAAATCACAGGAGTTCTAGGCTTGTTTTCCATCGCATGTGCAATTGTGCCTGCGAATTCTGGCCCTAAACCCAACGCAGCCGCCGTTAAGCTGCAAAATTTTAGAAAGCTACGACGGGTAATCCCCTGTCGCCGCATAACCTCATAATATGTTTCTGTATGTGACATTCTTGATAAACCTCAGGGCGTGACTGCGTGATTGGTGTAGTGAGCAGACAAGATGCTTGCAACATCATTGAGAGTTGTTCGGACATCAGAGTTTAGACTAAGTCTTGAGGGAAAAAATTAAAAAATGTTAATGCGGAATGATTTTAGCTGTGGGTGAGAAAACGTCGAAATAACGCCTTTTTAAATTCATGAAACAAGGTGAGCGACAATTAGCTTAGTGTAGTTTTATCAAGCTTTTACAGAATAAATATTTAATAAAGCGTTTAAATATAATTAGTTAACACCTATTTTGCATAGCAGCATTGAATTTAATGTGTTCGGTTCTAAATAGGGTTTTATTCTAACTGCTAAAAAATGAGCAGTTTGCCCAACGCGTGTTTTCTCAAGTGAGTCAAAATAGGAACCGTTGACATGTCGAAATTACATGAACCTTTGTTGCTGGGTGATGTGCAACTGAAAAACCGTATCGTGATGGCACCGTTAACCCGTAGTCGCGCCGACAACTCGGGGCGTGTGCCGAATGATTTAATGGTGCAGTATTATCGCCAACGCGCCAGCGCAGGGTTAATTCTCACAGAAGCGACAGCGGTTACACCTATGGGCGTAGGTTATGCCGATACCCCTGGTATTTGGTCACAAGAACAAGTTGAAGGCTGGAAAAAAATCACCGCTGCCGTGCATGAAAAAGGCGGCAAAATTTTTATGCAACTTTGGCATGTTGGGCGTATTTCTGACCCACTTTTTTTATTTGGTGAACTGCCTGTCGCGCCATCAGCAATTAGACCCTCAGGTCATGTGCGTTTGGTACGTCCAATAAAGGAATATGTCACGCCCAGAGCCTTATGCACAGAAGAAGTGAAAAACTTGTCTTCCGTGATTTATCGCACGGCGGCAGAAAATGCTAAACAGGCTGGTTTTGATGGCGTGGAAATCCACGCAGCGAACGGCTATTTAATCGATCAGTTTTTACAAGACAGCACCAATAAGCGCGAAGATGAGTATGGCGGTAGCATCGAAAACCGTAGCCGTTTCTTACTCGAAATTGTCGATTCTGTAGTGGACGTTTGGGGCGCAGGCAAGGTTGGCGTACATTTAGCCCCACAATGCGATTTACTTGATATGGGCGACTCTGATCCAGCGGCTTTATTTGGTTATGTGGCAAAACAGCTAGACAAACGTGGCATTGCCTTTATTTTTGCCCGTGAATCGTTAAAAGCCGAAAAACCGGTTGGCCCCGTGATTCGTGAAAATTTCTCTGGCGTGTTTATCGTCAACCAGCAATTAAACTCTGATCTAGCAGAACAGGCGTTAGCGGAGAATAAAGCCGACGCGGTGTCTTTTGGTCAATTATTTATCGCTAACCCTGACTTAGTAACGCGCTTAAAACTAAATGCAGATTTAAATGAGCCAGATGCTGATACTTTCTATGGTGGTGGGCAGAAAGGCTATATTGATTATCCATTTTTGTCGGGTGGGGCAGTAGGTGGTTTAGGTTAGGGCGTAGGGCGGATAAGGCGCAAGCCGTCATCCGCCGATAATGCCGCATGACGTTCCACTTATGCGACCTACGAGAAAATAAAAACTTGCTGTTTTCGTGGTTTATACATAGAATAATAGATTAACTTTCGGGGGCGACCTGGCTTCGACGTGGGTAGCGAAACCTGAGGGGCATGCCGAGGTGCAGTACCTCGTTAATCAGCTGCAAACTATTAGTTGCCAACGACGACAACTACGCTCTGGCTGCTTAAATAGCCAGCCTCTGACCGCAGTGTGCCTACTCGCGGCGGGTTTCAGGGGTCATAACCTTGTAGGATCGTAAACGCGGATGTCTGGGCTTCGTTTATTAAACTTTACTAGACTCACCATTTACTCACCCTGCCTGTCGGGTGATGAGTGGTTAAATTAAAGACACGGCTACGCATGTAGAACCGAGGGCGGAGTGCTTGCGGACGCGGGTTCGATTCCCGCCGCCTCCACCATTTCTGTAATGGTCAAGTTTTTTTGTAGAAAATCTAAGCTACATTTAGAAAGGATAAGTTTTTCTGATGTGGAGTCATGTAATCAATAGTAGAGTGTAATCTACGGTAGTTGTAAAACCAGATATAGCGTTGAACACAATCATGAACAGCGGCCTGATTAAGGAAATGTAGATGGTTAAGATGTTCCTTTTTTAGATTTCTAAAAAACCGCTCCATAACCGCATTATCCCAACAGTTGCTGCGTCGGCTCATGCTCTGAGTAATACCTAAAGTCGTCAAAGAATCTACAAAGAGCTGAGCACTGTACTGAACACCTTGATCTGAATGAAATAATATAGGAGTTACGCAGTTGCAAATTATCCTATGCTATTGTGATGAATCCAAGACGCTTTGATGAATACGATTACATTAATTTTCTGGTTGCAGCCCAAAAAAGTTGTAGCTGTTTAGAAGCCAGTAAAGTTCAACCTTTGAGCAC
>QKBZ01000407.1 GCA_003245895.1 Beggiatoa sp.
TCCACCATCAACTTGGCATATTCCAGCTTCTGCTCTGCTGTGTATGTCTGACGAGGTTTGCGATTTGTCTGATTCATCTAATTTCTCCTAAATGACCAACTTTTGTTGGCTATATTTCTCTTCAAGATTATTAGACCATTACAGATCACAAAGAAGCTAAGTTTGAAGGGCTGAGTGCAGATACTACTTATTATTACTCTGTCGGAGGTGCTTCTAGCGCACCTGATGGACAAGCCTTTAAAACCGCTCCATCTGGTGCTTATCCAGCAGATGATAACAATACCCGTATCTGGGTAGTGGGCGATTCTGGCACTGCCGGTTATTTACACTCGGATGCTGATGCAAGCGATCTGAGTACGCCAGACAGTCATCATGAAGAGTATGCGGGCGTTGCGGATAGTGTTCGCCAAGGCATGCACACTTACACCGATGCTGATGGCGAAGCAGTTGATTTATTCCTGATGTTGGGCGACAACGCTTACAACAATGGTGATGATGTTAACTATCAAGCAGCCGTGTTTGAGACTTATGCTCAAGAACTGAAAGCCGTTTCATTGTGGCCAACTATTGGTAATCATGAAATGGGTGTCGGTCGTGCAGATATTAGTGCTTTTTATGGTTTACCATCGCCTTATTACTACACAGGCGGCGGTATCTCAGACGCAAGTGATCCTTATCAGTATTATGTCGATGCCAATGCTTACGACTTAAATACAACAGAATTAATGCCTTATCTGAATATCTTCACCTTACCCACAGCCGGTGAAGCAGGTGGTGTTGCCAGTGCAACCGAGCAATATTATTCATTTGATTATGGCAATGTGCATATCGTTAGCCTTGACTCACAGTTAAGCGGTCGTGATGTCAGCAAACGCAACACAATGAAAAGCTGGTTAGAATCAGACCTCGCGTTAGCAACTACAACAGCCGATTGGATGATCGTTATTTTCCATCATCCGCCTTATTCAAAAGGGGCTAACCACGATTCTGATTCAGATACTGGTGAGCAGTTAGAAGTGGATATGCGCAACGTATTTGTGCCGGTGTTTCAACAATACGGTGTTGACCTCGTGTTAAATGGCCATGCGCATTCTTATGAGCGTAGTTATTACCTGAAAGATTTTTATGATCGGGATACCAGCACAAGCATTGTGCCTGAAGTGGGCGACTCGGATGCCTTCGATGCGAGTTATACACAAGCAGGTTTAGCGTCTACTGGCCGCGTTGAGGGCGAGCGTTATACCGAAGAAGATGGTTATGTGGTGTATAGCACTGCGGGCAATGGCGGTAAAGCAGATCATGCAGCCTCTGGTCTTGTTGATAAAACTGAGTGGTTAAATCATAAAGCACATGTGGCACAACCTTATGCAGCGTCTGTCACCTTACAAAATAATGTTGATTACGATGGTGTAGTGGTGAATCACACCAATGGTTTAGCAGTACCGGGTTCTCTGTTGATCGATGCCAATGCAGCACGTCTTGAGCTAAAAATGCTGGATGAAAGTGGTGAAGTTTTAGATCAGTTTGTGATTAACAAATCGATTTAATTCTGTAGTTTGAATCCAAAAACTGCACCTTAGTTAAAACTGAGGTGCAGTTTTTTGTATTAGTCACGGCTTATTTAAAAAAGTTTATACACATGATTTATCGAAAAATTTACCTGTTGAATCGCTTGGCAATGCTGTTTGTTTTTGTGAGTTGTACCTTATTGTTACCAACCGCTAACGCGCACCCTGGGTTACATGAGCAAATTACAGAATTAGATAAAAAACTGGATAAAACAGAAACGTATAGTCTTTACGTGCAACGCGCCCATTTAAATTTTGAAGGTGGTGATTACGGAGCCGCATTACACGATTTACAAACAGCGGAAACTTTAGGCCCTAGTGAGCCTTTGTTTTATGAATATGCCAATATTTATGCGGCTCAAGGTGCGTTAGCAAAAGCGTTAACATTTTATAATGATTTCATCGCATTTAATGCAAAACTGCCGCAGGCGTTTCAAGGACGAGCGCGCGTTCTTGCGCAATTGGGGCAGACAGAAAACGCTATTCAGGATTTGAAAACCAGCTTTGCTTTGCAAAAACATCCTCATCCTGCGTTGTTTATTGAAACGGCTGATTTGTTGTTAACTTTGGACAAAGGTGGGGTTGAAGCAGCATTAACATTACTCGATGAAGGTATGCAACGGTTAGGTGGATTAGGTCAGTTGCAAGAGAAAGCAATAGAGATTCAATTGGCTCAGGAAAATTATGCGGATGCAATTGCGCGTATGCAGGCTTTAGGGAAAGAACGTAAATTTAACCCTTTTTGGCGTGTCGATTTGGCGGAGATGTTTATAAAAAGTGGAGATGTGAGTGCTGCGCGTCAGGCGTTGGATGTGGCGGCTGAGGAGTTGTCAGGTGTTAAGCAGCGGGCGGCGGTGAAGGCGTTGTTGGGGCGGATTGAGATTATGCGAGGGGGGTTAAATAACAGTTATTGAAAACTTACTCATAATTATCTATAATTACTCAAAATGAGTAAGTTATTGAGTATTTCAGAAGTGGCTAAAATATTAGGCGTGTCAGAATCTACATTGCGTAGATGGGCGCACGAAGGTAGATTACTGCCTATGGTCTGCCTATAGTGAAGTTGGAAGATTGGTTTTAACTCATAAAGATAGGTTGCTGCGTTTTGGCGCAGAGCTTATCTTTTCAATTTGCGAAGCCAAACAAGTCGAAGTAGTGATTATTAATCAAGGCGAAGATGCCAGTTTTGAGGAAGATTTAGCAAAAGATGTATTGGAAATAATTACTGTATTTTCAACACGATTATATGGCTCACGAAGTCGAAAAAATCAAAAGCTAATTGATGGCATGACCAAGGCTGTTGAAGATTCAAAACAATGATACTGGCTCACAAAATAGAACTAAAGCCTAATAATAAGCAACGCACTTACTTTGCTAAAGCGAGTGGTACAGCGCGTTTTGCCTATAATTGGGCGTTAGCCGAGTGGCAGGCACAATATCAAGCACATCAAGAAAATCCAGCTTTACCTAAACCCACTCAAGGCGCATTGCGAAAACAGCTTAATGCAATTAAGCGTGATGAATTTCCTTGGATGCTGGAAGTGACTAAGAATGCGCCGCAAATGGCGATTATTCAACTTGGAAATGCGTTCAAACGCTTCTTCAAAGGTGAAGCAGGTTATCCGCAATTTAAGAAAAAAGGTGTTCATGATTCGTTTTCGATAAGCAATGACCAATTTTCTCTAAATGAATCCTTAAATCAAATCAGAATCCCCAATTTAGGCTGGGTAAGATTGAGAGAGTCGTTAAGATTTAACGGTAAAATATTGTCTGCAACGGTTTCACGACAAGCCAGTAAATGGTTCGTCAGTATCAGTGTTGAACTAGATGATGTTGTTCATAAACGCAAAGCCGAAAACCAAGGTGTTGTGGGTGTGGATTTGGGTATTTCATCTTTAGCAACGCTTAGCACAGGTGAAGTAGTTACAGGCTCTAAACCGCTAAAGAAATTACTTGTAAAACTCAAAAGATTATCAAGGTCTTTAAGTAGAAAGCAGAAAGCTTCATCTAATTGGCGCAAAGCCAAAGCAAAACTTGCTAAACTTCACGCCAGAATGAGCAATATTCGCAAAGATAGCTTGCATAAGCTAACCTGCGACTTAACACAACGATTTTCGATTATTGGCATTGAGGATTTAAATGTTAAAGGCATGATGTCAAACGGCAAACTAGCGCGACATATTGCGGACATGGGCTTTTATGAGTTTAAGCGCCAATTAGAATACAAAGCGCAAATGCGCGGCAACCTGATTGTGATTGCAAATAGATGGTATCCATCCTCCAAAACGTGTTCTTCTTGTGGCGCAATCAAACAAGACTTAATGCTTAAAGATAGGATTTTTCAATGTCAATGCGGTCATACCCAAGACCGCGATTTGAATGCGGCTATGAATTTAGCTAAATATGCGGTGAGTTACACCGTTTAAGCCTTTGGAGAGGAAGGCACTGACTTAATCTTTTTGAGCTTCAAGTGAAACCATCCTCTGTGAATTAGGAATTCAACGCTAAATCTATAAATACTTAACTACGAGTAGGTTTGGGTAAGTTTGAAATAACGGTAAGGGTTGGTACAGTCTTGTAGGGCGGATAAGGCGCAAGCCGTCATCCGCCGTCAGTGGCTTAGTTCAAGTTTTAAGCGCGTGACCTGAGTTCGACAAAAATTATCCAGCAATTCTCAATTTAAGACCGACTAAAATAGTATGGTATATTCAGTAATTTAATCAGCAGTTTAGGCAGTTTTTATTGAATACATGCGGAGATTGTCGGATGTTTTGGAGGACATCAATCCTTCAAAAATATGCATTAGACTACCGTTTAAC
>QKBZ01000266.1 GCA_003245895.1 Beggiatoa sp.
ATTGTCAACGGCTTACGCGGCAGCGCGCGCATCGGTTTCTACCCCCAAACACAAAATGCTAAAACTAAAAACCAATTCGGTTCTCAAGTCGATTTGCGTGAAGCTTTCTTTAAAGTAGAAGGCAACTTCGGTGAAGTGTTAATGGGTCGCGCTTTAGGTTTATTCCAAGCTAAAAACTTATTAACCGACATGACCTTATTCGGCATGGGTATTCAAGGTGGTGTTGACGGTGGCGGTACAACCTTAGGTCGTATCGGTTACGGTTACAACTACGCGCAATTTAATGCCAATATCCGCTTCACCACACCAGACTACAACGGTTTTAAATTCGCTATCGGCATTACTGATCCAAGCCAAATCGCAGGCGACGTAGCCGCGACTGAAACCGACATGCCTTTATTTGAAACTGAACTGTCTTATGGCGGTACGGTTAACAGCGGCAAAATCTTAGCGTGGATCAGCGCGATGACACAAAACGCAGACTTTGCAGCAAGCGGCGAGTCAGTACGCGCCAGCGGTGTTGCGGCTGGGGTATCTTATGACATGGATATGGGCTTAGGTTTTGTATTATCGGGTTATACCGGTCAAGCCTTAGGTTCAACCTTAATGTTAGATTCCGATTCCTTAGACAGCATGGGCGTAGAGCGCGACAACTTTGGCTTCATCGCACAAGCTTCTTACACCATGGGCAAAACCAAATTTGGCTTAAGCTATGGCGAAAGCAACGCGGATGAAACTGCGGCGGATGAAGCTGTGCGTTTAAGCACAGGTGCTCGCCAAATTGAGAAACAAAGTTCTGTCACTTTAGGGCTGTACCACGATGTTAACGACTGGTTAAAACTGGTTGCAGAATATAACTATGCTAAAAATGAATGGTATGGCGACGGCGGCGAGCAAGATTCTAACGCGGTAGGCGTTGGCGCATTTTTCTCTTGGTAATGCCTAGCCAGCTACCTTTGCTTATAGTAGCCTAATCGTTTTTCGTTCCTTAGAAACCGGCTCCGTCCGGTTTCTTTTTCATTTCTCCAATAAAAGCGATATTGTCATGTTATCACTTGCCCGCTACGGTTTGTTTTTATTCTTAGTTGTTGCCGCTTGGCCAAGTTACGCATTTTTAGATTGGATGAAAAGCAGTGGAAATGACGATTTACTATGGCATTTTCGTGAACAATACGTCCGACTAGAACCCCAAGCAGATAACAGTGCTGCACCGAATCAGCACCCTGTTACTTTAGACCCTGTATTGTTGCAATCAGCACTGGCCTCTTTAAGCGTGCTTCATGATGAACAAAAAATCCCTTTGTTAGCACGTTCAGAATTAAAGATTTTAGGCGATGCGGTGCAACGTGGACTGTCTAAAGCAACACCCAATCAAGATGTAACCTTTGCCCTCGTTGGTACACACCTTGGTATGATTACTAATGAAAACCGTGTCACCACAGGCCGAATTTTTTTCCAACAAGATCGCTTAAATGTGATTGTTGGTGATGTACATAACGAGATTGACTATAAAGAAGATCGCCGTTTATACCCTTTCCTCGCCGGTCGCCGAGATCAAGCAAAAACGCCTGCACGTCCTTTAACCGCGCAAACAGGGCAACAGTTGCAAATGAATCGTCAAGATTGGGTGGTATTAGATGTTGCAGCCGCAGCGGCGTATCAGATGGAAAATGTGCAGTTAACACAACAAGAGTTAGCAGGCAAAACTGCGCAAGTGCATCAACAAAATGCCCAGTTAACTGAAGAAGTGTCACAACTCAAATCTGAAGTTGAAGCCTTGAAGCAACAGCCTAGCAGTAATAACACTAGTGTTGATCCTAAACTGCAACAAAAGCTATCTGCGATGCAAGCAGAAATTGAAGCCTTAAAACAGCAGCCTGCCCCAGTCGCACAGCCTTCAGTTAAAGAGACGACAGCCAGCGACGACAGCATTGAAACACGTTTGCGAGCGTTAAAACGGTTACGGGATCAAGAGTTAATCACCGAACAAGTGTATCAGCAAAAACAACAAGAAATTTTACAAGGCTTATAAAACCGTATCGTTCTCGCAACCAATTTTGGTTCGCTAGCTTCAGACCTGACTGTGTTGTGTGCATCAGGTCTTTTTTTTAGCAACTACTTTAAGTTACATATATTTTCATTAAATTGTAACTATTCATTATACCTATGCTAATTTTTTAGCATTTAACATCAATATGATCTAAAAATAGCTAGACTTAAATTTTAAACTATTGTAGGCGTTACAAGTCGAAAAATAATCAATTGATTTTATTAGAGTTTTGTTTATACACTGTATGGCGTGATTATTTTATAAATCCAAACACATATAAAACCAACTGTGTAACTCCTATATTGATATAAATAAAACATAGATATATTGAATAGTTACAAATATTTGCCATAGTAAGCTTAAGCTAATATTTTACATCCCAAGTTTTTGTTTAAGTTCTAATGTATACCCTGGTGTTTCAAAATCAAATTTACCCATCAGCTTAGGGTTTGTCCCAACAAAACCAATAACTACAGATTTCTGGTTACTAGAAATATAAAATAAACGCAAAATGGCATTAGTGAAAGTATAGTCAACATACTTTAATCCATTCCCTCCTATCATTTCATCAAGTGTCCCCACAGAGTCCTGAGCAGCATTGGCACCAGTCCAGTTTAAAATGTGATTCAAATCCACAGATCCTCCTGCTCCTGCAACATTGCTTATGCATAATATTCTACCTGTGCTAGCATTTAGCACAAAAACTCCATCAACACCATTGTCTTGTGAAGCAAGTTGATTGAGATAGTCTTGCATAAAATTATCCTCAAATTTTAAAGTCGATGTAAGGTGTGGTTGTTTCCCCATACTATTTAATATGGGGTCATGATCATTTTCTACACGTTGCTCTAAAACAGTTTGAATTTCTGGCAAAAGAGCAGGTGTTTCTTCCTCTGTTATTGTTATATTCTCCCAACTTAAGTGACGTTTTAAAAAATCTGACCATTTTGACATATGAAAAGACTCAATGATTTGATTATCATTACAAATAAAAAATATTCTATCCTCACATTTGGCTTGTCCTTCTTTTAACCAACGTTGGATACTAACGTCCATAAGGTTGTCAATTGGTTCTTGCATTCTTCCTGCTGTACCTATAGGAAAGAATTTTGCTTTTCCAAGATCATGAGAGATTTTATTATTAGGAGGTATTGCTCCTTTTTTAGGTTCATAAAAAAAAAACTTAATTTTCATTGTAAATTACTCATCATGAGTTGAAATTCTTGATATACTTTAAAGTTTCTAAGCCAAGTAAAATCGAGATGAATATCATTATCCGTATAAGCAGTTAATTCTCGGTGAATAGTTGCTAATGGCAAAACATTACGAGGTCGAATTCCACCAATTGCGCCTATTAAGGACTCAACAAATAACTCATGTGAGTCTTGAATATTTGCTCTTTTGGTATACCACATAGTTTTTAAACGCCCTAACCAATCTTCAAAACCATAACTATTACCGACAGGAAATCCATGAAGATTATCGAGTTGAGGAATTGTATACTCACTATTTATTTGATTGGCAATATTCATACCCCAAGCTCTTAGACCCCTCAAAATACCATTATTTGCCATAGTATTTGTTTTTAACGAAACGGGACTAATAATATGAACAAAAGGAGTATTGTTTGTTAATCCCATGTCTATACTTTGACTGCTAGGAATTAACGCCTCCATTGTTGCTACTGTTTGTAGAATGACCTCTTTTTCTGTTGTTTCTTGTAACAAAGCCTCTAGTTGAGCAGCTACCCACATAAACCAAATAAAAAAGCTATCTTGACTCAATACACCTTTTTTCTCTTGACTAAATTCATCGTAATATCCATTTGCCGCCACTTTGTCAAAAATATTACAAAAATGATAATTTGTATCAATAATAACTTTTTTAATTTCTGGGACACCAAAAAAATTAGAATATTTAGGTGAAAACTCCTTCAATTTCTTCAAGAATTGAGAGAAATAATGGGGATTAATACCTACAAAAGGGTTTTTGGGGTACATTATAATGTAACATTTCCCATTAAGGCCAGTGAGTTTGCGTAATTCAAAAGCCTCAAAATCAGGAGATAAATAGAATGTTGCCTGAGTATTCCCCCCCAAAACAATAGGTTGCCATTTAGTTAAAGACCTAGCAAAGTCAGTATTCATACTATTTAAGTCGACTACTAGAGTAGTACTATCATCAGTATCAAAACTACGGGCAAGTAAAAATAGAGAAAGCAAAGTTTTGCCTACTCCCCCTTTGCTACCAGTTACAATATGCCATTCCATACTACTAACTCCTATTTAACGGTCGTTTTGGGGATTTTGA
>QKBZ01000202.1 GCA_003245895.1 Beggiatoa sp.
ATCAACTTGGCATATTCCAGCTTCTGCTCTGCTGTGTATGTCTGACGAGGTTTGCGATTTGTCTGATTCATCTAATTTCTCCTAAATGACCAACTTTTGTTGGCTATATTTCTCTTCAAGATTATTAGACCATTACAGTTTGAATAGGCATAGATAGTAGCTCTTTAGGTTAGGTTGTGACGAAATCATTTTTGTAAGGTAATTTCACTAAATTTCAATAGATAAGTAACAAGATTTAATTAATTGACATTTTGAAGCGGTAAAAACACAGCAATATCAAAGCTATAAGTTTTGCGTAAAATTGTCCAATTACTTAACCCGAGAAAAATGATGGGTTTCGCTCCGCTCTACCCATCCTACACCTTACAAAAAACCACACTCCCACCCCAAAACTATAAACTCCACAAATTTAACCAATTAAAACCATTTATACATCGCAGAAAACTATTTATCACTTGCATTTATTAAGGTTAATACAAATTATAAAACAACACTAATAACATAGTCTTAGCTAAGAATAATTCAGCAAAAAATGATTTTAACCACATTTTTTACAAAATAGGCTTGCTGATAAGCATAAACTCATTATAAGATGTAGCCCTTGCCAGTGAGTGATGGCGAACAAGCCTTGCTTGTAAACACCATGTCAATTAATAACAAAACCGCATGCTATCTTTTATCCAATGATAGCAACAACTTAAAACGGCATGTTTACCCAACCCAATGCCGCGACATGGTTTATCACAACACTGTGCTAGCGTTTCAACCCTAATCACCCAATATCTAAATAATCAATAACCCATTGCTTTGTGCTGTTAATGGCACAATCAAGCGTTGTTGTTCCGTGTTATTTCCATACTATAAAGCTTATGTTTTGCTCAACATTGAACAAGACAGTGTTTACTTTACCCTTGTCAATGCTCACTGGTTATATTCACGCTTAACACGGTCAAACAAGAAACGCATAGCCAGTCATGTTAACCAGCTCTGACACAACGCAGAGAACCTAAAGGGAGTATCACCATGCCAATTTGTGTGGGGGTTACTAAAGAGCGCACGCCACAAGAACGCCGTGTCGCTTTAGTGCCTGAAATCGCCAAACGCCTAAGCAAATTAGGAATCAAAATTGTGATGGAAAAAGGGGCTGGACAAAGTGCCGCCTTTACCGATAGCCAATACCCCGACGTACAGTTTGTTGACAGCAGTGCTGAGGTTTATCAGCAAGCCAATGTCGTGTTTACCGTTAACCCGCCTGAAATTGACCAAGTGGAACAAATGCAGGCCAATACTGTGGTGGTCGGTTTCATGACCCCGCATCGCTACCCTGAGCGCGTGGCGAAAATGCAAAGCCAGAATATCACTAGCTTAGCGATGGAATTAGTGCCTCGGATTTCACGGGCGCAGTCTATGGATGCCTTGTCCTCACAAGCAGCAGTCGCTGGTTACAAAGCCGTGATCATGGCTGCACATTTAGCCTCGGTGTTCTTCCCGATGTTGACCACTGCCGCCGGTACGATTCGCCCTGCCAAAGTGTTGGTGATCGGCGCAGGCGTTGCCGGTTTACAAGCAATTGCCACCGCTCGCCGCTTAGGCGCAATGGTCGAAGGTTACGACGTGCGTTCTGCCACTAAGGAGCAAGTCGAATCTTTAGGTGCGAAATTCATCGACATGCCGATCAGTGCCGAAGGACAAGGCGGTTATGCGCGTGAATTGACGGCGGAAGAAAAACAACAGCAACAAGATGTGTTAGCCAAACATATCGCCGCGTCTAATGTCGTAATCACCACTGCCGCCATCCCCGGCCGTCCGTCACCGAAAATCATTACACAAGCAATGGTTGAAGGTATGGCTACTGGCGCAGTCGTGATTGATTTAGCAGCAGAAGGCGGCGGTAACTGTGAAGTGAGCCAAGCCGGTAAAACCATTAATCATAAAGGTGTGTTAGTGCATGCGCCGCTGAACGTACCGAGTCAAACCCCGTTACACGCCAGCGAAATGTATTCACGCAACTTATTTAACCTGTTATCGCCCATGATTAAAGACGGCGAACTGGCTTTAGATTGGGAAGATGAAGTGATCAGCAGCAGTTGTTTAACCCATGCGGGAGAGATTAAACACGCCCCCACACGCGAATTAGTAGCAGGAGCAAACTCATGATCGAAGGTTTCACCGCGCTCTATATTTTCATGTTAGCCGCGTTCACCGGTTACGAAGTGATTTCGCGTGTGCCAGTGATTCTGCACACGCCCTTAATGTCCGGCTCTAACTTCGTGCATGGCATTGTATTAGTCGGTGCAATGGTGGCACTCGGTCATGCAAGCAGTGGTTTAGAACAAGTGATTGGTTTTATCGCTGTGGTGTTCGCGGCGGGCAACGCGGTCGGCGGTTATGTAGTGACTGAACGCATGTTAGAAATGTTCAAAAGCAGCAAGGGAGGTGCGAAGTGAGCAACAGCCGCGAAGCCTTAGAAGAGGCGTTAAGCCATCACCGTGAAAGCTTGGAGCAGTTAGAAAACATGGTCAATAACTACATTCAAGAAACCAGTGCCGAAACCAGCACGCCTGCGCATATGCCAGTCAATACGCCGGTGACTTGGTATATGCCCTTGATTGAAATTACTTACTTTGTCGCCGCCGTGTTATTCATTTTAGGCTTAAAGAAAATGAGTTCGCCGGTCACTGCCCGCAACGGTATTGTGTGGGCAGGGGTAGGCATGGTGATCGCCACCTTAGCGACCTTCTTCTATCCACACATGAGCAATTATGTGTTGATTATTTTAGGGGTTGCTATCGGTGGTGGTGCGGCATGGTGGACAGCGAAGCGCGTCGCCATGACCGATATGCCGCAAATGATTGCGATGTATAACGGCTTAGGTGGCGGTGCTGCGGCAGCAATTGCGGCAGTCGAATTATTAAAAGGCACGGATCACCCTTTAAGCGTGCAAACTTTAGCGGTGTTAGGCGCGTTAATTGGCTGCGTAGCCTTCTCCGGTTCGGTGATTGCGTATGCCAAATTAGATGGCTTAATGAAAACAGCGGTACGCTTTAATAACCAACAGTTAATCAATTTAGCGGTATTTGTCATCACGGCTTTAATGGGCATGTTGGTGATTTATCAAGGCGCAGACGCACACCCCGTGCTGATTATCCTGTTTTTCGCCTTGGCGTTAAGTTTCGGTGTGTTAATGGGCTTGCCAATTGGCGGCGCAGATATGCCGGTAGTGATTTCGCTGTTTAATGCCTTAACCGGTTTAGCAGTTGGTTTTGAGGGCTTTGTGTTAGGCAATGCCGCGATGATCATCGCCGGTACCGTGGTGGGTTCTGCCGGTACGCTGTTAACGCAATTAATGGCGAAAGCGATGAATCGTCCGATTGGTAACATTCTGTTTAAGAGCTTTGGCGCGACAGAAACTGAGGCTGTGGGCGAAGTTGAAGGCAGCATGAAAGAGGTTGAAGCCAGCGACGCGGCGGTGATGATGGCGTATGCGGGTCAAGTGGTGATCGTACCCGGTTATGGTATGGCGGTAGCACAAGCACAGCATAAAATCTGGGAATTATCTAAAGCCTTGATTGATCGCGGTGTGCGCGTGAAATTCGCCATTCATCCGGTTGCGGGTCGTATGCCCGGTCATATGAACGTGTTGTTAGCAGAAGCAGGCGTGCCTTATGACTTAATCTTTGACATGGACGAAATCAACGCTGAGTTTGAGCAAACCGATGTCGCGGTGGTAATTGGGGCTAATGACGTGGTGAACCCTTCAGCGCGTAAGAACCCAGAAAGCCCTATTTACGGCATGCCGATCTTAAATGTCGATAAAGCCCATAACACTATCGTGATCAAACGCGGTCAAGGTAAAGGCTTCTCCGGCATTGAGAACTTGCTGTTTTATGCGGATAACACACGCATGTTATACGGCGATGGTCAAAAAGCGGCGGCTGAGTTGTTGCAGCAGTTGAAAGAGTTGTAATCAATCCATCGCTGATTGATGTAGATGACATTCAAAGTGGATAAGGTTTTGGCTTTATCCACTTTTTTTTGTTTTAAAAACATTGTTCCCTGTTCCTATCGAGATGAACACTGCCATTAAGTTAAGGCATGTACGGTCGTAGGGTGTACGAAATGCCGCCGTAGAGCTTGCATGTAGCAATGCACTTTCTCGGCATTTTGCGCACGCGGAGAAGTTCTAACATCATGTAGACTTCTCCGCGTTCGCACCGCAAAAGGACGCGGCGCAAACCCTTGTATCTTATAAGCATTCATGATTAGCTACCATGAATAGGAAATCAGAGAGGCTGAGCAAACCCTGAGACCATCGAGTCTGTGACGTAGATAAGCCACTGAGTTTCCATCAGTTTA
>QKBZ01000050.1 GCA_003245895.1 Beggiatoa sp.
GACAACGGACAAGCCCTTGCCATGCTCAGCGGGCATTCTAGTTCTGTCAGGTCAGTGTCGTTCAGCCCCGATGGGCAACTCATCGCTTCGGGAAGCGACGATAGAACCGTGCGGCTGTGGTCGGTGGACAGCGGACAAGCCCTTGCCATGCTCAATGGGCATTCTAATTCTGTCAGGTCAGTGTCGTTCAGCCTCGATGGGCAACTCATCGCTTCGGGAAGCGACGATAGAACCGTGCGGCTGTGGTCGGTGGACAGCGGACAGGCCCTTGCCACCCTCAACGGGCATTCTGATTCTGTCACTTCAGTGTCGTTCAGCCCTGATGGACAACGCATCATTTCGGGGAGTAGTGATAACACTGTGCGGCTGTGGGAAAAAACTACAACAGGTTGGCAATGGGCAGGCGTTTTAATTGCCATTGGTGATAAATGGATTAATTGTAAAACTAATGGTCATTGCCTACGTTACGGTGATGGCACTTTACTCAAACGCCGTAACCCAGAAACCAACCGACTAGAACCTATCTTACCCCCTAAACCTGCACACCCCTCACAACTCAAAGTAACCGCAGATATTCCAAATACACTCATTGCTGGCGAACCAACCCCAATCACCTTAACCATCAAAAACGAAGGCCAAGGAACAGCCTATTTTCTAAACCTTTGGCATGACCTTGCTCGCGATAAAAATAGCCAAAGTCTATTCAGCTTAGAACTTTCTAATAACTTGAAATTATTAAAACTAGAAGCAGGCCAAACCCACACCCTAACAACCAACATCATCGCTGGCGACACCTACCCACACCCCAAAAACAGCCAAACCTACCCCCTAAACCTACTCCTAAGCCAAGCCCACCAGCCAGACATCGAAATAAACAAAGACATCCGCGTACAAACCCCAAAACTACAAATTGCTGACTCTCCTAAAATCCAATACAAACAAGATAATCCATTTTTAAGTGTTACCTTACACAACAATGGAGAAGCCCCCATCAAACCCAGCATTCATATAAACAGCACGCTCAGCATAGCAACTCACTTAGGTTCTCCCCTCACTAATGACAATACAACCCTAAGTTTTTTCGGCGGAATCACCCACCCACGCCCCATCCTCGCCAACAACAGCGCAACCCTAAGCTTTGCCCTCCCAAACGACATCGACATACCCAAAGACGGCAAACTACAACTCGACATCCAACAAACCGAACTCCCTGCCTATCACTGGCAATTCGACAACCTCGACTATGACATCATCAACGACCTGATTTACCTACAAATCACCGCCCTTGTCACCGTCATCTTAATCCTACTCGGCCTCTACTATTACAAACGCATCTACCAACACCCACTCACCCTAACCGCCCTGCAACCCGACGGCCTGCACCAACTCGCGCTAAACCAACTGCAACACGCCGAAAAACTACTCAAACAAACCGGCCGCTGGAAAACCGTGTTTAACCAACACAAACTCAGCCAAGACCGCTGGCAAAACGCGCTACAATTCCAACAACACAACCAAGCGCAACAACGCCACCACATCCTCTGCCAACGCCTAGGCATCACCCACAGCCAAGCCCAAAGCGTAGACTGGATACACCTGCTGCAACTGCCCGACGAACTACCGATCAACCTCACCCGCTGCGCCCTCGCGCTGCCACCGGCAAACACCAGCCTAGAAACCCTACAAACCGAACTCAACCGGCTACCCACCGCCATCTTATGCCTGATTATCACCACCGATCCCAACCAACAAGATGCACTCAAACAACAACACAAAAAACACTGGATCATCCCTGACAACCAAGAACTCACCCCGCTACTGCTGTGCAACCCTGCCGACAGCTTAATGACCTTCGCCCAACTCATCGCCAAACACGCCGACGTAAGCCGAATCTCACCCTACCAAACCGGCAGCGGAGTCAAACAAGCCAGCATGTTCTTCGGTCGCCAGCAAATCCTCGCCGACATCCTCGACCGCGAACCGCGCAACTACTTAATCGTCGGCGCACGCCAACAAGGCAAAAGCAGCCTATTAAAAGAACTCCAACGCCGCTACCAACAACGCCCCGATCTCACGGTTTACTATACCTCACTCAGCCGCGCCAACCCCCTGCCCAACCTCGCGCAAGCCCTCAACCTGCCCGCTGACAGCGACGTTAACCAGATCAGCCAACACCTACGCCAGCAAAGCCAACCGACCTTACTGCTGCTAGACGAGTGCGACGAATTCATTCAACACAATGACAACTTATTACACGCCCTACGCAACCTCAGCGAAGAAGGCCACTGTTACAGCCTGATGGCGGGCTACTGGGACTTATTCCGCATGGTCAACCTTGACTATCAATCCCCACTGCGCAACTTTGGCGAATTAATCCAACTCAACGGCCTAGAACCCGAAGCCGCGCAACAACTCGCCAGCCAACCCATGACCGCGCTGCGCGTCCACTACCAAGACCCGCAACTCATCGACCTCATCACCCAACAAACCGGCTACCGCGCCAACTTAATCGCCTTAACCTGTAGCCACCTGCTCAACCACATCGGACAACGCCGCGACATCACCGCCAACGACGTTAACACCGTGCTCAACAGCCAAGCCTTAGAAAACCAATTACAAGGCTGGCAAAATACTTACGGCGTAGACAGCCTAGAAAGCCTACGCGACCGCATCTTAGTCTATGCCACCGCCGAGCGCGATCACTTCACCCTCGCCGAGTTAAAACAAGCACTTGCTGATGCAAACTGTGATTTAGCACCGGAACAAATCGACGACGCGCTAACCCGCTTACAACTAGCGTTCATCATCCAGCGCGAGCAACAGCAATACCGCTACTGCGTGCCGTTGTTGCAGAATATGTTGAGGGGGAAAGATGTGCGGACGTGGTTGCCGAGGGCTGTGGAGCAGTATGTAAGTAGGATGGGCTGACGCAGGACAGCCCCTCGTTTACCGCGATGTTTTCTCGTTCCTATCGTCCCGATGGGAATGCATACTGTGTCGCTCCAGCGGCACGTTTAGTCGTATAAACTGTCGTTGAAGCCTAATTCGCGCCGCTGGAGCGACGCGGCATGCATTCCCACCAAAATGGTGGGAACGAGAAAAATCTCAAACTCGCGGTAAACGATGGGCTTCCTACGTCAGCCCATCCTACAATGAGGGTTTCTTCAACGAATTACCCCTTAACCACCCGCTTCCAACCAATCAAATAAGGCTCTAACAACCAAACCCCATCCTTATGACGAATAAACTCAATCTCGCGGGCATACGCTTTACCATCCCATTCTTTATTTAATAAATTCTGCTCTGCCACTTGCACACGGCCTGCCTCTGCATCAACCGCAGTCACCACCGCAACATGCCCTGTGCCAAAATACACTCTGGCATAAATCAATAAGTCACCCACTGCCGGTAACTCAGCAGAGCCATTGACAAAATTTTTCGTGGCAAAGGTTTGCTGATCACTAACGCGGGTAAAGTGCTCAATCTTGTCCCAAATATCCGCCGCCACATCGACATCGCCATACACCATGCCTAAGTTTAATAACAACCAGCGACGGGCAAACTCAACACATTGCCATTTAATGCCAGTGTACGTGCCTGCCGCTTCATTCGGCTCAAACACCACACAACCTGCGCGACAATTTGAATAAGCGACCACTTCGCCTGTTGCTGTACCTAATGCCTCACCATAAGGCGTGACACATTCGGTACTGCATTGATTAGGTAAAGTCTGTTTTGCTTGTAATGCTTGTTCAACCGTTTCTGGTGCATTAGATGCCGTGTCTGCATGAACAAATGGGAGGCTGCTTAAAGAGAGCAACAAGAGGAGGCATAAACGATAAATCATAGAAAATTCCTTTGGTGAAAATGTCTTGTAGGGTGGAATAGCGTAGCGTATTCCACCATAAAGTTCTGCAAATCATTAGCTAAGAGCAGATTACAAACCTCATGGTGGAATACGGCTTACGCCTATTCCACCCTACAGGACAGCAGCTTATCGCATTGCCCCCTTTACCGTCACCTCATACACCCGATCCGCATCCGCGATTTCACAATCGCTATCTTCCTCTGGATCACACTCGGCCTCGTCACTCACAGACCAAGAAGCACTGATTAACAACAAGCCCTCGTCGCGGCGTACTCCAGTGCCTTCGCCAAAACCGCCAGAGGCTTGATATTGCTCATCCTCTTCCCAGCCGACAAAGGCAGATTTTAAACTCATGACAATATCACGCGGATCGCCGAATTCCTCTCCCGTGCCATGACCTTCAATTAAACAACCCGTGCCCGACTCGCTAGTGACATAATCCTCAAAATCGACATCAAACTCTAAACTGAACTCAATGCCCAACGCGTCGGCGGCATCGCTTTGTAACATCTCGCAAATACTTTCAGGCAAAGGCTGATAACCCTCCGCTCTCACTTGCACCTGACAACACAATACAGCAACACCGATCACAGCTAGCCACTTTGCTACACGATACATAACAACTCTCCTCATTATTGCGAATCGCAATTGTAGTATGATGTTTGGCTTTAGCCTCGTTTTAGGTCGGACAACAAGGATCACGACATGTCTAAAATTTTAATCATCGGCGCGACTTCCGCGATTGCTCAAGCCACTGCCCAAGCGTGGGTTACGCCCGATACGGAATTTTTCTTAATCGCGCGGAACAGCACCCGCTTGCAACAGCTTGCCGATGACTTAAAGGTCAGAGGCGCAACAATGGTTAATTGGGCTGAAGCAGATTTAAATCAATTTGACCAACACCAAGCCTTAATTCAACAGGCTATTCAGCAGCTTAGCAGCATAGACACCGTGTTAATTGCACACGGCAGCTTAGACGACCAAGCCGAATGCGAGCAAAATTTTAACGCCGCGTTGCAAGCTTTAAATACTAACTTGCTCAGCGTAATGTCGTTGTTAACCCCGCTGGCAAACTTCTTTGAAAAACAACGCTATGGCTGCATTGCGGTGATCAGTTCTGTCGCAGGCGATAGAGGGCGGCAAAGCAATTACATTTACGGCACAGCGAAAGGCGGTTTAAGCATTTTCTTGCAAGGCTTGCGCAACCGTTTGCAACGCGCCAATGTCAGCGTATTAACCATTAAACCCGGTTTTGTTGATACGCCAATGACCGCGCACATTCAACCTAAAGGCGCGTTATGGGCGAAACCAGAAGCAATTGCCGCTGGTATCGTGAAAGCGGTGGAAAAACGGCGCAATACCGTCTATTTACCGAGCATTTGGTGGTTTATCATGACCATTATTAACAACATTCCTGAAAGCGTGTTTAAACGCTTGAAGCTATGACAAACCTGTTATCATACGCAGCCTTATGTGATCTGATGAGTTGGAACGGTGAATTATGATCAGTTTACGCAATGTCACCCTGCAAAGAGGGAGTCGCGTGTTATTAGACTCAGTGAATTTAACGCTATTCGCTGGGCAAAAAGTCGGTTTTATCGGCGCAAATGGCTGCGGTAAGTCCAGTTTATTTGCTTTATTGCAAAATCAATTACAGCCTGAACAAGGCGAGGTTGATTTACCGACGCAATTAACCGTCGCGCATGTGGCGCAGGAAACGCCTGCCCTAGACATGCCCGCGCTGGATTATGTGTTAGGCGGCGATGCTGAGTTGCATGAAATCGAGGCTGCTTTAGTGCAAGCGCAAGATGCAGGCGACGGCATGAAGCAGGCGGAATTACACGACCGTTATGCGGCGATTGATGGCTATTCCGCACATGCTCGCGCCGCACAGTTGCTACATGGTTTAGGCTTTAGCGTTGGTACAGAATTAAACCCCGTGAAAACCTTTTCCGGTGGTTGGCGCATGCGCTTAAATTTAGCCCGCGCCTTAATGTGCCGTTCCGACTTATTGTTATTAGACGAACCGACTAACCACTTAGACTTAGACGCGGTGTTATGGTTTGAGCAATGGTTGGCGCGTTATGCAGGTACTTTGCTGTTAATTTCGCATGACCGCGATTTTTTAGACAATGTGGTTGACACCATCGCGCACGTTGAGCAGCAAACCATTAATTTATATACCGGTAACTATGCCTCGTTTGAACGGCAACGCGCTGAAAAATTGGCGTTACAACAAGCCAGTTATGAAAAACAACAGCGTGAAATTGCCCACATGCACAGTTTTGTCGAGCGTTTCCGCTATAAAGCCTCGAAAGCTCGCCAAGCACAAAGCCGGATCAAAGCCTTAGAGCGCATGGAAGTGATTTCCGCCGCGCATGTCGATTCACCATTTCGCTTTTCTTTCCCGCCGCCGAGCAAAAGTTCACCGCTGTTAATAGGTTTGAATGATGTGCAAATTGGTTATGGCGACAAAACCATTTTGCAGAAGGTCAATTTACGCATTCATCCGAATGATCGCATTGGTTTATTAGGCCCGAATGGCGCGGGTAAATCGACTTTAATTCGTTTATTAGCCGGTGAATTAGCAGAACAAGCAGGCGAGTTAATTCTTGGTGAACATTTATATATTGGCTATTTTGCTCAGCATCAATTAGAACATTTAGACCCCGAGGCCTCTGCATTGCTGCATGTGCAACGCTTATCGCCGAATGTGTCTGAGCAGGAAATTCGCAACTTTTTAGGCGGTTTCGGTTTCTTTGGTGATCAAGCGACGGCGAGAGTCGCCCCCTTCTCCGGCGGTGAGAAAGCGCGTTTGGCCTTGGCTTTATTGGTGTGGCAAAAACCGAATGTGTTGCTATTAGACGAACCAACTAACCATTTAGACTTAGAAATGCGGCACGCGCTGACAGTGGCTTTGCAAGCCTATGAAGGTGCATTAGTGGTGGTCTCGCATGATCGGCATTTATTGCGCACCACGACCGATCAACTGATTTTAGTGGCTAATCAGCAAGTGAAACCGTTTGACGGCGATTTGGAAGAGTATCGGCAATGGTTGTTAGCACATCGAGCGGCTGAACGTGCCGAGACTAAGCAAGAACAAGCACCTGCCAATAAAGAACAGAAAAAGCAGCAGGCGGCAGCGCAACGCCAGCAGCGTAAGCCATTGCAAAATCGCTTGAAGCAGTTAGAGAAAGTGATTGATCAACTGACGGCGGAAAAAATTAAAGTTGAAACTGCATTGTCTGATCCGGCGGTGTATAGCGTGCCTGCAAAATCAGCGGATTATGTACGTCAGCAGACGGAAGTAAGCAAGAAATTGCAGGATGCTGAGGAGGAATGGTTGATGGTGACGGAAGAATTAGAAGCGTTGGAATGAGTTAAGGCGTGGGCGGATAAGGCGACAGCCGTCATCCGCCGTCAAGCTTTTTTCTCGTTCCCACACGCCAAGCTTGTCAAAGAACTTCATTGTCTGAATCAGGATTTCCAGAATTTAAGAATTAACAGGATTATCAAAGAATTATAATTCTGAAAATTTCCAAATTCTGTGAATTCTGATTCAGACAATGAAGTTCTTTCATTTGGGAACCAGCCCCCACACATATATAATCCCAAGGTTTAACAAACAGATGAGAAACGAGAAACAACTATGAGTGAAATCTCCCGTTTAAAATGGCGTTGTCGGCGTGGCATGAAAGAACTGGATTTGCTGTTAGAACGCTATTTAGATAACCACTATGCAGAAGCAGAGGCTAGCGAGCAGCAGGCGTTTCAAGACGTGTTAGACCTGCAAGACCCGCAATTATTTGACTATATCACTGAGCGCGATACCCCTAGCGACCCAGCGATGGCGCAAGTCATTCGCAAACTGTGCGCCTTTTTACCTGACAAATCGCGCTAGCCTCCACTTACGCGCCAGCTAAGTCTGCCATTGACCAACGCGGGCGCGCACCATAAGTCAGCGGCTCAGAAGCCCCAGAAGACAGGCGCAAATAGCCCGCATAGGCGATCATGGCACCGTTATCCGTGCAGAACTCAGGACGCGGATAAAACACTTTCACTTTCAATTTCTGCCCTAACTCAGCAAGCTGTGTGCGTAAGCGTTGATTCGCCCCCACGCCACCGGCAATCACCAACTGCTTTAACCCCGTCTGCTTCAATGCCCGTTGACACTTAATCGCTAAGGTATCAATCACCGCTTCCTCAAACGCCAAAGCAATATCCGCGCGGGTTTGCTCATCTGGCTCAGTTTGCGCTTGCCAAGTGTTTAACACATAGGTTTTTAAACCGCTAAAGCTAAAATCTAAACCCGCTTTCTGTGTCATTGGGCGCGGAAACTCATAACGCCCTGTGCGCCCTTGTTGCGCCAACTTCGCCAAGGCAGGCCCCCCAGGGTAACTTAAGCCCAGCAGTTTCGCTGTCTTATCAAACGCTTCCCCCGCTGCATCATCAATCGACTCGCCTAAAATCTCATACTGCCCTAAGCCAGTGACTTGCACTAACTGCGAATGCCCGCCAGACACTAACAAAGCTAAAAAAGGAAATTCTGGCGCAGGGGTTTCCAACATGGCGGCTAATACATGACCCTCCATATGATGCACACCCACCGCAGGCACTTGCCACGCCCACGCCAAACTGCGCCCCACCGTCGCGCCAACCAGTAACGCGCCAATCAGCCCCGGCCCTGCGGTATAAGCAATGCCGTCGATGTCTTGGCGTTGCAAATCGGCATCAGTTAAAGTTTGTGTTAATAAAGGAATAATGCGGCGTACATGGTCGCGTGAAGCCAACTCCGGCACCACACCGCCATATTGTGCATGTAACTCAATTTGACTAAACACCTGATGTGCTAATAAACCTTGCTCGCTGTCATAAACCGCAATGCCTGTTTCATCGCAAGAGGTTTCAATACCTAATACCCGCATGAATAACCTTACCTTTAACTGAAAAAATGCTTGAAAAATGCTCTGAGCAGAATTATTAGGTAGAAAGGCCAAAGGCGCAAGTTTACCCATTCACTCATCATCAAGGAGACATGGCATGGCTGCTAGCGAAAGTTATCACGAACCAATTGGCGAATTATCCGAAAAAACGCGCAATATGCACCGCGCATTGGTGTCACTACAAGAAGAATTGGAAGCAGTAGATTGGTATCAACAACGGGCAGATGCTTGCACCGATCCTGAATTAAAAGAAATCTTGCTGCATAACATGCGTGAAGAAGTGGAACACGCGGCGATGGTGTTGGAATGGTTACGCCGTAACAGCGATACTTTTGATCACAACTTAAAAACGTATTTATTCAGCAAAAAATCGATTTTAGAAGCAGAAGAAGAGGACAATCATTCCTAAACTTGGCTGTTGTTAACCCGTCTTGTATAAGGTAGGCGCACTGGTTGCGCCTTACCTTTTCCCGTCATTGCCACGTCATTATTCTCTGTCATGATCAATATCACTGTTCGCTTAACTGATTGGCGCACGGATCGTGCGTGCTTGTTCGCTGTTCGAGAAGCGGTTTTTGTCCAAGAACAACAAATACCCTTGGAATTGGAAGAAGATGAATGGGATGTACTGGCAACCCATGCTGTGGCTGAGACGGCTCAAGGAGAAGCCATCGCCACTGCTAGGTTACTGGAGACAGGACAAATAGGTCGGGTTGCTGTATTAAAAGCATGGCGAGGTCAAGGCATTGGTGCATTAGTCGTGCAAGCACTATTAGAACATGCCCAACGGTGTCAATTAACACCGGTCTTTTTACATTCGCAGTTAAGCGCGTTAGGCTTTTATGAAAAGGCAGGTTTTGTCTCGGAAGGCGAAGACTTTATGGAAGATGGAATCCCACATCGTCTAATGCGTTTTAACGCAATGCAACCGTCAACATAACTTCATGCCATAAATGGGTTAAGCGCATGTTTTGCAAATGTGCATAATGGCTTAACCACGTTCGCCCTCGTCGCCAAAGCTGGATGCCTGCTGAAATGACGATGACTAACAACATGCTAATCGGTAAGATGCCTTGTACTGCAAAGACCAGCACTAACCAAGAATGCGTTACCCAAAAAATACCCAATAACGCCATGCTGGTGACTAATAAACAAAAGAGGCATTCATTTCTAGTCATGATTAATGTGCCCTTATTATTGGTTTAAATAAGAATATGTTTATCATCATCGCCTTGCAAACTGCTTTTGCGCTGATGATGCACGGTAAATAAGAACCACCCTGTTATTGCCGCTACGATTAAACTAAATAAAATCGCAAACACTATGGCCATAATTAACGTCATGTCCATCTCCTCCTAGTGTGCTTGATATAACGTATTCGCATGGCTTTAAAGCCTTGATGAATACGTTATAACCGTAATAGTGTTACTATTGAACGTAATCAGTTTTTTTAGAGATAAGGGGATCATTTTTATCGATTAAAGGACTGCTAAAACGCATTTTTTTGTCCCTCATACTTGAAAAAATATGCAAGTTTTACGCCAACTTAAATAAGCTATATTTGTGATTTACCCCTACATTTTGTAATTTTTGTTAAAATAGCCGTATTTATTCATTTTTCAGCGTCGCCAGCTTTGCGCTAGGCTGCTTCTACGGATTACACCATTATGGTTCCTGACCCACCTATCCAACATCAGCGCAATCTACAAGAGACGCTGAGACAAGTGATCGTGCTGTTAAACAAGCAGCAATTGGTCAGCAACTTAGTTAAAAAGCAAGACAGCCCACGCCATGAATTAGTACAAACTTTAGTGGCTAAGCAGCAATTAGCAGAATTGCAGCAAAAATTACAATCTTTGCACCCCGCCGATATAGCGTATGTCTTAGAACAACTGCCACTCACCGAACGCATCATGGTTTGGGACTTGATCAGCGTGAAGCGTTACGGCGCGATTCTGCTAGAAGTCTCTGACGCAGTGCGTACCAGCTTGATCGCTGATTTAGAGCATAAAGAGTTAATCCACGCCGTCGAGCATTTAGATTCCGACGAAATCGCCGACTTAATGCCTGATTTACCGAGTGATATGGTGCGGGCGGTGATGAAGTCACTCGACCAGCAAGATCGGGTGCAAGTGCAGTCAGTGATGACCTTTCCTGAAGACACTGTCGGTGCCTTGATGGATTTTGATATGGTCACGGTGCGCGAGGATGTGGCTTTAGATGTGGTATTGCGTTATTTGCGCCGATTGGGGGAAATCCCCAATGATGTGGATAAACTGTTTGTGGTGGATAGACGTGGCTTATTAAAAGGCACCTTGGCGTTAAATACCTTGCTGGTCAGCTCACCAGAAGCCGAAGTGGTGGAAATCATGCACACGGAGCCGGTGTTTTTTTATACCCACGATTTAATTGCTGAGGCAGCGCGTGCTTTTGAGCGTTATGATTTAATCTCTGCACCTGTATTGAATTTGCATAATCAAGTGGTCGGCAAGATCGGTATTGATGCGGTAATGGATTTTGTTGAGGAACGCGCCAGTCGTGAGCGTTTAGGACAAGTCGGTTTAAGTGAAGATGAAGACTTGTTCGCACCGATTTGGCGTAGTGCGCGCAATCGTTGGTTATGGTTGGCGATTAATTTAATGACCGCGTTTTGTGCTTCACGAGTGATTGGTATGTTTGAAGCGACGATTGTGCAGTTAGTGGCCTTAGCGACCTTAATGCCGATTGTAGCCAGCGTGGGCGGCAATACCGGCAATCAAACCGCTGCATTGATGATTCGCGGCCTTGCCTTGAAGCAGATTAACGGCAGCAACCTGCGTTATTTGGTGTTTAAAGAGTTGAGCATTGCCTTGATGAATGGCGCGTTGTGGGGCAGCGTCATGGGCTTATTTGCTTTGATGCTGTACCAGAATACTATACTGTCGTTGGTGATGATCTCCGCCATGATGCTGAATTTAATGATTGCTGCATTAGGCGGTATGTTTATCCCATTCACGTTGCAGAAAATGGGACGTGATCCGGTGATGGGCAGTAGCGTGATTTTGACCTTTATGACCGACAGTATGGGCTTTTTTATCTTCTTGGGCTTGGCTTCGGTGTTTTTGTTGTAGGGGAAGCGATTGTAGCAGGCTTGTAGGTCGGATAAGGCGCAAGCCGTCATCCGACATAACGTGGTTGACGCTTGAACCAAGCTGTTATTAAGTTAAGGTTGTTGTAGGGTTTGCGCCGCGTCCTTTTGCGGTGCGAACGCGGAGAAGCCTGCATGATGTTAGAACTTCTCCGCGTGCGCAAAATGCCGAGAAAGTGCATTGCAACACGCAAACTCAGTGGCGGCATTTCGCACACCCTACAAGCGTGCATGTCTTTAACTTAATGACAGAGGACTACCAACGGCGGATGACGGCTAACGCCTTATCCGCCCTACGAAGCAGCTATAAATAACGCGGTGCCGGTTTCGCCTCACGCCCTTGCGCCACATCCTCTGCTGGCGGTGCTGTTTCAGGAAAAGGCGTTTGCACTTTATCGATAATTTTATAATTACGACTGTCCCAGAACTGTTCCCGTTGATGCCGATTCATATACGCTTTCACAAGCTGACCATCGGCTTGTAATTCTTGATCTAACATCTTAAAAATTTTATCAACTAACTCAAATACCCGCTCTTGCTCTTCTGGCAAATACTGTTGCGGTAAATAGCTATCTGAATTACTGCTTTCTGCGCTACGTTCTGAGGCTGTCTCTGCATTCGCGGCGGATGGCTTCTCACCGCTGCGGCCTTGCCGTTCTTCCAGCCAATGCATCTTACGGCCAATTTCCAGCAACTGCTGTGCTTGCGACTGCTGATGTTGCGTGCCGCGTTCCATTACTTCACGTAATAAAATCCGTACGGCTTGGGTCTCACCTTCTGCGGCTAAACAGGTGCGAATATTAGCCAGTTGTTGCTCAATGATTTCATAAGCAGGCATGTTTGCATTGTTAGACTGAGCACGACCATTGTCAGTGTTTTTTTTTGTAGGTAAATCACCCCAGACCGCTGTCGACATTTTAGGCTGACTTTGGCTAGGCGGCGCGACAGGGCTTAAGGCGTGCATTGCATTCGTTGCCGTTTTGGCACGGCGTAAAGCGAATAGCAAACCAATTAACAACATGAAGATCAATGCCAACACCACGCCAAACGTCATTAACAACCACCACGGCAAGGCTGAAAAGGTGCGTTGTAATTCTGCTAAGGCTGAAGGGTCTGCCAATTCGCTCATAGGCAAGGGCACATTCGGCATGTGGGGGTCTGGAGTCGCGGGCGAGGGGGGTAAAGTCGTCGCAGGCGGTTCCATATTCAGCGCATCATTCGGCTGTATTTGTGCGCGAGGTTGAGGAGTTGTGTTGCGTGCTGTCTCTGTCCCAGCCGTTGGCGGTACGATAAACGGGCTTAAGGGTTGTGGATAAGCTTTGTTATCCATGTTTGTCACCGACGGTTCAGGTGTAGTTGAATTCTGTAACTCGGCGGTGATAGTCGGTTGCTGCGGAGGAATGGGCGCAATTGTCGGCGTGGGAATAAGTGGGGCTTGCGTGTTTACCACTGGCTCGCTGATGCTGGTGTCAACTTCAGGGCACTCAATATCTTGTCTTGCCTTCCGCGCTTGCTGCCATGTATCTGACTGTGCTGCAAACTGACGACGCGCTTCGCCTTTGCTAAATTGCTGCACCTCTGCCAAGCTGGGAATATTCAGCATTTCACCGACTTTAAGCGGTGAATTGACGTTACAGCTCACGCTAAACGCCTGCGGATTTTTAGCTAACAAGGCTTGCATCATTTGAAAACGTGATAATGACTCATCAACACGCACTTTTAATGCAATATCCCAAATTAAGTCACCGCTTTTGATCGGTCCATATTGTGTTGCCTGTCCCCACCCCAGTGGACTGAGCAATAATAAAACGCTAAGCGATAACAGCCGAAAATGCTTCTGTATCATTCATCATACCTAATTGTGGTTTCTCGTAGCGTGGCGGGGCATTGCATACACACAATGCCCTCAACGTATAGCAAAACGACACGCATAAACAATGCCGCTTGTTTCCACGCCACGACTAACGATTAATGATCTTCTAAATAGGTGTAGCCCATTAAACCTGAATCCAACTCCCGTGAATAAGCTAGACGTTGTTCCGCTGTGATATTGGCGGCTTGTAAACGCTTACGGTAAGTATTGCGCAGGTAATCTGTGTCTATATTGACGTATTGCAACAATTTTTGCACGGTGTCGCCTTCCACTGGCTCTACCAATTCATAACCACCGTCTGCTGTTAAATGCACGTTGACGGAGAAGGTATCGCCAAACAAGTTGTGCATATCACCGAGAATTTCTTGATACGCCCCTACTAAGAAAATCCCCAGTAGATAAGAACGATCAGATTGTATGGCATGTACTGGTAAACTGGTTTCGATGCCTTCACCGTCTACATAATGTCGAAATTGCCCATCAGAATCACAGGTTAAATCTTGGATTTTGGCGCGGCGATCTGGATATTCATTTAAGCGGTGTAATGGCATGATGGGGAACACTTGTTTAATGCCCCACGCATCCGGTACTGATTGGAATAACGAAAAATTGCAGAAGAATTTGTCGGCTAATTTCTCATTTAATTCGTCTACCACTTCGCGTTGCAGTTTCGTGCCTGCGGGCAATACTGCTTGCACTTTTTTGCAAGTGATATGATACAAAGACTCGGCATGTGAACGCTGTTTTAAGTCCAAATTGCCTAAGGAAAACTCGTTATGTGCTTCGCTTAACCAATAACAGGCATCATAGTAACTTTCTATTGCCGAGCGTTGATCAAAATTCACCAAGCCTTGCCATAAGTTTTGCAACACTTCTGGCGCGTCAGGTTCGACCGGCTCAGGTTCTTTTAAGTTCGGTGCAGATTCAATATCGATCACATTCATGATTAACACCGCATGGTGTGCAGTCATGGCGCGACCGGATTCGGTAATAATATCGGGAAATGGCAACTCGTGTTGCTGACAGATTTTGCCTACTTCGCGCACGATGGCATGCGCATAATCAAACACGCTGTAGTTAATCGAGAAGTTATAACGCGAGCGAGAGCCGTCATAATCGACCCCTAAACCGCCACCGACATCTAAAGTATCAATATCAACACCGAGTTTACGCAACTCCATGTAGTAGTGACCCACTTCGTGAATCGCTTTTTGAATATCACGGATGTTGCCGATTTGCGAACCTAAGTGGAAATGCATTAAGTGCAGGCAGGAGATTAAATCCGCCGCTTTTAATTGCTCGACTAATTGCAACACTTGGGTTGAAGATAAACCGAATTTTGCTTTTTCGCCGCCGGTATCTTCCCATTTGCCGCGCCCGACTGAGGCTAAGCGAATGCGTAAACCCAAATTAGGCCGCACGCCTAATTTTTTCGACTCCTCAATGATTAAATTTACTTCAGACAGCTTTTCAATCACTAAGCACGGTTTCATGCCTAATTGCTGACCAATTAAGGCTAAGCGGATATATTCGCGGTCTTTATAACCGTTACAAATCACCGTGCCGCCATTGGCAGGTGCTAAGGCCAATACTGCCATTAACTCTGGTTTACTGCCTGCCTCTAAGCCCACACGGTCTTTACCCGCTTGTAAAATTTCTTCAACTACATGGTGTTGTTGATTTACTTTAATCGGATAAACCGCTGTGTAATTGGCTTGGTAATCTTCAAGCTGCATGGCACGGTCGAAGGCTTCGCACAGTAATTGGATGCGGTGGTGTAGAATATTGGGGAAACGCACTAACACGGGTAAAGATAAACCGTGTGCGGAAAAGCTTTGCGCAAGCTCTTGTAAATTAATTGATTGTTTGCCCAATGTTGGATACACAATCATGTCGCCCTCAGGATTGATGTCAAAATAGCCACCTCCCCAATGATCTAAATTGTATAAAGCGCGTGACTTTTCATGATTCCAAGTGCGATCTAACATGCGTTATCCTCTAATATCAAACTAATCAATAAAACGGTCATCAAGGGTTGCTAGCGAAACTGATGTTTCAGCCGCACATTTCAAGTCCCCTGTGTGGAAATACGACACCTGTAGGATGTGATGAGGTGCAAAACTATACCTCGTTCCCACCGTCTCTCAGTGGGAATGCATACTGCGTCGCTCCAGCGGCGCGATTAGTATTCGTAAGTGTTATGCAGTTGGTTAT
>QKBZ01000004.1 GCA_003245895.1 Beggiatoa sp.
TCTTCTTATCACTTCTGTTATAGCAAATACATTTTGTTCTCATCCACCATTAATGTCGCATGACGCTTTGCTTATGCGACCTACAACATCTATTTTGCTTTTTAAAAAGGCAAAACACTTACAAAATAAAAGTTAAAATTTTATTAAAATTTAAACGCATTTTTAAATATTTTAACAATTAGCAGTTTTAATCAAACTGTCATCAAGCTGTAATAAAATAAACTTATTTCATTGCTATGATGTTAAGTATCATAAATGGATATAAATACAACACATTGCAAAATAATTGTGTCAGTTCAGGAGAATAGAATATGCGTTTAACTTTGCTGAGTACGGCATTAACTGCTTTGACCTTGCTAATACCACATGCTTATGCAACTGATTTTAAAAACCACATTGGCATGGTGTTTAGAACAGTTCCAGCGGGTAACTTTTATATGGGAAGTTGCAAAGCAGAAGAACAAACAGACGCAGAGGCAGGTAAAACGGCTAATGATGCAGAAGCCGCTGCACCGATTTCTTGTCCTGAAACCGTAACTGCTGATCCTGATGCGATGCCTTATGAGCAACCCTTGCATCAAGTCAGCATCGAAAAACCATTTCAAATAGGCATCTTTGAAGTCACCTTAGAACAGTTTTTATTATTTTTAAAAGAAACTGAACAACGCACTGAACTTTTAAGCGATGAGTTTGTGCAATATAACGGGCTAGGTCGTCCTGTAGTGGAAGTGTCTTGGCATGACGCACAGAAGTTTGCGGAATGGTTAAACGCTAGCAAACCTGAGGGCGATAAAGGTATGTATCGCCTGCCTAGCGAAGCAGAATGGGAATATGCCGCCCGTGCGGGCACTCAAACCCTATATTGGTGGGGCAATGAGATGGAAGAAAGCCAAGCCAATTGCGCAGGCTGTGACGAGATTTGGGGCGGTGAGCAATCAACCAAAGTGGGTTATTTCACCCCAAATACGTTTGGCTTACATGACATGCTGGGCAATGCCAGCGAATGGGTAGCCGATTGTTGGAATCATAACTACAAAGGTGCACCCACTGATGGGAGTGCGTGGATGTCTGGTAACTGCATTGGACATGTGATCCGTGGTGGTGCGTGGACAAATCCACCGTGGATGTTACGCAGTTCAGAGAGAAGCTGGAACGTTGCAGATTATCGACATTTGAACATTGGTTTCCGCTTAGTACGTGAAGCGGATGCTAAGGAATTGTTAGCAACTGCGCCTGATGCAGATGCGTCACAACCTTAAGGGTTATTTTGTTTTATCCACCTGAATTTAAAATATTTTGTGCTTGTCATATTCAGGTCATAGTTGCTCAGTAAGCTTCCCCCACTCATTACTGTAGCGTATGAAGTGTTAGAGAAATAAATCATGAAAAACATAATGTTATATAGTTTTGCTAGCATGCTGTTATTGAGCGTGCCGGTACAAGCCGCACGTCCTACGGATATTAATTATCTATCGAAAAAAGTCACCACTTTTGGGACTGAGTATCGGGAATATGCTGTGCGCTGCTCTGATGGTACTCGCGAGTTGATTACCGCGTGGGGTAAACGCGCCAGCAAAGATGCGAAATGGTGTGTTGGCACTTCAAAGCAATGTTCTAAGACCCAATTAGGGGCAGCTAAATTAGCGTGTAGTGAGGCACCTGCCAAGTAATATGCTTGCGGTGTAAACTTAAAGTGCTTGTAAGTTAAGGGTTTGCACTGTTTTGTAGGGCTTTGTAGGGCGGATAAGGCGTAAGCTGTCATCCGCCGCAAATGGCTTGGTGCAAACTTCAAGCGCGTGATGTCGGATGACGGCTAAAGCCTTATCCGACCTATAAGCACAGATCAAACTTAATAACGATGAGTTGCAAAACGCTTGCGCAAAACTGAAAACAGTGCATTATTTTTGCATATTTTATATGATGCGCTATTGAGTTTTAAGCTTAACAGCCACATTCTATGCATAATAATATAGTGACTTTGCATCACACAGCGTATACGACAAAAGCGTTTTGAGTACAACACATCAACAGTTAACTTTTTTTGAGGATATGACGATGAGTAATCAAACATTAGCGGCTTTTGTGAACAAAGTGTCAACTATCATCAAGCATGATGAGAAACACCATTATGTAGTGCATGTTGATGGTGCACATTTTCAAGAGCAATTGAGAAAAGTAGTGCCTCATAATGGTTTTAAAGCACGCTTACAAAAAATGACTGACAACGGTGTAGAAAACGTGCGCGAAGTAAAACCGTTTTACTACATTTCCACTTTATCAGGCCATGATTGGCAAGCAAAACGTGACTTTTTAATCAGTGCATTAAAAGCACAAGGTGTTTTAATTGGTGCTTAATGTTGAGACTGCATTAGCCCTCCCTGCTTAACGTATTAGCGGTTGTTAGACATTTTTTTCTTGCATGCACACATCTCGTTCAGTAGATGTGATGTCACAGGACTCATTACCGCATTTGCGGTTGGAGCCTGTGATTCAGGCTAGGCCATACCGCAGCGCTTCGCTGTCTCTTCCCGTATCATATATGCTACTCTTGGCACTGTGTGACATTCTTCAAAAATCCGTATTTGGCAACGTGCACACTGTGTTTTTTCCACGTTGGCAAATGCCGCTTTAATCGCCTCTGTTTTCACTTCAAAAATCATATCCGCGCCGATATGTGTTAAATATCCTCCGCGTTCAAAAATTTCATACGCCCGCGCTTTTAAATTCGAGAAATATAAGCCGCCGCCAAGTTCACGCCGCCGCATCGCCTCATGCGCTAGCATCTCTGCGCCTGCAACATCAATGAAATTAATACCGCTACAAATGATTAATACATGTGGTTCGTTAATTTCCTGCAAGCGTTTTTGCACGTAATTCACCGCGCCAAAGAACAGAGAACCATCAATTCTAATGATTTTTAATTGTGGGCATTCTAATAAGGGTTTACGAACGACATTGGTTAAGCGATGACGGATGACCGTGGGATCAGGGGCTAAGGCGACAATATTCGGTTTAGAGGTACGGTTTAAATAAATGATTAATGACAACATCACGCCACTGTAAATCGCAAACTCCAGTTCTAAAAATAAGGTCGCGAGAAAGGTCACACTTAAAATGGCTAATTCTGAGCGACTGGCTTTGGCAATCGCTTTGATGTGATGAAAATCAATTAAGTTATACGACACAATGCACAAAATGCCTGCCATGCTGGGAATAGGGATATAGGCAGTTAAAGGCGCAAATAAGACGATAATCACTGCTAATAATAACGAAGCAATGATAGCTGCCAATGGTGTTTTCGCGCCTGCGCTGTAATTCACCCCTGTGCGGGTAAAAGAGCCGGAGGAGGCATAGCCGGAAAAAAAAGCACCGATGACATTTGATAAGCCCTGACCAATAAATTCTTGATTACCGTCAATGCGTTGATTGCTATACAACGCCACTGAACGGGCAATAGACACGGCTTCAACCAAGCCTAATAAGCCAATTGCCAGCGCACTGGGAGCAAGTTCTCGAATCGTAGTAAAAGAAAAAGAGGGTATGGATAAAGGCGGCAGGTGTGAAGGAATAGAGCCAATTAAGGCAATATTATGCGCGTCAGCCCCTAAACCATAAGTCACGACACAGCCCACAATCATCGCCAGCAACATACTGGGCAATTTAGGCCACCAACGTTTTAAAGCCAAGGCAGTAACAATCGTTATGAGCGTAATAAACACGCTATAAGGGTTACTGTGCGCGAATTCCTGAACTAACACCAACCAAGTATGTAAAAACGACTCACCTGCCGGAATCGGCACGCCAAAAATATTTTTAAGCTGGCTGGTGGCGATTAAAATCGCAGCGCCAGCAGTGAAGCCAATCACCACAGAATGCGAAATAAAATTGACTAAGGTGCCCATACGCACCAGTCCTAATGCCAATTGAAACAAACCGGCTAAAAAGGTCAGCGTTAAGGCCAGTTGAATGAACTCTGCACTGCCTGCTTCGGCTAAGGGACTAATACTGGAAAATACCACGATAGATAAGGCGGCTGCGGGGCCGGAAATCAAATGCCATGATGAACCAAATAAGGCGGCGATGATGGAGGGAATAATAGCAGCGTATAAACCATATTCAGGCGGCATACCTGCAATCATGGCATAGGCAACCCCTTGTGGTAGCACGATAATCGCACCGGTTAACCCTGCCATCATGTCTGCTTGCACCGTCGTTCGGTTTAAGCGCGTTAGCCAAGATAAAAACGGAAACAGGGCAAACCAGACATGGGGTTTAGTGCGTTGGATGGTCACGATAACTACCTGCTTGTGAGATGAATAAGGAATAAAACATAACAGTATTTTAGAATATTT
>QKBZ01000317.1 GCA_003245895.1 Beggiatoa sp.
AGAAACTCAATCTGAAAACGTGCCTTGTAATAAAGTACGATGGTCTTTGCATCCAACAAAAGACAGGTTGAAAACAGCAATGCCGTGTGAATTTTATTGCCCACACACTACCGCGTAACGTGACTTATCTCATTATCGCTTGGCGGGTATTGTATGTGACCATGCTCGGACGCGAATACCCGAATATTGACTGTGAAGCTCTGTTTGACAAAGCAGAATGGCAAACACTTTATATTGTCGAAAAATCTGAACCACCACCCAAAGAGCAGCCTTCGTTAAGTACAATTATTTTGGTGCTAGCCAAAATCGGTGGTTTCCTAGGACGAAAGCATGATGGATTCCCAAGTTCTCAACCCATTTGGATTGGACTACAACATTTAAGGGACTTTATGTGGGCTATACAGCGTTACCAGTCTGTTATGTCCATCGCATATAGGAAGCACGATAGATATGTATAAGGATGAGCGCAAGGCGCGTGGGAGCTAGAATCAGCTTGTGACAAGCGTCATGGTGGAATACGCTGCGCTATTCCACCCTACAATTGCTAAGCAATATAAGGAAAAAACCACCTACCCACAACACCACCAAAAATTTAAATCAATCGATTGATTTATTCAGTCATTTGACTTAACCTTAAACCCATCACCACAACCCACCCAAACCCCATGCCCGACAACAACACAGAAAACAAACGCGGTGAAGCCACGCGCCAAGCCTTAATCCAAGCCGGTTTACAACTGTTTAGCGAACACGGATTTCAAGGTACTAGCACCCGCATGCTGGTACAACGCGCCAACGCCAACATCTCCGCCATTCCCTACCACTTTCAAAGCAAAGAAGGGCTATATCTCGCTGTGGTGGAATATATCGGACAACAAGTCTTTAGCCACGTCGCCCCTACTTACCAGCACATACAACATGCCCTCAGCAGCGACTGTACGCCAGCACAAGCCGAACATGCTTTAAATCAACTGCTGGACAGCTTAATCGCACTATTCGTTGCCTCAGACACACCGACACAATGGGCGTTAATCGTCATCCGTGAACAAACGCACCCCAGCGCAGCTTTCGACACCTTATATGAAAACACCATCAAACGCCTGCAACACCTATTTGCCCGCTTAATCGCCCTGCGCGTTGGCTTACAACCGACTGAGCCAGAAGCCTTTTTACGCGCTCACACCTTGATCGGACAACTGATTATTTTCATCTCAGGCCGCGAAGCCATTTTACGCGCCCTAGGCGTGCGTCAACTCACGCCCGCACACCTCGAACTGGTCAAACGCTTACTACACGCGCAATTACACGCCACGTTAAACATTCCCCCTTTAAGCGACTCAACAGAGCATTAAGTCATGAAAAAACCTTTATTACTGCTGTTTATCCTCGCGCTGGCGGGCGGGGCTTATTACTGGTGGCAACAGCAACAAGCCATTGAACAAGCACAACCGCTGACCTTATACGGCAATGTGGATATTCGAGATGTCAGCTTAAGTTTTCGTGTCAGCGGACGTATTAGCGAATTATTGCTAGAAGAAGGCGACAGCGTGCAACAAGGGCAACGCTTAGGGTTGTTAGATGCCGAACCGTTTAGCGAAGCGGTGGACTTAGCCAAAGCTGACTTGGCTGCCGCGCAAGCGCAATTGGCAAAAATGAAAGCCGGTTCGCGGCCTGAAGAAATCGCCCAAGCCAAAGCACAATTGCAACAACAGCAAGCGGTGTTACGCAATGCACAACGCTTATTAGAGCGGCAAAGCAGTTTGATTGAAAAAGGCGCGACCGCGAAACAAAATTACGACGATGCCTTAGCCGCACGGGACGAAGCCAAGGCGCGAGTCGCCACCGCGCAAGAAAGTTTACGACTGACACAAGCAGGCTTTCGCATTGAAGACATCGCCGCCGCTAAAGCGCAAGTGCAAGCCGCTGAAGCCCGTTTAGCACAAGCACAAACGCAATTACACGACACCGAATTAACCGCCCCCAATGATGGCACGGTGTTAACCCGCTTGCACGAAGTCGGTGCTATCGTCAGCGCAGGCGCGCCCGTGTTTACCGTGTCGCTTGATCAACCGGTTTGGGTACGCACTTACATCGACGAACCCTTGCTAGGCGACATTTACCCACAACAAGCGGTATGGGTATACACCGACAGCCGACCCGCGCAGCCGTATCGAGGCCAAATCGGTTACATCTCGCCACAAGCCGAATTCACCCCGAAAACCGTCGAAACCACACAACTACGCACCGATTTAGTCTATCGGGTGCGCGTAGTGGTCGATAATCCCGATTTAGGCTTACGCCAAGGCATGCCCGTCACCATTCGCTTTGACGCACCCGCGAGCGAGCAGGCGCATGGACAATAACGCGCCATTGGTCAGCATTCGCCAGTTAAGCAAACAGTTTAACGGCGTGCCTGCTATCCGCGAGCTGTCCACCGAGTTGCAACGCGGCACCATGACCGGCTTAGTCGGTCCCGATGGCGCAGGCAAAACGACTTTAATCCGCTTAATCGCTGGTTTATTGCAGCCCAGCGGTGGAGAAATTCGCGTTGCCGATTACGACAGCCAACGGCAAGCAGAACACATTCATCCGATTATTGGCTATATGCCGCAAAAATTCGGTTTATACGAAGATTTAAGCATTTTAGAAAATTTAAATTTATATGCAGATTTGCGCGGCGTGACGGGTAAAGCGCGTCAGCAGAAGTTTGACCGCTTATTAAAATTGACCGGTTTAAGCCCGTTCACGCGCCGTTTAGCAGGCAAATTATCTGGCGGTATGAAGCAAAAATTAGGGCTAGCCTGCGCCTTAATCGGCGACCCGCAATTGTTGCTACTCGATGAACCCAGCGTCGGCGTTGACCCCATTTCGCGCCGTGAACTTTGGCAAATGGTTAACGAATTACTCTCCGACGGCATGGCAGTGGTGTGGTCAACCGCGTATTTAGACGAGGCGGAATTGTGCGAGCGAGTGATTTTGCTCAATCAAGGCCAAAAACTGCACGATGGTGCGCCACAAGAGTTAGTGCAACGGGTGCAAGGGCGGACGTGGCAATTAAGCGGCGTGCCAGAGGCGCAACGACGCAAGTTGTTAATGCAGGCATTGCAACAGCCAGAAGTGTTAGACGGCGTGATTCAGGGGCGTATGATTCGCTTAGTGTTAAAGCCGGAGCAGCCAAAACCGGACTTAGCGGCGTTTGCGGACAGTGTGACGTGGCAGGCCACCGCGCCGCGTTTTGAAGATGCGTTTATCGATATTTTAGGCGGCGGTCACGGCGGGCGTTCGCCGTTGGCAGAAGCCTTGGCAGCCAAGCCGAAAGATGAGCAGTCCGTGATTGAAGCGCGGCAGTTAAGCAAACGCTTTGGTGATTTTACTGCTGTTAAAAACAACAGTTTTAATATTCAGCGCGGCGAAATCTTCGGTTTATTGGGGCCTAATGGCGCGGGCAAATCGACTACGTTTAAAATGTTATGCGGTTTATTGCAACCCACTGAGGGACAAGCTTTTGTCACGGGATTAAGTTTAAAAACCGCGACCTCGCAAGCGCGTAGCCGAATTGGCTACATGGCGCAAAAATTCTCGCTCTACAGCAGTTTAAGCGTGCAGCAAAATTTACAGTTTTTTGCCGGTGTCTATGGTTTAACCGGCAAAAACCGACAACAGCAAATTAACATGATGATTGAGGTGTTTGAACTTAAACCGTATTTGCGCAGCAGCGCGGGCGAGTTGCCCTTAGGGTTTAAACAGCGTTTAGCCTTAGCCTGCGCAGTGATGCACCAGCCTGATGTGTTGTTTTTAGACGAACCGACTTCGGGGGTAGACCCATTAACACGGCGCGAGTTTTGGACACATATCAATCACATGGTTGAAAAAGGGGTCACAGTGATGGTGACGACGCATTTTATGGATGAGGCGGAGTATTGCGACCGCGTGGCGTTGATTTATCGCGGGCAGAATATCGCCACAGGCAGTCCTGATGCGTTGAAAGCGCAGGCACGTAGCGAGGCATTGCCCGCGCCGTCTTTGGAACAGGCGTTTATTGCGCTTGTGGAACGTAGTGAGCAAGAGCGTTAAGGCAAGTCTCGTAGGGCGGATAAGGCGCAGCCGTCATCCGCCGTCAGTGGCTTGGTTACGTTCGTACAAGCTTTGACAACGCTATGTCGGATGACGGCTAAAGCCTTATCCGACCTACAAGATCGCTTTACTCAATAGCAGCAAAAGAGAGCAAAACCATGCAACTACGCCGTTTAACCGCGTTAATTGTCAAAGAAAGTTTGCAAATCATGCGCGATCCCAGTGCTTTATTAATCGCCTTTGTGCTGCCGCTGGTGTTGCTGTTCATTTTCGGCTATGGCGTGAATTTAGACAGCAACCGCATCAAAATCGGTTTGATTATCGAGCAATCCACGCCGCAAATTCTTGAACTTGCAGACAGCTTTTTACACTCGCCTTTTCTCGCGGTAACAGTGGCACATGACCGACGCGAGTTAGAGCCGGAATTAGTCGCCGGACGTTTGCGCGGTTTAGTCGTGATTCCAAATGGCATTTCCCGTAGAGCGGTTGACCCATACGATAGCGCGAATATACAAATCATCGCTGATGGTTCAGAACCCAATATTGCCAACTTTGTACGCGCATACAGTCAAGGCGTGGTGCAAACGTGGTTGCAACAGCGGCAGTTAATGCAAGTCAAAACGCCACCCGCTGCCACTATCAGGCCAGAATCGCGCTTTTGGTATAACCCAGAATTAAAAAGCCGCAACTTTCTAGTCCCTGGTTCGATTGCTATCGTGATGACTTTGATCGGCACGATTCTCACCGCTTTAGTCATCGCCCGCGAATGGGAACGCGGCACCATGGAAGCCTTGATGGCAACGCCGGTCAGCATCGTCGAGATTTTGCTCGGCAAGCTCATCCCGTATTTTTTATTGGGTTTAGGCTCGATGTTCGTGTGTTTCGCCGTTGCCACGCTGTTATACCATGTGCCGTTTCGCGGTTCATTGCTAGCCTTAGTCGCTTGCACTGCCATATTTTTGCTCGCGGCCTTAGGACAAGGGCTATTGATTTCCAGCATGGCGCGAGATCAATTTGTCGCCTCGCAAATGGCTTTAATGTCAGCGTTCTTACCGGCGTTTATGCTGTCCGGTTTTATTTTTGAAATCAGTGCCATGCCGTTGCCGATTCAAGCCTTAAGCCATGTCTTCGCCGCCCGCTACTTTGTCACCAGCTTGCAAACGCTGTTTTTAACCGGCGACATCTGGCCTTTGCTGCTGCATAGCATGTTGGCAATGCTCATCATCGCGGCGGTATTTTTCTTAATCATCAGCCGGAAAACCCGCAAGAGATTAGACTGATATGAGCGCATTTACTTGCATTAAAGCCTTAATCATCAAAGAATTGCTGATGTTATTCCGCGACCCGAAAGGGCGTATCGTGTTGATCATGCCGCCTTTGATGCAATTGCTGGTATTCAGTTTTGCCGCGACTTTGGAAGTAAAAAACGTCAGTTTAGCGATTTATAACGAAGACGCAGGCAAACACGGTTACGCCTTGGTGCAGCGTTTGGCAGGCTCGCCGACGTTCACGGATTTGCGTTTTGTGCAGACTTTGGCGGAAGTTGAACCGTTATTGGATCAACAACAAGTGTTAGCAGTGGTGCATATCCCTGAACAGTTTTCCCATGATTTAGACAGCAATCAGAGCAGTTCGGTGCAAGTTTTATTAGACGGTCGTCGCTCTAACGCGGCGCAAATCGTCAACGGCTATTTAACCGGCGTGATTCAAAATTACAGCGCAGAGTTGCAGCAAGTGGCGCAGATTACGCCGCTAGTCGTGTTAGTTGAACGCAATTGGTTTAACGAAAACTTGCTGTATTTGTGGTTCACCGTACCATCATTGGTCGGTATTTTAGCCATGTTAGTGGCCTTGATTGTCACTGCGTTATCGGTGGCGCGGGAGCGTGAATTAGGCACGTTTGATCAATTGTTAGTGTCGCCATTGCAAGCCCCAGAAATCTTACTCGGCAAAACCATGCCTGCGATTTTGGTCGGCTTTGCAGAAGGCAGCATTATCGCATTTCTCGGCGTGTGGTTATTCGGCGTGCCGTTTACAGGTTCAGTGCCATTGTTGCTGGCTGCGTTATTGGTGTTCGTGTTTTCCGTGGTCGGCGTGGGCTTGTTTATCTCAGCTTTATCAACCACACAGCAACAAGCGATTTTAGGCGCGTTCGTGTTTATGGTTCCAGCAGTGACCTTATCCGGCTACGCTGCGCCAGTCGAAAATATGCCGCACTGGCTGCAAAGCGTGACGTGGTTTAACCCACTGACACATTTTTTAATCACGGTTAAAGGCTTGTTTTTGAAGAATATACCAGCGGTAGACGTATGGGCGCATACGTGGCCTTTATTGGTGATTGGCTGTGTGACGTTGGTGCTGGCGGGGTGGTTTTTTTCGCGGCGGTTGGAGTGAGTTGTTTTTTTAAGTAGCGGTAAAGACTTTGGCGTGTAATAAATCACAAATCAGTTTTAGTTCAGCTAATTTAGGCATTATTTTAGGTTTATGTTTAAAGTAACGCCCATGTGCATACCAATTTCTGAAACCGATTCTAGCAAAATAGTGTTGTAGGGTTTGGCAACTGAGAATTAAGGCTCTGTCTTCCCCTTCATTATAAAACTTAATGGTTGTTGCCAAAATATCTTCAAAACGAACGTGTCTACAACAGGCTGAACGTGTTTGATTATAACAGTGCTTTCTCAGCCTATGTTCGTCACACAACTCATTATAGAATTTGCCTAAACCTTTTTTGACTTTAAATTCAACACTATTATTAAACAGTGTTCTAAAGTCAGCTTCTAGTTTTGTAAGCAATTTAAAACAGGTATCTAGCGCTAACTGTTCTTTCAGTGCTGATTTTTTAGCACTGATTTCCTGTTGTGTTAAATAGTTGAAATGATAGTTATCAAGCGTTTTTTTAAGTAGCTCATAGTCATGAAGAATACTTTTGTAAGTAAAATCCATGACTAGAATCTGTTAACAATCTCAAAAATAATTTTTTCAAGAAAGGTATCTTTGTTAAGAGGATATTCATCTTCAGTATATGGATTGAATAAAATCCAATCGTCGCTTGCTTTATCTTTAGCCACTAAAAACCATTCATTTAAACCTGTATCAACATCAACTCGACCAAAGCCATTACTAATATCTGCTTGCACAGGATTAAAAAAGGTATCATTGCCATTAAAAAACCGAATAATAATGGTTTTCGGATGAATGTCACCACGATCAATGGCTAAATAATCAAACTCAGGCTGTTCTTTACCTTTTTTGTAAAAGCCATCATTAAAATCAGTAGCTTGATACACTTCTAAATAAGATTCTTTAAAATCAGTAAGCCACTCTTTAAACAATTCATATAACTTATCAAGCTTTTTATCCCAAATGTCAGGATCGTTTTTTTTATGTTCATAAGATTGCTTTTTTTGCTCAAGCAAGCTGAGTAATGAATCAGATATTGACATAAAAATACTACCCTTAAAAATTGAGAACAGCGCAAAAATAATGCTTAACTAAGCATTAACGAGGCCGTTTCTGCTTGTCAAGTTTCAACCTACAACCAAAACGCATCCCGCACCCACTCCAACCGAGGAGCCTCCGCTTTCCCTTCCATCAATACCACATCAAACCGGCAAGCAAACTGCTGTGCCTGCCGGTAAGTTTGCAAATAATGCGCAGCCGCTTGAGCAATGCGCTGTTGCTTACGACTATCAATACTCGCACCTGCGCCGCCATACTGTCGTGACTGGCGATAACGCACTTCGACAAATACTAAATGCGCTTGATGCTGCATGATGAGATCAATCTCACCCGCTTTGCAGCGATAATTGCGCGTGATTGGCGTTAAACCTTGCTCACATAAATAACGGTGGGCGAATTCCTCCGCCCACTGACCGCGCACAGGTGCCGAGTCTGATTTCATCGGAACTGCTGTTGTTGGAAAGGTTGCGCAGGATTTAACAACATCGGTGTGCCGTTAACAAACTTCGCCCACACCAATTCTCGATCAATCTCGCCATTGGGTTCTAACATCAAATCACCGGTATAGCCTTTATACAACACTCCATAATTCATAGGTTGCATGAATTTAGGAATTAAGTGATACACATCGGCACCAAAGGCAAACACGCGCTTGAATTGACTGTATAAATTAGCATCTTGTTGTTGCAAGCTGTTTTGTAACTGCAAAGCATTCATAGTGGGCGATAAAATCCACGGCATATCACCGAAAATTAAACCCTCTAACTCGTTATCAATATTCGGCTGCGATACCCCATCTAAATAGACTGTTGATGTGCCATAAATAGGGATATTGCCTTGCGTATAGTAATAACGGAAAAACGGCACGATTAAACGCGCTTGTTGTGAATAAGCACCCAGTAACACCACTTCGGCAGGTGCACTGACTAAATTTTTCACCGCGTTGCGAATAGAGCTGTCATTATCCGAAATACTATAAAACTGGATGCCAACCACTTGGCCGCCGCGTTGTTGCCACGTATCACGGAATGCACCTGCAACACGTTCACCCCATGCACCTTCAGGCACTAAAATCGCAGCACGGCGATAACCATCACCCCATGCTTTGGTCGCTACGTCTTGCGCTTCTTCAGAAGGCGATAAGCCAAATTGATAGAAATTCTTAGGCAAGGTCGGCGATTGCACATAATTCAAAGCCAAAGTGGGGACAGGTAGCTGTGTTTGCCCTGCCAATAATTGCAAAATGGATTCACGTTCTACAGGGCCAATCACCACGCTCGCGCCTTCATTCAACGCGGCTTGATAAACTTGCTGAATGTTTTTGCCTGTGGTGTCGTAAAAAGTGACTTTAGGGCGGTTGCGATTTGTTGTAGTGTTGTATTGCGGATCGCTATATAAAGCAGCTGAGAAACCTTGTTGAATGGCTGTGGCTTGTGGTGCGAATTGGCCTGTTAACGGTAATAACAACGCAATTTGCACAGAAGTGGTCGGCAAAGTTGGCTGTTTGCCTTGTTGTAACATCGGTACGATGTCTACATTGGCCAAGTGAGCAGGGTAATAAGTTTTCCAGCTAGACAGTAATTGCGGCAAGCTGCTGGCAGTACTGTTGCGAGCTAATAAACTTAACTTTACCCAGCCTAACAATTCATTAGTGCTATTTTGTTGCGATAATTCGCTTAATTGATAATTCGGCAACTGTAACAACAATTTCCAAAGTTGATCATGGTTGGCTAACATCGCTGTGCGGTTATTACGCAATGATTGATCTAAGGCCACACGTTCTTGCAAAGCTTGCATCAAGCTGCCTTGTGCTTCTAAAGCTAAAATGCGCGTTTGCTGCTGCTCAAGCTGCCATTCGCCTGTTAAATTAATCTGATTTAAACGCTGCAACGCTTGGGCTGGATTGCCTTCTTCAATTTCCAACCGCGCTAAGATTAACTGTTGGCGTGGCATAAGCTGTTGTGCTTGCGCTAAATTTAATCTTTCTAACTCAATCCGCGCCTCTGTTAGCATTTTGCCTTTTATGTACATATCAATGGCGGATAAATGATACTCTTGCTGTATTGGCGGCGCAGAACGGGCAACAAGCTGCATATAAGATTTAGCGGCTGCTAAATAATTGCCTTGTTGTTCAAACCGTTTAGCTTGTTGTGTGACATCTGTTTGTGTAGTAGTGGTTGTGCCAGTACCCGATTGTTGATTAATGAATGGAATAGAGTTACACCCACTTAACAGCAGCATAAGACAAAAAAGACTAAATAAAGTTCGCATGTGATTCATTTCGTGTTAACAGTTGAATTGTTGACAGAGGACGGATGTATTGTGTGTGATTAGGAAAGCCTGTTTTTACAGACATTTTAAACGATTTTTTAGTGAAGCTCAGCATACCGTATTTTACAGGGGATACCAATTTTAACACATGCTGCAAATTGGCTTTTGGCAAGCTGAGTTCAATAACCCTTTGATTTAGAGAACACTATCATGAGTAGGGATTCTTTGGCAGGACTGTTATATGTCGTTGCCACCCCCATCGGAAATTTACAAGATTGCTCACCTAGAGCCGTCGAAACCTTAAAAAAAGTTAGTTTAATTGCGGCAGAAGATACCCGACACAGCCGCCGCTTATTAGATCAATTTGGTATTCAAACCCCATTACAAGCCTTGCATGAGCACAATGAGCAACAGATTAGCAGTGCTTTATTAAAAAAATTAGCGGCAGGTGAAAATATTGCAGTCATCAGTGATGCAGGCACGCCCTTGATCAGCGACCCTGGTTTTCGTTTAGTGCAAGCCTGTCATCAAGCAGGTATTACCGTCACGCCAATCCCCGGCCCTAGTGCCTTGATCTGTGCTTTGTCCGCCGCAGGCATGCCCGCCGATAAATTTATATTTGAAGGCTTTTTACCGTCTAAACCCAGCAGTCGGGCAAAACATTTACAAACCCTTGCCGAAGAAACCCGAACCTTAGTATTTTACGAAGCACCACACCGTATTCTTGAAAGCGTGAGCGATTTAGCTGAAGCCTTTGGTGGCGAGCGGGAAGTGGTGTTAGCACGGGAATTAACTAAGGTGTATGAGACAATTCATCACAGCACTTTAAGTGCGTTGTTAGCGTGGATGCAAGCGGATCATAATCAGCAAAAAGGTGAGTTTGTGTTAATTGTGGCAGGTGCTCCACCGGTTGATAATCAGGAAATTTCTAGCGAGGCTTTGCAGGTTTTCCACATTTTGCGCGAGGAGTTGCCGTTAAAACAGGCGGCGAAATTGGCGAGTCGGATTACTGGAGTGAATAAAAATCGCTTGTATGCGTTGGGGTTGGAGCAGGAAGGGGAGAAGTAAAGTGTAATGATCAAGTTTTTTTGTAGAAAATCTAAGCCACATTTAGAAAGGATAAGTTTTTCTGATGTGGAGTCATGTAATCAATAGCAGAGTGTAATCTGCGGTAGTTGTAAAACCAGATATAGCGTTGAACACAATCATGAACAGCAGCATGATTAAGGAAATGCAGATGGTTAACACGTTCCGTTTTTAGATTTCTAAAAAGCAGCTCCATAACCGCATTATCCCAACAGTTGCCGCGTCGGCTCATGCTTTGAGTAATTAAATTTGGTAAACCCCCAGCTCTGCTGGGGGACTCACATAGGTTTGACCGTTACTGCAGTCATAGGAATGCTCATTGGCTCCTTCAACAACCAATGGAATTCCCCTATGTAAAGAGTACAACAGTTTGAGTCACACCAAATGGGACTGCAAGTATCATTTGGTTTTTATCTCTAAACGTCGTAAGAAGATCATCTATGGGCAAGTTCGCCAATCGTTAGGAGATATATTTCACGCGCTTGCACTGGCGCGTTCTTTTGGACGGCAACGTAACTTCACGGGAAAAAGTTTTTGGTCTCGTGGCTACTTTGTGTCAACGGTTGGTTTGGACGAAGCAATTGTCAGAGCGTATATCCAAAACCAAGAAGCAGACGATGAACGCTATGAGCAGATGAAGTTCCGAATCTGAAGCATCTGATGCCGCTTTGAGCGGCGCAACTCCTTTGAGGGGTTCACAGTAATAAGCCACCAGCTCTGCTGGTGGTCATTTAACTTGCAACTGCGTAACTCCTATGACATCAACTATGCTTACCTCCAACCCAATCCCCTTTTGCTAAAACCCCAACACTCGCGCTACCATAGCAACCCGCTTTCTTTAGACTGTTTTTTCGACCGCTTTAATACTCCATGAATGCACAACACCTGCACACGCTCGCACAACTAGCCCGTGACGCGATGAGCCGCGATCAACATCATTTGCAATATCGCATCCGTCAATTTCAACAACAAGCGAAACGTGGTCAAACGCCTGATCCGAATGCCTTTGAAAAACTGACGCAGCAGCTTGAACGCTCGCTGATGCAACGTCAGCAACGCGCCCAAAACCTGCCTAAACCACAGTTTCCTGATGAATTGCCAGTCAGTGAACGGCGAGCGGATATTGCTAAAGCCATTCTGGAAAACCAAGTGGTGATCGTTGCCGGTGAAACCGGTTCGGGTAAAACGACGCAATTGCCGAAAATTTGCTTAGAAGTTGGGCGTGGGGTCAGTGGTTTGATTGGCTGCACCCAGCCGCGTCGGATTGCGGCGCGTACCATCGCGCAACGGGTGGCGCATGAACTCGACAGCGAGATAGGTCACGCGGTGGGCTATAAAGTGCGCTTTAGTGATCACGTCAGTGCAGACAGTTATATCAAATTCATGACCGATGGCATTTTGCTCGCCGAAACGCAAAACGACCGTTTTTTAAATGCTTACGACACGTTAATCATCGACGAAGCGCACGAGCGCAGCTTAAATATTGACTTTTTATTAGGCTATTTAAAGCAATTGCTGCCAAAACGCCCCGATTTAAAATTAATCATCACCTCGGCGACTATTGACACCGCGCGTTTTTCGCAACATTTCCGCAATGCGCCGGTCATTGAAGTGTCTGGGCGAACTTATCCGGTTGAAGTGCGTTATCGCCCATTGATGACCGAAGATGAAGACGAGCAAGATCGGGATGTACAACAAGCGATTGTCGATGCGGTGGACGAAATCAGCCGCCACGACCGACGCGCTGACATTTTGATTTTTCTCCCCGGTGAACGCGAAATCCGTGATGTGACCGAGACCTTAAGCAAGCATAAGTTGCAAGACACCGAATTATTGCCTTTATACTCGCGCCTGTCAGTGGCGGAGCAAAACCGCGTGTTTCAAGACAGCCCGAAACGGCGCATTGTGTTAGCCACCAACGTGGCAGAAACTTCGCTCACCGTGCCGCGCATCCGTGCGGTCATCGACGCAGGTCTTGCCCGTATCAGCCGCTACAGCGTGCGCAGCAAAGTGCAACGCTTGCCAGTGGAAAAAATCGCCCGCTCTAGTGCGGATCAGCGTAAAGGCCGCTGCGGTCGTATCGCGCCCGGTGTGTGCATCCGCTTGTACTCGGAGCAGGATTATTTACAACGCGCTGAATTTACCGAGCCGGAATTGCTACGCACCTCGCTGGCCTCGGTCATTTTGCAAATGTTGGCGTTAAATTTAGGCGATATTAGCGACTTTCCGTTTGTCGAATCTCCTACGCCGAAAATGGTTAACGACGGCTTCACTTTGTTGGCGGAGTTGGGCGCAGTTGATGCCAAGCGTAACATTACCGACTTAGGCCGTGCGCTGGCAAAAATGCCGATTGACCCGCGTATTGGACGCATGATTTTAGCGGCAAAAACGGAAAATTGTTTAAGCGAAGTGTTGATTATTGCCAGTGCTTTAAGCATTCAAGACCCGCGAGAACGGCCTTTAGACGCACAAGCCGCCGCCGATGCTGCGCAAGCTAAGTTTATTGATGAAAAGTCAGATTTTTTAAGCTTTTTGAAATTATGGACGTTTTATCAAGAAAATGAGCAACATTTGTCGAATAACAAATTACGCAAATTATGCCACGAGCATTTTGTCTCCTATTTGCGGATGCGTGAATGGCACGATATTTACCAACAGTTAAAAACCGTGGTGCGCGAACATGGTTGGCAACTCAACCAGTTAGACGCGGAATATGAAGCCATTCACCGCGCGTTATTAACTGGTTTGTTAGGCAATATCGCCACTAAATCGCAAGAGGAATATTACCAAGGCACACGCGGTTTAAAAGTGCATGTTTTCCCCGGTTCTAGCTTGTTTAAAAAACAGCCTAAATGGTTGATGGCGGCGGAATTAGTGGAAACCTCGCGTTTATTTGCCCGTTGTGTGGCGAAAATAGAGCCGGAATGGGTGGAACAAGTGGCGGGTAATTTATGCCAATACAGCTATTTTGAAGCGCATTGGCAAAAACGTATGGGGCAAGTGGGCGGCTTTGAGCGCGTGACCTTGTACGGTTTGACCTTAGTGCCGAAACGCCGCATTAACTTTGGCCCTAAAGACCCAGTGATGGCGCGAGAAATTTTTATCCGTAGTGCGTTGGTTGAAGGTCATTTTTTAACAAATGCGCCGTTTTTCCGCCATAACTTAGAATTAATCCAAGAAGTTGAAGAATTAGAGCATAAGGCGCGGCGACAAGATATTTTAGTCGATGAAAATAAGCTGTATGACTTTTATGATGCGCGCATTCCTGAGGGCATTTATAACACCTCGGCGTTTGATCAATGGCGTAAAAAAGTCGAGCGCGAACAGCCGAAATTACTGTTTTTAAGCCGTGATGATGTGATGTTAAACGCGGCGGATGCGATCACCCGCCAGCAATTCCCTGAATATTTGGTATTGCACGGCGTGGAATTGCCCTTGTCTTATCATTTTGAACCGGGTCACGAGCGCGATGGGGTGACGGTAACGATTCCAACTGCTTTGCTGAATCAGCTTAGCCCCGCGCCGTTTGAATGGTTAGTGCCAGGGCTATTAGAGGAAAAAATCACCGCCTTAGTGCGCAGTTTACCCAAAGCTTTGCGCCGCCATTTCGTCCCCGTGCCGGATGTGGCAAAAGCCGCCAGTTTGCAGTTAATGTCAGAATTAGCCGATCCGCGTTCGCCGCAAGGCTCGTTACTAGACGCATTACGTCACTTTTTACATCGTCGTTTAGGCGAACCTTTGCCGGAGCAGCCGTTTAACGCGGACAGTTTGCCCGCGCACTTGCACATGAATTTCCTGTTAGTAGACACGCAAGATCAAGGCTTGGATATCAGCCGCAGTTTGCCGGAATTGCAAGCACGTTGGGGTGCGAAGGCCAGCACGGAATGTCGACAAGAGGTGGCAAGCCATAGCGGTATCGAGCGCACCGGTTTAACACAGTGGAATTTTGGCGAGTTACCGCAGCAAGTGTCGTTAATGTTAAACGGCATTGAATTACCGGGTTTTCCGACCTTGGTTGATCAAGAAACACATGTTGACTTATTGGTGGTGGACAGCCCAGAACAGGCAAAACAAAGTTTATTTTTAGGTTTACGGCGTTTATTTTGGCTAAACTTGCCGATTAAAAACTTGTTAAAACAATTGCCTATTGACCATAAGTTATGCCTGCAATATATGAAAGTAGGCAATTGTGAGCAGTTGAAGCAAGAATTGTTAGAAACGGTGATAGAATCCGTTTTTCTCTGTGAACCCTTGCCCCGCAATCAAAGTGAGTTTGATCAACGCTTAGCCACCGGCAAAAAGCAATTGTTACCAGTCGCCGCCGATGCTGCGCAACATTTGGCAAAAGTGTTAGAGCAATATCATTTGGTTACACAAGCCTTGCATGATCCATCGCCAAGCCGTAAACCGGTGTTGCCCGAAGTGAAACAGCATTTAAATGCTTTGGTTTATGATGGTTTCGTGCGCCATACCCCGCTCAGCCAATTGCCACATTTAGCCCGTTATTTAAAAGCGATTTTAATCCGTTTAGAACGCTTGGATAATTCACCGCAAAAAGATGCCAAACGCGCTAAGCAAATGGAGCGTTATTGGTCTGCGTTTTGGAGTCAGCGCGATAAGTTAAACGCGCCGAAAACGGAGTTGGAGCAATATCGCTGGTTATTGGAGGAGTTAAGGGTTTCGCTGTTTGCGCAGGAATTGCGCACGCCAGTGCCGGTGTCGGTGGAACGGGTGGATAAGGTTTGGGGGGCGTTGAGTAAGTAGCATGCGAATTGATTCAATACGGTTGAAAAATTTTAAAGCGTTTAAAGAGGTGACTTTAGCAGGGTTGCCTCAGTTATGCGTTTTTGTAGGTGCAAATGGCACGGGTAAAAGTAGTTTATTTAGTGTCTTTGGCTTTTTGCGTGACGCGATGGCAACTAATGTAAATACTGCATTAGTTAAGTTAGGGGGAAACAGAGGTTTTCATGAGGTACGAAGTCGAAATTGCTCTGGTGCTATTGAGATTGAATTAAAATTTCGTGAAAAACCTGACAAGCCTTTAATTACCTATGCTTTAAAAATAAACTTAGGTAAAGATGGTCGTGCTTTTGTAGAAAGAGAAATATTAAAATATAG
>QKBZ01000095.1 GCA_003245895.1 Beggiatoa sp.
TACTTCTTTCCAATACGCTCAACACTTGGGCGGTCGCGAGGATACCCTCCCAATTGATTACTTTCATACTCAAATCTTTTCTTTGTCCAGCCATAGTCGTAAGCGCGTTTTGCAATCCAACGTTTTATTGCATTTAGGTCGAAGTTATTCTCTCCTTGGCTAGTATGCTTACGTTCATAGAGGTATGGTGCAACGTCAGAGTGAAACCGTATTACTTCATCATAAAATAGAAGGTTTAGAAATAATTCTTCAGCAAGTGCAATATCCTGTTGCCATTTATCGATTTGTGTTTGGGTTGGCTTCATTTGTTCTGTGCCGAATAACGATGACATGAATCCATAACTATACGGGTTTGCTACTTTTTCCAGTTTTTCAAATGCCTCCATTCTTTGACGATCATGACCTACAACTTCGTTTTCAAATACTCTAGCTTTTTGCTTATCAGATAATGAAACTTCCTTTTCCAAGGAAATTCGGAGAAACTTTCTGACTCGTGGTGCGATTTCATAGTTTGAAAAGTCTCCCATAGAACTTGTGGTTGAACGGGCGATTCTGTCATCCCCAGCTTGTTCTACAATTTCTTTAAGTTTCTCTTCAGAGACAAACAGACGTGGTTTTGGAGATTTGTACGGTGGTTTACAAAGTTCTAGGTCTACAGCATTCGGTAGTATCGAGTGGTAAGAAGCGAGTTCAATAATTCCAAGGGCATAATCGCGTAATAATATACCGAATGGTGGCTTACCATCCTTAAAAATGTACTCAAAGGTTGTTTCCGAGTATTTTTTTAGTCGTTCAGTTTCGGGCTTGAGACAGCATGATGAATATGCAGCGGCTAGCAATCGTTCCAAAATATACAAATCGTCTACGTTGACGAATCTATCCAGAAGTTTCGGAAATATATCCTCATTGAACAATAGAATATTGCTCAAGGCTTTAGTCGATTTGTCGCGAATAGCTCGATTCGAGGATGTGAAGAACCAACAAAGAACCAAAGCAGCAAGAAACTGATTTTCAGGATTAGTGTGTGGTGCTTGCCCAGATCGGCACCATTCAATCAAGACTCCAACACTGGAGTCTACATCATCGCTTTGAGTATTGACCCACATTGTCCAGAACGCATCCCGCTCTGGTAACTTTCGCCGTTGGAGGTTTCTATGTAGTAGCTCCGCATTCCACGGATGATCAGCAGAAATTGCTACTTGCAGTAATAGTTCGAGTGGTTCTGAATTCTGATATCTGAAATCGTTCAGTAGTTCTAGCGTCCGCTCAGTAAATGCGTCGCGGGCGCGCCACTTAACGCTTTCAGCGAAGGCTTCATGTATACTCCAATCATTCCACCATTTTTCGGCTCCTCCAGGAAGCGTATCCACCAGTTCTATTTTGAATTTTTCCGGTAAAGCAACAGCTAATGCATCGATGAGACCACACCACTCCCATGCAAGCTGCTCATCTTCAATGCAGAATCCTAATGCGCCTTTTTCACCAAACACCCCATCAATTTTCTCAATATCTTTGATTGAATATTCTGCCATCAGAAAGTCTTGAAAACGTTGAAAGCTGAATCGCACAACATCCTCGTCAGCGAAATCGTCTGACGACGGGTTGGGGTCTTTCCGCAATAAACCGTTATTCAGAAAAACTGATAACCAATCTGGTGCTGTTTCTGGGTAAATATTGTTGAAGTAAGTAGCAATTGTGTTACGACATACCTCAAGTTCTAAAAAATCTTCTCTGTTTTCAAGCATTTTCCCTACAATACCTTGTACCGAACGCCCAATATTGCCAACAAGAGAAGCTGTACAACCTTCCTTCTCAGTGATATTGCGTCCAATACTATCGAGGTAGTACTTCAGGACTTTTCTTGTGCCGGTTAGGCCAGGTGGAAGCTCCGATTTTTTGTCCCGTTCTAACGAGAGACAAACTGAACGTAGGAACAGAGGATTAACAAACTCTGGAGAAAGCCATGGAGTGCTTGGGCGGGCAATGCCACGCCTATCTAAATAGACTCGGGCAGCATTCAGTTGTTCTTCAGCAGTCTCGAATCCTTGAATGTCAAAAATAGGATATTGACGCGAAATGGTATCGGGAATTGCTAACTCAAAATATTCTGAACGGCATGATATGACACAGCAAACATGAGGGAAGCCCTTGAGTTTATGGATTAAGCTGGAGACTTGATTACGCCAGTATTTGCTCCCCACTCCTTCATTAATAGCATCAATTAATAGCAGTGTTCGGACACCTGCTGATTTACCAGCAGCATCTAGCACTCCCAAAATTTGATCGCTTGATCTTGTGGTCAATCCCAAAATTTGAGAAATCTGCACCCATAGTTCGTTGTGATTTAACTGTTGTCCAAGAAGAAGAATAGCAGGATGCTTGAGTTCTATTGTGCTCTGTGCGCATTTAGCCAGTAAATGACTCTTGCCTGAACCAGCATTTCCACGAATGAGGGCAAAACCAGCTTTTTCAGCCTCCATATACTGTGAATGAAAGAGCGTTATTAGATGATCGACAGTATACTCAAGCTTCCAGTTGTCTTGGATAAGTTGCTTCAGGTTAGCCTTCTCCGTCCCATTCTCAAGTGAGTGTTCATACTCACGGTACCATTGTTGAAGCTTGTTATTGGCAGCTAACACATTTTCCGCAAGATTGCTCCAACTTGCTGTATCCCACTTATGTAGAGGATCAAGGGGGATTTGGTCACTAATATTGAGGAGATTTGCAATTGCATGCCGTAATTCTTCTGTCAGTTGCTGTTCAGGCTTCTGTTGGAGTTTTGATAGCTGCTTGTGAAACAGGTCGTATTTTTCTACTGCTTTAAGTGCTTCAAGCAACTCTGTTTTATACGACGGCACCCGCGAGACTATAGAAAATAACTTTTCGATCCGAACATCTACATGATCTTCTGGATGAAATCTTTCGTCGAGTGCAAAAATGGCTTCCTGAATTTTGTCTTCAAACCACTCTGGAGACAACTCAACATCGCCAAAAAAGAATTCCCTGAGTCCTTCCGCACCTGGTTTGACAAGGCGATAAATTAACTCGCTAGCTGACCAAGCTTGAAACTCAATCTCGTTGATACCAGTTAAAAGAGCTTCTTTTTTCCATTTATCAACACGTTGTTCCCAATGCTCCCAGCCCGTTTTCCCTTGTCGCTTACTTCCTGTTCTATCAGTAAGATTGCATGGTAGAGCTATGACATAGCATTCCAACTGAGGATGAGATATGAGTGCTTGGGTAACAGACTTATCAATCTGGCTCCAGTTAATATCACCACTACGAAGAAAATATTTCGCTTGATACCCAGTTTTCGCGCCATTGGATTTTGCCCAATATGCTTCAATGCCGCCATCCCCTCCCGCCCCTTCTACTCGCCTAAATACTGAACCCTGTGGAAAGGTCTCACGCTGACCAAGCTGGCAAACCAACTCCTCAAAAGAGTTGCGTTGACCGAAGTTAAAGGCGTGTATTTTTGAAAAATCGATCATGTTAGAGATATAGTTTTGAGTGGTTTAGAGATTTTGGCAAAAAGGAGGTAACTCTTAGCTCACTTGCTAAGCCGCATACCCCGTATAAGATCACACCATTCGCTGGTGAGTGAAACTCCAGCACAATGTCCTGCTGTCCCATTCTTTAGATACGCTTTACAAAGTAGCTTTAGTATTCTGATTATTGATAAATATTCCAACATTGAAACTGATTAAATGGTTTAACTCGTTCCTATCGGGAAGATAGAAAAGAGAAACCATTTATTTTTACTAATGTGTTTTGTCGAATCTTAGATTGGATGTACTTTCACGCGCACAGCCTCACAACAAATTCCGAATCTCCCGCAAAGCCACCGACAACATCGGCATCGTCGGTTTCTCTGCACTGCTTAAATCCGATAACACGCTTAACAAGCGGTCGAGATTCTTCTGCTGGCACGCTGTCCATTCTTCAATACGCTGACTTAACTCCGGTGCTTCAGTTGGGAATTGTAATAAGCTGATGGTTAACTCGCGGTGTGTGCGGTATAACTCATCGCGTAAGGCGGAGCGGGATAAGGCTGTCCAGCGGTCATCGCGCGGTAAGGCACTGATGTGGTCACGCAGCCAGTGCAGTTTTAAATAAGTGCCTAAGTGGAAATGTACAGTAGCCACGTCCATCAAGGCCATGTCGGTATTATTGGCGACTTCTACAATATCCAAAGCAGATAACCATGTTTCTAAGCCAGCAATGCGTTGTGCTAATTCAGCGGGCACATTTTGCGCCACCAATTCCGCAATTTGCTGCTCTAAACCTTCGCGGTCGGCAGGTTCTAATAATTCCAATAAATGTTCAGATAACTGATGTACGCCGGATTTTAGCGCATGTATCGTTTCTGAAATTTCCATCGGTTGGCGGCGATTGCGTAATAACCAACGTGCGCCCCGTTCAGCCAGCTTACGACATTCCAGCATTAAATCGAGTTGCACGGTTGCTGCCACTTGATTATCTAAACTTTCTATCGATTGCCACAGGCTAAACAAGTCGAAAATTTCCCATGTCACGACAAAACTGCGCACGATGTCTGGCACGCTGTTGCCAGTTTCTTCTTGCAACAAGAATACAAACACACTACCGGCACGGTTAACCATTTTATTGGTCAACTCGGTGGCAATGATTTCACGCCGCAAACGGTGGTAATTGATTTCATTGACAAAGCGATCTGGCAATGGGCGCGGGAAGTAATTCAGCAGCAAGCTTTTTAATGCAGGTTCGTCAGGCAAATCAGATGCGATTAATGCTTCATATAACGTGATTTTGCTATAAGCCAACACCACACAGATTTCCGGCGCGGTAAAGCCTTGTTGTGCGGCGCGGCGTTCTGCCAAGGTTTTATCGTTGGGTAAAAATTCCAATTCACGCGCCAGTTTGCCATGCCGTTCTAACTCTTTGATAAAACGGGCGTGAGCATCGAATAATTGCCATGCAATGTAAAGTGATAAGCTGACGGCTTGGGTTTGCAAGTAATTATTGCGGATGACTAAACGCCCTACTTCGTCGGTCATGTCGGCGAGCAATTGATCGCGCTGTTTAGTGGTCATGTCGCCATTGTGCACGATGGCGTTAAGCAGAATTTTGATATTGACCTCATGGTCAGAGCAATCGACACCGGCAGAGTTGTCCATAGCGTCAGTGTTGACGCGCCCACCGGTTAAGGCATATTCAATGCGGCCTAATTGGGTAAAGCCTAAATTGCCGCCTTCGCCAATGACACGGCAACGCAACTCGTTACCGTTGACACGCAAGCCGTCATTAGTACGGTCGCCGACATCGGTATTGTGTTCGGTTTGCGCTTTGACATAAGTGCCAATACCGCCATTCCACAGTAAATCGACTTCTGCGCACAACATGGCGCGGATTAATTCATTCGGGGCTAAGGCCACCGCTTTAATGCCTAACACCTCTCGTACTTCCGGCGATAACACGATGGATTTACTGCTACGGCTATACACGCCGCCACCTTTGGAAATCGTTTCGCGGTTGTAATCTTCCCACGAGGAGCGCGGCAGGTTAAACATGCGTTCCCGTTCGTTGAAACTGGCTTCTGGGTCTGGATTCGGGTCTAAGAAAATGTGTAAATGGTTAAACGCGCCGATCAATTTAATATGCCGCGATAACAACATGCCATTGCCGAATACATCGCCCGACATATCGCCAATGCCGACTACGCTAAAATCTTCCGCTTGGGTGTTTAAACCCAATTCGCGGAAATGGCGTTTAACTGATTCCCACGCGCCACGGGCAGTAATGCCCATTTTTTTATGGTCGTAACCGGCAGAACCACCGGAGGCAAAGGCATCACCGAGCCAAAAGCCGTATTGTTGCGCAATGCGGTTGGCGATGTCGGAGAAGGTCGCAGTGCCTTTGTCGGCGGCGACGACTAAATACGGATCGTCTTCGTCATAGCGCAGAACGTCTGGCGGTGGTACGACTTTGCCTTCGATTAAGTTGTCGGTGACATCTAATAAACCACTGATGAAGGTCTCGTAACAGGCAATGCCTTCTTGTTGTATCGCCTCGCGTCCACCCGCGCTAGGCAATTGCTTAGCGACAAAACCGCCTTTAGAGCCTACCGGCACAATAACGGCATTTTTCACCATTTGTGCTTTGACTAAGCCTAAGACTTCTGTGCGGAAATCTTCATAGCGATCTGACCAACGCAGACCGCCCCGTGCCACTTTGCCGCCGCGCAAATGCACCCCTTCGACCCGTGGTGAGTAGACGAAGATTTCAAACATGGGGCGTGGTTCGGGTAATTCCGGCACTTTGGCAGGATCAAATTTAAAGGATAAATACGGTTTTTGTTCGCCGCGCACATCTTTTTGAAAATAATTAGTGCGCAGGGTCGCCATGATCACGGCGAGGAAGCGTTGCAAAATCCGGTCTTCGTCTAAGCTGGCGACCGATTCCAGTAATTCGCGCATGCGTTCCGATAAGGTGTCTAGCACTTGCTGGCGGGTGTTTTCATCGACGGTTTGATCAGGGTTGCAACGGGCGTGGAACATATCCAGCAGCACGCGAGCAATGGCGGGGTTATTGGCTAAAGCTTGCTCGATATACAGTTGGCTGAAGCTAAGGCCAGTTTGTTTTAAATAATGATAATAAGCGCGGAAAATCACGATTTCTCGCCAATTCATACGCCCGCGCAGAATTAAACGGTTAAAGCCGTCGTTTTCAATTTCGCGCTGCCAAACGCGGGTAAATAAGGCTTGGAAATCTTTTTGTAACTCTTTAGTGTCTAGCGGGCGTTTTTCCGCGTGCAACAAGCCAAATTCTTGAATCCAAACGCAAGGCCGCTTGTGTGCTGTGATTTGATAAGAGCGCTCGCTTAACACTTTCACGCCCATGTTTTCCAACATCGGCAACACTTCCGACAGGGAAATATGGTGGTCGCGGTGGAATAATTTTAAGCGCAATGAGTTGTCTAAGGCTTCTATCGGACGATATAAGCTCATGGTCAAATCATTGCTTTCATTAAGCATTTCCATACGTTCAATGTCGTAAACCGCATAGCGAGCGCTGAAATCTTCGCGATAAGCGACGGGGAAAGCTTGCTCATAAGCGCGGAATAAGCGGGTGCCATGTTCTTCGCCGGTATGCTCAATCAGCGCATCGAATAACATATCCTTCCATGCGCGGGTGATTTCTTTTAAGCGGGTTTCCAGTTGCTGCACATCGTATTCAGTGCAACACGTCCCCGGTGGGGTGCGGATAACAAAATGCACTTGCGCCAGCACGGACTCCGACAGCAACACATTAAATTCCACGCTATCACCGCCAAATGCTTCGGTTAACATTTGCTGCATTTCTTGGCGCACGCCGCTGTCATAGTGATCACGAGGCACGAAGATGATGCAGGAGATAAAACGCCCATAGGTGTCAGGGCGCACAAACAAGCGAATGCGTTGGCGTTCTTGTAATTGCAAAATACCGATGGCGGTTTTTAACAAAATTTCCTCTGAAATTTGGAATAACTCATCGCGCGGATAGGTTTCCAAAATATTCATTAAGCTTTTGCCACGATGACTGTTGTGGCGATAGCCTGCATTCGCAAACACATTTAATACTTTGCGCCGTAGCAGCGGAATTTGGCGCGTGCTCAAATGATACGCAGCCGAGGTGTATAAACCTAAAAAGCGTTTTTCACCTACCACTTGGCCTTCATCGTTGATGATACGCACGCCAATGTAGTCCATATAACTGGGGCGGTGAATGGTGGAGCGGGTGTTGGCTTTGGTGAGTAGGATAAGTTCAGGTTGATAAGCCAATTCGCGCAAGTGAGGCGGTAACTCGGCGAAGCTGCGCGAGGTGCGGGTGTGTGGGTCTTTGCTCAACAAGCCTAAACCGGAATTCGGTACGATGCTTAAACACAATTCTTTATTTTCATCTTGTTCTAAACGGTATTCTCGATAGCCCAGAAAAGTGAAATGGTTTTCGCTTAACCAATTTAAAAAGGCAAAGACTTCGCTGATTTCATTTTCATCTAACGGCGGTGGTGTGACGCGCAGTTCTTGCAACACTTCTTGTAAGCGGTCTTGCATGGTTTGCCAATCAGTGACCACCAATTGCAAATCGTTTAACACCGCCTCTAATTCTTGCCGAATTTCATTTAAATGCGTGGTTTCCGTTTGATGATCAATTTCAACATGGATCACCGCTTCACTGGAAATGCCTTCGATGCTAGGGCGTTCTTGGTCGTGGTCGTCAGTGCCGACCACCTCGCATAAGTGCCCGTTGCTGTCTCGGCGTACTAATATCACTGGATGGATAATCAAGTGCATGGTTAGGCCAAGTCGGTTAATGGCCATGCGAATGGAGTCAACTAAAAATGGCGCGTCGCGAATTACAAGGCTGATTACCGTATGCGTTGATTGCCAGCCATCTTGCTCAAACTGCGGATTGTAAACGCGGATTTTGTATTGGTCGCCGCTGAAATCGCGGGCGAAGTTCCAATAGGTAATCACGGCACCGTAAATATCGGGCACGCTGCCGCGTTCTAATACGTCTTCTGATGAGACATAGAAAAAGAACAGGTTAGCAAAGCTGATGATTTGCTGCGCTTCAGCTTCTGGGAAGTGGGCTTGAATCATCTCCGTGACTTTGTTTAGCAGTTCGGTGGCTTGCTCTTCAGCAGTAAACGGCATGGTTGACTCCTCTTCCAATGTAATGGACGTTGAGATGTATGCACAGTGTTAGTGCATATAGGTTCCTCGGTATTGGTGATTATGTCGTTAATGTTGGCAGTGAACGGGAAACAAAAGGGGGAGATTGTGGAGAATAAAGCACATCATTCGGTTTATTTAATTGAAGTTGTTCAGTTACAATCCAATTTAAGTTAAACAACTGGTAAAAGTCTTACATTATGAAGATGAAATTTATTCTAGGTTTGCTAGGCATAATAATGTGCTCAAGTAGCCATATTGCTAACGCGGCTTCTGTCACTTTATATGATGGTAGCGCGGCGAGTTTGCCGTATGCTCAAGGCTGGTTGGAGTTTTCGACTGTGCCTGCTTCTGTATCAGTAGGGTCTATTAGTGTTTCACTACCACAGGTTACAGAAACCTTGATTACTGGTGGTGGAGGTGTTCGCATAGACAGCGAAGCCAGCACAACTGTGGTGTCAGATGCCACAGACACCGCAGGCGGTTATGGTAATTACGAATCATGTATTTCTTCTAGTTCTTGCACGCCAAATTTAATTAACGCAAGTTTTCCGACCTTAAATCGTAGTTTAGGCTATAGCATTTTTTTTAATGTAAAAATCAATGCAGAAACGCATGATGATACTGATCGTGCGGGTTTTAGCATTATTGTCATTAGTAGTGATTTACAAGGGATAGAAATAGGTTTTTGGATTGACAAGATTTGGGCGCAAAATGGTGGCGCAGCAGATAGTACGTTATTCACGCAAGGAGAGAATGCAAGCGTTAATACAACATCCCTAAATAGTTATGAATTGCGTGTTTTAGGCGATAAATATCAGTTATTGCAAAATAATGTACAAATTTTAACGGGAGATTTGCGGAATTATACAGCGTTTGATCACACTGCTAGAACGATGACAGCTTCAATTATGGGAGTTCCTGTATCTGTACCTGTACCTTTACCTTATAATCCATATAAAACAGCAAATTTAGTATTTTTCGGCGATGACACTTCACGAGCGCATACGAATGCTGATTTAACTTTAATTAGTGTGTCTACCAATAGCTCCAGTGGAGCAGTATCAGCTTCTTTAGGCTTTGCGCCATTTTTGCTGGGGATTTTGTTGATGTTTGGGGGCGTGTTGGGCGTTCGGTATTGGGATAGCGTAAGACCGTAATCGTAGGTCGCATAAGCGCAGCGTCATGCGACATTAAGACGGATGACGCTTTACAACGCTAACGCCGTTCCAACCGCCGATAAGTAATCGCCTCAGTCAAATGCGCCGTTTTAATCGTCTCACTCTCTGCCAAATCTGCCACCGTTCGCGCTACCCGTAAAATCCGATGCCATGCCCGTGCTGACAAACCGAGTTGTTCAATGGCAGTATCCAACAAACGTTCATCCGGTTCGCTTAATTTGCAAAATCGTTCAATCTCACGATTATTTAAACGGCTATTCGGTTTGCCACAACGCTGTAACTGGCTTTGACGTGCTTGCATAATGCGAGCGCGCACGGTCTCGCTGCTTTCGCCACGCACCTCAGTACGCATTTCAGCGCGAGGTAAATTCGGCACTTCAATGTGTAAATCAATGCGATCTAACAATGGCCCCGACACTTTTGCCCGATAACGGCGCACTTGCTCCTGCGAACAATGACAACGCCCATTAGAATCGCCTAAATAACCACAAGGACAAGGATTCATCGCCGCCACGAGCTGAAAGTTCGCCGGAAACTCCGCTTGCCGCGCTGCACGGGAAATAATAATGCGTCCTGATTCCAACGGCTCGCGTAACACTTCTAACACTTTTTTGTCAAATTCGGGCAATTCATCTAAAAACAGCACACCATTATGCGCCAGCGAAATTTCCCCCGGTCTGGGCTGACTGCCACCACCGACTAACGCCACGCCTGAAGCAGTATGATGCGGTGTTCTAAATGGGCGCAAGCCCCATGTATTCGCCTCAAACCCAGAACTACCAATCGAGGCAATAATTGCCGTTTCTAAAGCTTCTTCCTCAGTCATTGGCGGCAAAATGCTAGGCAAACGACTGGCTAACATGGTTTTTCCCGTACCAGGCGGGCCTAACATCAGCAAATTATGTCCACCGGCTGCCGCCACTTCTAACGCCCGTCGCGCATGATGTTGTCCACGCACATCGCTTAAATCAGGCACAGGTCGCGCATTCGCAGGCAGTGGCGTGTCCTCATTCCACCATGCGTTTATCAAATCCGTGCCGTGTAAATGTGTGCACACATCTAACAAATGCTTAACCGGCAAAATGGCGATATTGCTCACCATGCTAGCTTCAGTCGCATTATCCCAAGGCACCACAATTTGCCGCTCAGAATCTCGCGCCGCTAATGCCACTGGCAATACACCTTTAACCGGTCTTAATTCACCACTTAATGCTAATTCGCCGACAAATTCATATTGCTCTAATTGATCGGCTGGAATTTGGCCTGATGCAGCTAAAATACCAATGGCAATTGCAAGGTCAAATCGCCCGCCTTCTTTGGGTAAATCAGCAGGGGCTAAATTGATGGTAATGCGCTGAACGGGAAACTCGAATTGGGTATTTAATAATGCACTACGAACCCGATCCTTACTCTCTTTTACAGCCGCTTCTGGCAAGCCAACGATGGAAAGACTGGGTAAACCGGCGGTCAAATGCACTTCAATGGTGACGGGTAAAGATTGAATACCCACTTGAGCGCGACTGTGGACAACGGCGAGGGACAGGGGGAGCCTCCTTGTGGAGAATTGTTCACGGTAATGCGAGTGAAATTGTAGAAAAATGGAATACGGGATTATTCCATAAATTAAATGAGGGAAACAAGGGGCAAATTAAGTATATTAAAATCGATTATTGTAGGGCGGATAAGGCGCAAGCCGTCATCCGCCGCGAGGTTTGTTGTCTGAATCAGAATTTGCTGGCTCCCACGCGCTTTGCGTGGGAGCAAGTCTTGACGCGCCTGCGTCACGAAGCGCAGAACACCGTTTAATCTAGCTTGCGTGCACTTGGTTTCAATACACGGCGCAGGCGCGCCGCAGAGGATTCCCACGCAGGGCGCGTGGGAACCAGCAAACCAGCAATTTCAATGATGTGCAGAACTTTACGGCGGATGACGGCTTGCACCTTATCCGCCCTACGAAACGCATTTACTGCCGCAAGAAATTCCCAATCATCAATTGCGGATAACTATGCGATTGCCCTGCTTGATCCGTAGCGACAATCTCAAACTGTCCAGCTTCCTCACCAAAGAAATTGCTGACCGTGCCAGTGCTCACACCGTTAACAGGAAAGCTGTAGCTGACTTGATAAACATGATCGCCGTTTGGCAAGGTATATTGCAGGCGCATTGGTAATTGTAATGGCGAGTTAATTTGTTGCAGTGTCACTGCGCTAATCGGTGCTACACCTGCGCGTACTAACGCCGTTACTGTTAATTGGGTATCACTTTGATCGATTAAGATCGGGTCAAAGCCACCAGCTAACACTTGCGGCGAGACACGGCGCACAGCGACTTGTTGTGTCGGTTTGACTAATAAAGCACTGGCGGGTTCTGCAATGCTTGGATTGCTGCCGATTTCAACATTTGGGAAGGCGTGGAATTGTCCAGCTTGATCACGGGCTTGGATGCGGAATTGTCCGGTACCTGTACCGAAAAATTGGCTCAAAGTCGCAGCACTTAGCAAACCACGCGGGAAGGTGTACACCGCTTCATAGCGTTGGTCGCCGTTGGCATAAGTGGCGACTTGTGCCAGTGATAGGTTGAAATCGCTGCCATTTTCTAATAAACGCACGGTTTGCAAGCTGCTCGCGCCAGTGCGCACGATGGCAAATACTTTCACGCTCGTATCTAGCAAATCCACCAACATCGGATCAAAGCCTGCCATGATCACTTGTGGTCGCTCGCGGGCAGTATTGGCGACGGTGACTTGTTGCGTGCTGCGGTCAAAGGCAACAATCGGCAAAGTATAAGCTGCACTTTGCTGGGTTAAGCTAGAAAACACTTCTAACACCACTTGATAAGTGCCTTCCTCTTGATAAGTGTGTACGGGGTTTTCCTCGGTAGACACTTCGCCATCACCAAAATACCAGATATAGCGCAAGGTATCGCCGATGGATTCCAAGCTAGAGCTTGATTCATTGCTGAAGAAGGTTTGTAAGGGTTGCTCGCCAAATTGTGGTGAGACAGTGAATTGTGGTTGCAAGTTGCTACCTAAAGTGCCGCCGACGACAAAGGTGCGGGTAAATGTGCTGGTTTGATTTGCTGCGTTAGAAGCAAAGAAAGTGACATCGTATAAGCCGCTGCTGGTGTAACGGTGTGAAGCAGTCGGTTGAGCGGTAGAAATTACCTCGTCACTGTCGCCAAATGTCCACGCAAAGAAATTGGCGTTAAATTCACTGGGTAAACGGGCAACAAAAATCAGTTGCTGCGTGTCAGAAGGGTTAATTGACGCTTCTAACACTACGTTAACGGCTGTGTTTGTGGTAGCGCGAGTTAAATTCAGTCGATAACTGCCTTGCACGCTGTCGTCAAAGCTGGTGGTTTCAACTAATAAAGCACTGCTATCAACAGGGGTGTAACGAATTTGTGCATTGGTACCGCCGCCGCCGTTGTCATTTTGTCGAATGCGTCGGTTTGTGCTGTCGTATAAATACAAGAAACCATCAAAATCATCCGAGCTTAAGGTGATGACTAATTCTTCGCCTGCGGTTGGGGTTTGAATAATGTAGCGATCTGCAAACGCGCTGGAGCGGGTTTGTGATAAGCCATCAGAGGGGGATAACTCGCCGTTGGCAGTGTCGTCAATCGGCAAAATCACGTCTGTTGTGCTGGAAGTGAAGGCAACCGCGATTTGTTCGCTGTGGAAGCTGTAGCCGTCATCATCATCACGCAAGGTTAAGCCAACGCTGAAGCGACCGGCATCGCTATAGGTGTGAGTAACTGTGTTAGCACTGCTGCATTGAATGCTAGAACCGTCGCCAAATTCCCAACAGCGTTCTTCGATGTCGCCATCAATATCAATGCTGAAATCAGTAAAAGTGATTTCAACCGGTGCGCGAGGGGTTTGTGGCGTGGCGGCGAAGTTGTAGGCCAATGGTAAGTGATTTACTGCACCGTCTAACACCGTCAGGCTGTAATTGCCTAAGGCGCGGCGGGTGTGTGAGGTAATTTCAATGTAGTAAGTCGCGGCAGCAGGTGCGGTGTAGGTAATTTCCGAGTTGCTGGTGTGTACCTGCGCGTCGTCATTACTGGCGATTAAGGTGCTGCCTTCGACATCGCTATACATATATAAATAAGTATCGAAGCTGGCGGCGGCTTGTAAGGTGATGGTTTGGCCTTCGGTTAAGTTGATGGCGTAGTAGTCGGCAGGGGTGGCGGCACGGCGATGAGATAGCGCGTCGTCTTCGCTTAAACTGCCTTGGCGGGGAATTTCGCCTGCGTTGAGGAAGATTGCTTCTGCCATATTTTGCTCAGGGGCAGCAATGGCGGGTTCAAAGTTGAGTATTGCATCATAGTCTTCTGGTGCGATGCCTTCAAACAAGGCGGTTGGACTGCCTAAGACATTGGCGGCAAAGATTTCAGCAGTGGCGAGGTCTGGGGTTTGCGCGATGAAGTAAATAATGCGGCGTTGGCTGTTGGCAGGAATGCTTAAGTTGCTGTATGTCCAGCTTAGTTGATCGCCGTCGAGTTGGTGTGTGGCTTGGATAGGATGGTTAATTTGCGAGTGGTAGTGCATTAATACCGGCATGCTACCGCTGTTGCCATCTTCGCTGTCGTCGGTGATTAAGAAGTTACCAAAGGTGGATTCAGAGACGAGGTTAGTGGCTTGACCGGAGCCTAAGTTGCCAAAAATTTCGACTGATACCGTTTGCGCAGTGCTGCCCGTGTTTTCGATGATTTCGCTGTAACGAGCAAAGTTGCTGTTTTTCGACACATAGAGTTGTCGGTGTACACTGAGGCTGCTGTTCGGGAGTGTGTAAGTGCTGGTAATGGCTTCTCGACCATCAGCAGATAAACCAGTGACTTGTCCAACGTAGCTGACGTTGTTAACGCGTAAGCGGTACATGTTGGCGTAGGCGTTTAAGCTGCCTTGGCTTAATACGCCGTTGGCACCGATGTCATAAACAAAGCTGCTGCCATCGGTTAAATTTAACGCTGAGCTGGGCAGGCTGCTGAGTAGTAGTAACCACCACGCGGCAAATTGACTTAGCCTGATATAACGGCATTGTGTCATGTTCAATCTCCATTTTTTTTGTGTCAGCACGGAAAACGTGATAATTGAGCGTGTGAGGTGTTATGCGTGTACCTCTGCCCTTGATTAAGAGGGATTTTACCATTATGTGGCGGGCTGCATACTGTTGATAGTTGGTGGGGGTGGGGAAATGGGCGGGGATTTTTAGGGGGATTTGTTTATAATTTGGGGGGTGTTTGGTGTGGCATTAGCAATTTAATTATCTCGCATGGTTTTGATATGTTAACTCCTTCAGAAAGATTGGCTTTACAAAAATTATTAAAACAGTCTCTTGATTTGTCTCAGGTTAAGATGCTGTTTCATAGCTTGCCATTAGAAGTTGATGATTTAGAGAGCAAAAGTCGAGAGGCGTTAATTGCTGATTTAGTGCTTTTTGTAGATATTCAGGATCGCTTAGATCAGTTATTAGTGATTGCGCAGGATTTAAATTCAAAGGTTAATTGGAATAGTTGGCGGGATAAGGAGGCTGTTGTTACAGCGGTTGTGCCTCGTCGTTCGCGTGGTTGGTTGCATTGGGTGGCTGCGTTTGTCGTGCTGATTGCAGTGGTGGGCATTTATGGTTTTTGGCAGTGGTCAAGCACTTTTGAAATGCGTTTGTTTTTTCGGGATGCGGATAGTCAGATATTGTTGTTTAAGGCTTCTGGTAAGGTGTTGTTGTCTTTAGATGAATCAGTGGAAGCAATATTGAAAGATGGGCAGGCGCGTTTTAATGAAATTCCTGCACGGTATTTGGAGCAGTTAAAACGGATTGATGTGTCATTATCTGATTATGAGTTGGTGAAGCCGGAGATTCGGTTGCAAAGTGGCGAGGTGGATGTTTTTTTAAAGGAAAAAATTGTTAAAGTGCAGTCGGCAGGCGAGCGTTGCTTGCAAGAGTTGCAGGTTAATGCCGAAAAGGGGGATAGTCGGGCATGGATAAAATTAGGGGAAGCTTATCAAAAGGGGGAGTGTCATATTTATCTTGTAACAATGAATCCTCCTAAAGCGTTTGAGGCATATAAGCAGGCTGCTTTATTGGATCATCCTGATGCACAAAATTTTTTAGGTGTGATGTATGCAAA
>QKBZ01000326.1 GCA_003245895.1 Beggiatoa sp.
GCTGTCGCTGAAACTGCCGTTCAGAGTGCTGTTGCTGGCATCACGGTCATCTTTTTTATCATATAAATAACTTGCCCCTAAGTTAAGTGCTGGGGTCATTTGATAACGCAAGCCTAATGAGAAAATCCACGCATCACTGTCAGGTAGCTCAAAGCCTAAATAAGCTTCAGGTGCTGGGGATTCATCATACGCAATAGCGCCCATCAAGGTGAGGCTTGGGTTAATTTGCTGGGTGATGCCTAAGCGATAAGTATTGCTATCTGACCAATTGCGCACCCGACTTACGCCGAGTGTGGCCTCTGCCACAGGGTTGGCGTAATTGAAATCTAGCTTGTCATAGGCTGACCACAAGTTGCGTTCATAAACCAATTCTAGGGTTGTTTTGTCAAACGTCTGCGCGATTGCAAATGCCCACGTTGCAGGAATTGGTGCGCTTACGTCACTGTCTCCTGAAAATGGCATTGCCACCCCGCCTGTCGCACTGGGTAAGGTGGTGAAACCTTCGGCATCACCTTCTAAATCCATGCTGAGTTTTGAGCGATAAGTAACGGATAAATTGGTGTTTTGTGCAGGCTTGTATGACAATGCAAAGTTGTAGCCCCACATAAACACATCGCCTTCTAAGCTTTGCTGATAACCTTGTGTTAGCAGTGGATGATAACCTGCGGGCAGTTGATTTTTAACTTGTCCTTTGGCATAGGCAACGCGCAAGCCACCGCCTAATGAAAATTGTGAATTGACTTTGTAGGACAGTACCGGATTTAACTCAAAAGTTTTAAAGCTGAATTCTTCAGCGGTGGCCTTTTGTAGTGGTTGATCCCAACGCTTTGATAAACCGGCGGGTGCGGTCAAGGATACGCCGTAACGTAAATTAGGCAGTATTTCGGGGGAGACATAAAACAGGCTTGGCATTAAAAAGTTTTCTGTTTTTGAATCGCCTGTGACGGGGACACCTGACACCGTTCCTGCAAAGTGAATGCTTGATAAGTTGATGTAAGTCAAACTGCCTTCAAACAAATGCGTGTTTGCTAACCAACTGATATTGGCGGGATTAAAATAACTGGCATCTGCTGCATTAGCGTTTGCGATATAAGCACCTGATAAAGCAGTGGAGTTAACAGATTGTTCTGGGATTTTATAGGCCGCTGCTTGGGTTTGTAGGGGAGCTGTCAGTAATATGTAGATACACACAGTGAACATTCTTTTTTTCATTTTATCAACCTTAGTTGTTTTTTTTACGAAATGATGTGATTTTTTTACGGCTTAGGCCGTGAGCGGCTATGATACTGTAAAGACTTGCTAGAAAATATATTTTTTAGGTGGTGGAAGTAGGATGGGTAGAGCGGGGTGAAATCCATCTAAACTTGAAGTGTAATTTAGCTCATTGGGGAAAATATTATGTTGCAAGCTGTAGAAGCTATTATTGAAACAAACGGTACAGTACGTTTATTAGAACCTATTCAGCCCAAACATCAAATGCGTGCCATTATCACTTTTTTAGAGCCAATAGAAATGCAAGGTAACAGCAAAGCTGTTTTAGCGTTGTTGCAATCTCCTGCTTTTCAAACTGCATTGGCGGGCGATCCTGAAGGTATGGAAGCTGTTATTCAGGCTAACCGTGATGCTTGGGATGATTGATGGATAAAATTTATTTAGATAGTTGTCTTATTATTTACTTAGTTGAACAGCACCCTGTATTTTTACCCATTATTAAATCACGCATTGTCTCCTTAGGTGATGCCGAGTTATGCGCATCTCCTTTAGTACGTTTAGAAACGCTGGTAAAACCTATGCGTGATGCGGATCAGGCATTATTACTGCGTTATGAACAATTTTTAGCCAGCTTGCATAATTTATCTATGCCAGCAGAAATTTACCAAAAAGCGTTATTTTTGCGTGTACAGCATAGATTAAAAACGCCTGATGCTTTACATGTTGTAACTGCACAATTTCATGATTGCCAACAGTTTTGGACAAATGATGGACGTTTGGCGAGTGCGGTTGGAGCGTTTGCGGTGAATATATTGGATTGAATACCCTTAAACTATTTCTTGAGAAGAGATAATTATTATGAGAGAGAAAGCAGCAGACTTAATCACGGCTGATGGTATGACTATCATGCGGCAAGCCAGTGCAACAGCACGAGAATATTTGAAAGAAGCTGTCGAAGATATTGATCAAATTTTCGGGGAAGGATATGCAAAGGCACATCCCGAGCTAATAGCCGCACTTATCAATACAGCAGCTTCCGACAGTAATTCAGTAACATTAGCAAAATCAATTGGCACAGGGCTAACAGAAATTGCAGAAGCAATTGAGCAGATAGCTTTCAGAGAAGAAAGTTTGTAATGTAAAAGCTTGTGGAATTAGTGGGATTTAATACGTGCTACGATACTGAAGCTGTAAAAGAATTTCTTTTTTACTGTGTTTGATAACAAAGAATCAATAGCTTATAAGCGAGAAGTAGAATGGGTAGAGCAAAGAAACCCATCATTTTGCAGAATGATAGGTTTCGGCGCGAGAAGGTTTTTTAGTTAAGACGGGATTATGGGTGCGCCTCTACCCACACAGGCTTACTTTAACTATCTTTAACTGTTAGATGGTGAGTTGAGCAAGATTTGTGGAGTTAGGTCATCTAATAATATTTTTTCTGTTGCAAGTCGAGAAAGTCCATCTGACAAGCTGCCTTCATATCCGTTAACCCAAAAATCTTTCTGCAAGCTAGATTTAACATACAAAATAGCATCGTAAAAATCCCCATCCCCAGCCGTCAAAATCAGCCTATCATAGCATCCTTCTGATGCAAGCTTGATAATCAATGTTGCTATTCCAACGTCAACTCCTTTTTGAACTGGGCGACTAAATTTATGTTTGCAACTAGGACAGGTGTTATTTGTGTTTTTAAACTGATAAATTTTTACTTCCATGTTTAGACCACCATTTGATGTTGATCTTTCCAGAAACCTGTAAAATTCATTACTACCATCATATTGTAGGTTTGGAACAGCAATAAAATAGTATGATTTATCTATTGGACGATTATTTTTTGCTTCCAGTACAGCCTTTAATTTCAAATAATCAACTTTTACTTTTCCTCCTTTAAAGTAATTTACATAAGCTCCATCTACTATCCAAACTGTCTTCATAAGAACTCCATTTAATGGATTTAAATTAGTGGGAAAACTAATGGATATCGTAGCAGTATTTTACCTACTCTATATAGCTTAAATATCCCCAGTCTGATATGCATTAAAAGCCTTATCAAGACGTTCATCCAATGTTACAAGCTTAAGTTTATTTAAATGTGCCGTTGCAGCAATAATCGCATCGGGTAATTTAAAACGTCCGGTACGACGTAATTCAATTGCAGTCTTTTCAACATCCTCATTAATAAGTAAAACAGGACAATATTCTAAAAATGCTAAAATGTGCTTTATACTTTCTGCGTCATTTTTAGGAAACCCCAATAACTCCATTCGTGTAATTTGACTAGCCGCACACTGTTCAAGCAAATTGGGATAAACCTGTAATAATGCTACAGTATCAGGATGCGCCTTGAGCAAACCAATAACAATATTGGTGTCTAATAAATATTTAATCCCACTCATCACGCATATTTCGCTGTAAAGTTACTGGATCATCAGAAAAAACATCCGCATTTTTTAACACTCCGATAAACTGAGCCAAAGGCGGCTTAGTTGCTACTTCGGCTACTTGCTCCAAAGGCTCCAACAAAGTCAGCAATGCCCGCGTAGAATGATTAAGCTTTAATGGCTCTAATAAACGCACACTACCATCCGTCTCAACAATCACTTCAACCGTTGCAAGCATGATATTTTTCCCCTTATCCCATACAAATTAAAAGACTAAAACCAGTTCTAAGCATAGTCACAAGCTTTCCCTGCATGCAACTTATCCCCAACCCCCAAATACCCCGACAACCTCTCCAAAGCCCCCACCTCCGGCTTATCCCGAAAAATCCCAAACTGCGCCCCCCACTCAGGCCGCATGCCGCGTAAGAACAAATAATAAACCCCGCCGAAATGGTGCTCATAATCGTAATTAGGCACGCGCAAGCTCAAATAACGATGCAAAGCCACGCAATACAAGCAATATTGCAAAAAGTAATCATGGCGGGTCATGGCGTGGGTTAAGTTTTCATGGTGATAGGCTTGGGTTTGGCGGCCCAAATAATTCGATTTGTAATCGACTAAATAATATTTGCCTTCATGTCGAAACACTAAATCAATGTAACCCTTCATAAAACCTTGCAAAGGCGAGAATTGCAGCCGTTCCAACTGTTCAGGAATCGGCGAGCCGACGGCTTGCGCGATGGGGGCT
>QKBZ01000391.1 GCA_003245895.1 Beggiatoa sp.
TAGATGAAGAAGTCGCCCGTACCTTTGAAATGAAATAAGATAATTTAGGCATCGGCTTCTTTTTGCTTTAAATATTGAATACTATTTACAATTAATTGTTCAAATAAATCGACTTCATACAATTCTGCCCACTGCAATAATATCGTGGTATATTCCACTAAATCAGGAAAATTCACCAATTCCTTCACTGCTTGCACTGCGGCATTAAAATTACCTTCATTTAACTCTGATGCGATTTTCTCTAATTGTGCCAATGACGGTAAGTGCATATTGGCAATATCCGGCTTAGAGGATAATTGCGGTGCTTCATATTGATCTTTATAAATCCACTCTAAGTTTAATAACTGCTGAATATAATTAAAAAATAGTTCTAATTGAATGGGTTTACCCAGAAAATAATTAACCCCTGCTGCTTGGCACAATTCTTTTGCTTGGCGGAAAACACTGCCCGATAAAACAATAACGGGTAAATTATGATAATGTGTAGATTGGCGAATGCGTTGTGTTAACTCAATGCCATTGAGCAAAGGCATATTCAAATCAGAAATGACTAATTCAATTTTAGGCTGTTGCTCAAGCACCTGCCATGCTTCTTCGCCATTCTGTGCGGTATGTGTTTTAAAACCTAAAGCACTTAATAACTCATTTAACATATGAAGATTATCAGTACTATTATCGGCTAATAATAAGTGTGGGTTACGTTGCTCAGCAATGCCAACGATTAAGCGTTCAGGAATATTGCCATTGACCAAAGAACCAAACATAAATGGCACTTTAAACCAAAACCGACTGCCTTCATTCACATTGCTACGCACATGTAAACTGCCGCCCATGAGCTGCACCAAGCGTTGACTAATCGCCAGCCCTAAACCCATACCTTCCGATTTTTGTTTAATATCACCTAATTGATGGAAAGATTCAAAAATTAAACTTTGATCATGTTCTGCAATACCACAGCCGGTATCATACACGCCGAAAAATAATTGTTCTTCTTGAATCTCAACTTGTAAGGTCACTGTACCAACTTCAGTAAACTTAATTGCATTGCTCAGCAAGTTAAACAAAATTTGGCGCAAACGAATAGCATCTGTCACCACAGACATCGGTAAATTACCAGCCAATTCTGTTTTAAAGCTTAAGTTTTTATCAATGGCTCGCACACTGAAAATATCGGTTAAATCTTGTAAAAACTCACTGAGCAAAAACTCAGATTCATTAATGCTTAAATGATTCGACTCAATACGCGATAACTCTAGCAAATCATTTAACAAAGTTGATAAATGCTGGCTATTACGGTATGCAACTAAAATTGCGCGTTGCTGTTCATGGGTTAAATTCTTTTCCCATTGCAACATTTGCAAATAGCCTAAAATAGCATTTAGTGGTGTTCTTAATTCATGGCTCATGTTGGCTAAGAAAATAGTTTTAGCACGGTTTGCCACTTCTGCCGCTTCTTTTGCTTTACGCAACTCCGCTTCTTGCGCTAATAAGGTGCGTGTTCTAACCTCAACTTCTTCTGTTAAACGCTGATTAAAATCTTTGAGTACCTGTTCTGCTTGTCTGATGTAACTAATATCAATACTCACGCCCACCCAATTGGTAATCTGCTCATGTTCATTTAAAACAGGTGTGCAAATGTAGTGAAATAAGTGGTAATTTTTATCAACCAGCTTAATTCTAAGCTCGCCTTCAAAGCGTTTTGACGATTTAACACCTGTATCCCACTGCTGAATAAATGCCGTTACCTCATCAGGATGAATAGAATTGACCCAGCCATCGCCTAAGCTTTCTGCGGCACTAAGCCCCGTTAGCTTAAACCACGTCATGTTAAAAAATTCAATGAAGCCATTGGCTTTTGCTAACCAAATGACATGCGGAATAGTATTAATTAAGGTGCTATATAATTGCGCTTGAGATTTTAATTGATTACTGGTTTGTTTAATGAAATGAATATCGGTCAGCGAACCTGACATACGAATCGCTTGCCCTTGCTCATTCCATAATGCTTGGCCACGCGCTAAGAACCAGCGATAACCTTGATGTTGGGTATAAATGCGATACTCAACTTTATAAGGTTTTCGTTGTTGTAAATGCTCATTAATTGCAGCCATGACGTGCATTCTATCTTCAGGGTGAATTAAAGATAAAAAATAATCAATGGAAGCTAATTGTTTGCTTTGCTCGCCATAACCCAGCAGTTGGCAAAAGCGATCAGATACCCACTGTGTGCGGCTTGTTAAATCAGTGCAATCCCATAAACCATCGTTACTACCGTCTACTGCTAATTTCAAACTTTCTTCAGCATTGGCTAATTGGCTTTGAATTTGGGCTTGTTGTGATAATAATAACTCTCGAATTTGCTGCCAACGGCTAAACAAAAAAGCAAATAAAACAATCACTAAAATAAAGCCGGTAAGCTGTGTGTATTGTAAAAAGCGCGTATAAAAAACAGCTTCTTTTTCCAATGCCAAGGTTAGCTCATTCATCAAGGATAATAATTTTAAGTTATGTTCCTTGCTATATTGCACAGCCAGTTTTAATTTCTTATTTTGTAATGATTGCTCACTAAACAAATCCGTCAAGATGCGATGATAAGGCAGCCAGAGCGTAAACGCTTGCGCCAATATTTGCTCAGCTTCGGGTTGCTGAATAGAAGGGATAGCAATTTCAGTGTTATCAGTATTGGTGACAAAACCACCTTTTTGAAAACCTAATAACGTGCTATGAAAGAGTTGAGTTGTATATTTCAGTTCTTGTAACGGCCGATCAATACTGCGATTTTCTAAACTTTCTACATAAATATATAACAAAGATTTTGATAAACGCTGCGATAACATGCGCTGTCTGCCCGCAAGGTTAACACTGGTCACCTCACGACCTGTTTTCGCAGACAACAGAACCCCCATACATAAGGTTAGAATTTCCACCGCTAATAGGGAAAACACTAATAGCATGGAAAAAGGTGTGCGTTTGAACTTGGCTAACAAAAACGTGTTCATGAAAATTAAGATGAGACAATGCACTTATAACGTAAGTGCTTTAAGGTAATCGTTCAGTCAATAAGGCGGTTAACACTGGCTCACTTTACGACTTATACCAATATTAAGCAAAAATAAAGTATTTATGTGTGTCAGTGCAAGACAAGCAGCGTATTCAATGCCGAGAAAAACGCGAAAATGGGGCGGGAGGCTGAGCATTGCAAGCAATGGACTCAGCCTATAGCAGGAGATTAAAAATTAATGTTCAGCTTTCGCATGGGGCGAGTGAGAGATGCGCTCCATAATGGCGAATAACAAGCCAGACACGACGAAAGTTAAGTGCAGAATCACTAACCACATCAGTTGTTCTGAGCCTAAATTTTCAATATTGAAAAAGGCTTTTAATAAATCAATTGAAGAAATGGCGACAATAGAGCCAATCACTTTTAATTTTAACGAGCCGTAATCAACGTTGCCCATCCAGTCAGGCCGATCATCATGGTCATGTGCCTCGTCAATTTTCGAGACAAAGTTTTCATAACCACTAAAGATGATGATTAACAATAGATTAGACACTAAGACTAAATCAATCAGCCCCAAGATAGGCAATACAACTTGTGTACCTTCTAACGCCCAAATATTAAATAAGGCATCGATAAATTTAAATACAAACTTAACCAATAAAATAAGTAAAGTCGCAATTAAACCAATATAAAAAGGTGCTAATAACCAACGGCTATGAAAAATGGTTTTTTCTAGGGCTTTTTCCAATGTCATGTAGAGCATTCCTTAAACATGAAAAAGGCTCAACCTCGTTACAAGATTGAACCTTTTATGGGAAATTCAGTGAGTTAAGTTATTTTTAAACTGATAATTTAACTTGATAATCAGGTTGATTTTTTGGATGGTCTTGTTTCATGAACACAGAGCGGTCATTTTTTAACACAATGACTTCAAAGAAAGGTGTGAAACGCGCTTCGTCAATTTGGAAAGCTTGTAAGAATTTGCCGAATAAGGCTTGTTCTTCAGGCTCTGCTTCGCCATCAGACAAAGAAGAATCGACTAAGTTCACTAAAATGCACATTTTTTGGCTATCTGATAACAGCGGTGCAGCTTCTGCTAAAAACTCGTCAATGCTATGACCGCGCATATAGCGTTGTGCGCTATCTAATAATTGTCGGTTATTTGCGCCTACGCCAATGCTGCCGCCACTGTCTTCGCCGCCTAATACCGATAATAAATGACCGACTTCTTCGTTATCGATTTCGCCATCGGAAGTCATCATATACAGTAAAGAAGTGGCAAATGCTAAGTGAGGTGTCATTT
>QKBZ01000054.1 GCA_003245895.1 Beggiatoa sp.
GGTTTCTGTTGATCTTTTTATAATCAATAACTTAGGATTGCAATATAGCAACGCTATCTTATGTCAGTAGCCTTTTAAAATCAGAAAGTTACGAAACTTCCTGCGATAGATATTGGTGCGATCAACAGAAACCGTTATAAACAGAAATTATCGGCAATCTTCCCCCATTGACAACCCCCACCAACTCCCCTATATTGTCGACAATATCACCAATAGAGACACACACTATGGTACCGCTGATACTCCTCACCGATCAGCCTGTCACCACTGCCGACAAAACCTTTATTCAACTACGACAAGACATTGTCGAAGGCGTTATCCGTCCTAGCAGCAAACTCAGCGAAACGGAATTGTCGACAAAATACGCGGTTAGCCGTGCTGTGATTCGAGAAGCCATTAACCGTTTAGAATCTTGCCGTTTAGTCGAGCGTAAAGCCAACGTCGGCGCGCGTGTCGTCGCCCTAACACAAGACGGATTAGAAGAACTGTACCAAGTGCGCGAAGCCTTGGAAGGCATGGCGGCGCGACTGGCAGCCGTTCACATGACCGAGACAGAAATCAGCGATTTAAAAAGCTTATTAAGTACCCATTTTGAAACCGTGCAAAGTGGCGAAACTTACTACCAAGAAGCCGGAGATTTAGATTTTCATTATCGGATCATCTTAGGCAGTAAAAATACACAATTAATCTCGATGCTAGTGGACAGCTTATATCACTTAATCCGCATGTATCGAGTGCAATTAGGCATGGCAGGGCCTAGAGTCACCACCGCCTTTGATGAACATCGCCATATTGTGCAAGCCATTTCTAATCGTGACGCGGAGTTAGCCGAGATGTTAATGCGTCGTCATATCTTATATACCAAGCAGAATTCACAAAAGACTTTGCTGAGTCATATTAATAGTCAAACGAGGATGTAGCATGAATACAAATTACCGCAAGCCTTTAGCCGGTACTAACTTAGACTTCTTTGATACCCGCGCCGCAGTAGAAGAAATCCAAGCCGGTGCGTATGAAAAACTGCCTTACACCTCTCGCGTGTTAGCAGAACAATTAGTACGCCGTTGCGACCCTGCGATGTTAACCGACTCTTTAAAACAGTTAATCGAACGCAAACGCGATTTAGATTTCCCTTGGTATCCTGCGCGTGTGGTATGCCATGACATCTTAGGCCAAACCGCATTAGTAGACTTAGCAGGCTTACGCGACGCAATCGCTGACCAAGGCGGCGACCCAGCAAAAGTAAACCCAGTAGTACCAACTCAGTTAATCGTTGACCACTCGTTAGCCGTTGAATTCGGCGGCTTTGATCCTGAAGCCTTCCGTAAAAACCGTGAAGTAGAAGACCGCCGTAATGAAGACCGTTTCCACTTCATCGAGTGGACTAAAACTTCATTCAAAAACGTAGACGTGATTCCTGCTGGTAACGGCATCATGCACCAAATCAACTTGGAAAAAATGTCGCCTGTGATTCAAGCGCGTGACGGCGTTGCTTTCCCTGATACTTGCGTTGGTACTGACAGCCACACGCCACACGTTGACGCTTTAGGCGTAATTGCGATTGGTGTCGGTGGTTTAGAAGCTGAAACCGTCATGTTAGGCCGCGCTTCAATGATGCGCCTGCCCGACATCATTGGCGTGAAATTAACCGGCAAACGTAAAGCCGGTATCACTGCCACTGACGTGGTATTAGCCTTAACTGAATTCTTGCGTAAAGAGCGCGTGGTATCTGCGTATTTAGAATTCTTCGGCGATGGCGCGGTAGATTTAACCATTGGCGACCGTGCAACCATTTCTAACATGACTCCAGAGTTCGGCGCGTCTGCGGGCATGTTCTACATTGATCAGCAAACTATCGACTACTTAAAATTAACCGGTCGTGACGCTGAGCAAGTGGCTTTAGTGGAAAACTATGCCAAAACCACTGGTTTATGGGCAGACAGCTTAGTCAAAGCTGAATATGAGCGCGTGTTAGAATTTGATTTATCAACCGTCGAACGCAACATGGCTGGCCCTTCTAACCCACACCGTCGTTTACCGACTTCTGCCTTAGCAGAGCGCGGCATTGCTGTGGACTTAGACAAAGCACAAGCGGAAGAAAAAGAAGGCAAAATGCCAGATGGCGCGGTGATCATCGCAGCGATTACTTCTTGCACCAACACTTCTAACCCACGCAACGTAGTTGCCGCTGGCTTATTAGCGAAAAAAGCCAACGAATTGGGCTTAGTGCGTAAACCTTGGGTTAAATCCTCTTTTGCCCCAGGTTCTAAAGTGGCAGAACTGTATTTAACTGAGTCTGGTTTATTACCTGAATTAGAAAAATTAGGTTTCGGCATCGTGGCTTTTGCTTGCACCACCTGTAACGGCATGAGCGGCGCGTTAGACCCTACCATTCAACAAGAAGTCATCGACCGTGATTTATACGCCACTGCGGTATTGTCTGGTAATCGTAACTTTGATGGTCGTATTCACCCTTACGCGAAACAAGCGTTTTTAGCTTCTCCACCATTAGTCATTGCTTACGCGATTGCGGGTACTGTGCGTTTTGACATCGAGAAAGATGTATTAGGCACTGACAAAGATGGCAAAGCGATCACTTTAAATGACATCTGGCCTTCTGATGAAGAAATCGACGCAATTGTTAAACAATTCGTAAGACCAGAACAATTTAACCAAGTCTACACCCCGATGTTTGACTTAGGTGCGGTAGAAGAAGCAGAAAGCCCCTTATACGACTGGCGCCCAATGAGCACTTACATCCGCCGTCCGCCTTACTGGGAAGGCGCGTTAGCCGGTGTGCGTACTTTAAAAGGCATGCGTCCTTTAGCAGTATTAGGCGACAACATCACCACTGACCACTTGTCACCTTCTAACGCAATTCTGGCGAGCAGTGCAGCGGGCGAATACTTAGCCAAAATGGGTTTACCAGAAGAAGATTTTAACTCTTATGCAACCCACCGTGGCGACCACTTAACCGCACAACGCGCAACTTTCGCTAACCCTAAACTGTTAAACGAAATGTGCCGCGATGAAAACGGCAACGTCAAACAAGGTTCTTTAGCGCGTATCGAGCCAGAAGGCCAAGTAACCCGTATGTGGGAAGCGATTGAAACTTACATGGAACGCAAACAGCCATTAATCATCGTGGCAGGCGCGGACTACGGTCAAGGTTCTTCTCGTGACTGGGCAGCAAAAGGCGTGCGTTTAGCCGGTGTTGAAGCGATTGTTGCAGAAGGTTTTGAGCGTATTCACCGCACTAACTTAGTCGGCATGGGCGTGTTACCGCTGGAATTCAAAGCCGGTGGAACCCGTCACACTTACAACATCGACGGCACAGAAACTTATGACGTGATCGGCGAGTTAACCCCACGCGCTGAGTTAACCGTTGTGATTCATCGTAAAAATGGTGAAACCGTTGAAGTGCCTGTCACTTGCCGTTTAGACACAGCGGAAGAAGTATCTGTGTATGAAGCGGGCGGTGTGTTACAGCGTTTTGCTAAGGACTTTTTAGAGTCTAAGGCGGCTTAATAAGTTCTGTATGGTGGGCAAAACGCCGATTGAGATCAGGTAATAAATTGATTTCTCGGCGGCGTTTCGCCCACCCTACGCGCTAGGTTTGCTGCTAACCTTTTATTAATTCATTTGTTAGGAGTAGACAAAATGTCTTTAGCTGAATTATTGCCTTTAGCCTCTGCGTTATCACACGACGAAAAGTTTCAATTAATCCAAAACTTATTGACACAACTGGCACAGGAAACGGGCATTGCTTTACCTGAGCCGAGTGTGAAGCCAAAGCAGGAGCAACAAGCCGCCGCTATTTTGCAGCGCATGGCAGATAGACACGCTTTATCTGAAATTACTGATCCGGTTGCTTGGCAACGTAGTTTGCGAGATGAATCACCTTTAACAGGTCGAGAATAAATAATGCTTTTAGACAGTAATGCGATTATTTACGCCATTAAACCTGAATTTGTCCAATTGCGTGAATTAATTGCCACCCATCCTTCTGCTGTTTCTGCTGTTAGTTATCTGGAAGTGTTGGGGTATCACCGTTTAACGGATGCTGACCTACAAGACTTCAAAGCATTTTTTGCCTTGCTCTCAATCATTCCCATTACGCAACCTGTGATAGAAAAAGCAATACATCTACGCCAGCAACGAAAAATGTCTTTAGGCGATTCTATTATTGCCGCCACTGCAATTTTGAATAAATTAACCTTAATCACGGCTAATACCAATGATTTTCAGTGGATTCCCGACATTCAACTATTAAATCCGCTACCACTGGCGAACACATAATCAAAGCAACAACCTTAAAACACCTATTTCCAACCACCCGTTGCAAAGGAAACCATCAACATGGCTCACGTCCCTCAAATCAAAATCCCAGCCACTTACATGCGCGGCGGCACCAGCAAAGGCGTATTTTTCAACTTAACCGACTTACCAGAATCCGCTCAAGTCCCCGGCGAAGCACGCGATAAATTATTACTGCGCGTTATCGGTAGCCCTGATCCTTATGGCAAACAAACCGACGGTATGGGTGGCGCGACTTCTAGCACCAGCAAAACCGTTATCCTGTCTAAAAGCACACAACCTGATCACGATGTTGATTACTTATTCGGTCAAGTCTCCATTGATAAACCGTTTGTTGACTGGAGCGGCAACTGTGGCAACTTAACAGCGGCTGTCGGTTCTTTTGCTATTTTCAGCGGTTTAATTGACCCTGCACGTGTCCCTGAAAATGGCACGGCTGTAGTGCGTATTTGGCAAGCCAACATTAAAAAAACCATTATCGCCCATGTGCCAATCACTAATGGCGAAGTACAAGAAACTGGTGATTTTGAATTAGACGGCGTAACTTTCCCTGCCGCAGAAGTACAAGTTGAATTTATGGACCCCGCCGATGGCGAAGGCTCCATGTTTCCGACAGGCAACTTAGTCGATGATTTAGAAGTGCCTGAAATCGGTACTTTCAAAGCCACCATGATTAACTCCGGCATTCCAACTGTATTTTTAAACGCGGACGAAATCGGCTATACCGGCACAGAATTACAAGAAGCCATCAACGGCGACCCTGCTGCCTTAACCCGTTTTGAAACCATCCGCGCACACGCTGCGTTACGCATGGGTTTAATCAGCAAGCTTGAAGAAGCGGCAAGTCGTCAGCACACGCCTAAAATCGCTTTTGTTGCTAAACCACAAGCTTATGCAGCCTCTAGCGGCAAACAAGTCACTTTAGACGACATTGATGTCAACGTGCGTGCGTTATCAATGGGTAAATTACATCACGCCATGATGGGTACTGCTGCGGTGGCTATCGGCACGGCTGCTGCCATTCCGGGTACTTTGGTGAATTTAGCGGCTGGTGGCGGCGAACGTAGCGCCGTGCGTTTCGGTCATCCGTCTGGTACTTTGCGTGTCGGCGCGGAAGCGAAAGAAGTGAACGGCGAATGGGTTGCGACTAAAGCAATTATGAGTCGTAGTGCGCGGGTATTGATGGAAGGTTATGTGCGTATTCCGGGGGATGCGTTTTAAGTTTTAAAACGCCGTCCGACAGCCTTCGCTTTTCTAAGCCTCAAAGAAATTTGTTTTCTTTGGGGCTTTTGTTTTTTTGCATTCGCTATACTAACAAGCTCCATAAAGCGCAGTAGGTGGCAATATGCTCACGCAAATTCATATCGAAAATTTTAAAAGCTATCGAAATCAAGTATTAGATTTAGCGCCATTAACCTTGATGATTGGCGCGAATGCTTCAGGCAAAAGTAATGCGCTAGAAGCTTTTCGTTTTTTGTGTTGGTTAAGCCAAGGACAAAAATTATCGGTATTAAAACACCGTGTTGAAGATTCTGAGCAAGTCTTGCGTGGACAGATTAGAGACCTAGGCTATCAAGGTGTTAATAACGGCTATATGGGTGGGCTTAGTTTTAGCCTAGGTTGTCAAACGGATGATGCAGACTGGAACAGGCTAGAAATTCAGCTAATGCTACGCGAGGATGAATTGCATATTGTGCAAGAAACTATCACCGCACTTAATGAAAGTTTCCCATTGTATCGAATTGAGCAAGTATCATCAGTTTTTAGTAATGATGTGCGTGTGGCTTATAATAATTTTGCCCGAGGTGGCAAAAAACCACAGATTAGCTGTACTGATCAAATCGCTATCATGAATCAGCTTGCCAGTTCAGCTCTATTTGAGTCTGGTCATAAAAAAGCCCAAACAGAAATCCCACGCATTACCACAAAATTTCAAAAATTACTCGACAATACCTTATTTCTTGACCCTGTCCCCTCTCGTATGCGGGGTGAAAGCCATCCAGATAAAAGGCTACGCGGTGACTGTGCGAACTTGTCAGGGGTGTTGTATACCTTATGGCAAGATGAGCAGATCAAACCCATCATCATTCATTTCATTAAAAGTCTACCTGAGCAAGACATTAAAACTTTAGAATTTTTCCAAGATCGGCGCGGGCAAGTCGCCTTAGAACTGGTTGAAAACTTTGGCAATGTAGAACGTAAATGGTCAGTCGAATTGTTATCGGATGGAACATTGCGTGTGTTAGCAATTGCCGCTGCCATATTATCCGCGCCACAAGGTTCTACAGTTGTCATTGAAGAAGTGGATAATGGCGTGCACCCTTCTCGCGCTAAACAATTGTTAACCACCATGCGTACACAAGCTGAACAACGTGATGTGCGTTTGTTATTGTCTACACATAACCCAGCCTTAATGGATGCATTGCCAGACAGTGCTTTGGCAGATGTTGTATTTTGCTATCGCAGCCCTAGCACCGGAGAAAGTCAGTTAGTACGGCTCGCGGATTTACAAGATTATGCGGGTTTGGTTATGCAAGGCCCATTAGGAGAATTAGTGACAAACGGTGTAGTTGATCGTTTTGTAAAATCGCCAATAACACCTGAGCAGAAAAAACAACATGCGCTTGATTGGCTGGCGAAAATGCAAGAGGAAATGGAGTGAGCGTTATTTGTATTATTGACACTTGTGTGTTTTTAAATTTGCTCAATGTCCTAAATCGAAATGAAGACAAAGAAAAGGTAATTGAAGATTACAAAATATTTGTAGAACAAGGTGCAACTTTTATTTTACCGATGGCAACCATTATCGAAACAGGTAATCATATTGCGCAAAATGGCGATGGTGGGACACGACGTAAAACAGCGCAGCGTTTTTGTAAAGTTGTTAGAGCGGCTTTTCAGGGCGAAGCACCTTATAAACCGAGTGAATTTCCCAGCACTCAAGAAGTCTTAACGTGGTTAGATAATTTCCCTAATCTTGCTGGACAGAACAAGTCATCTAAAAAAACAAATGAAGGTACAAGCTTTGGAGACCTCAGCATTATTGAAGAGTATAAAAAATGTGTAGCGCGTTTTCCGATGTCGGAAGTCTTTATTTGGTCGCTTGATAGTGACTTGATGCAATATCATCATCAAAAAACCTAAAAAGTTTGTTTTTAGTCTGAATCAGGATACTAAAGCAAAAACGGTATTCCCAATTCAGACAGTTTTAAAAACAATGTAGGGGGAAAAACTCAACGACTTCTTCTAGGTTTTACATCACTGTCTATCATCGCTTGCGTAGTTTGATACACCTCTAACATGCGACGAATTTCAGTTTTTTTTGTATCTGGCATCGACTCAAACTTGTTCATCATGCGCAAGCGAGTTTCGCCAGAGGCTTTATTTAATAAATGATCTAAGGCTGCGATCCAAACAAAATGATCACTCGGGGGATTTTGTAAAATCTGTAACGCCTCGTCATCTGTTTTGAATTCCATATTAGCCTCCCAAATTAAGGCGCGCTCAACAACTTAACGAGCTGCGGTCATTGCATCTGGCGGAATATTCAAAATTCTCAACGCCCCTTTCATCACCGACGCAAAAACAGGCGCGGCAATCTGGCCTCCATAATACTGCCCCCCATTCGCTTCATCAATCATTACTGCCATTGCTAAGCGCGGCGCAGAAGCCGGAGCTAAACCGACAAACACACTCACATAAGCATTTTCTGCATAACCACTGCCTTGATGTTTGCGCACAGTACCCGTTTTACCCGCAACACGATAGCCCGTCACCTGCGCTTTAGTCGCTGTACCTTTTTCAGAGGTGACTTGCTCTAACATATGCAACACTGCTTGCGCCGTTTTAGGCTGCAAAACGCGCACGTTAGAGGCTGTCTGCTCATGTGCAACCAAACGCACTGGTGGCAATAAACCGTCATTGCCAAAAACAGTATAAGCTCGCGCCAATTGCAACAAGGTCACATTTAAGCCATAACCAAAGGCAACCGTGGCTTGATCCACAGCATGCCAATTTTGCGCGGGTGCAACGTAACCGCTAGCTTCCCCCGGAAAGCCACTGGCAGAAATATCGCCAAAGCCCACTTGATGAAAGGTTTGCCATAAAGTTTCGGCTGACAGTGATAAGGCGATTTTGCCCGCACCGACGTTACTCGATTTTTGCAAAATAGTGGTTAAATCAATCTTGCCGTAATTACGCGCATCACTGACGGTATATTTACCTAATTGCAATCGCCCCGGTCGGGTGTCCACCGTGCTATTAACAGTATAACTGCCACTTTCCAATGCAGTAGCAATGGTGAATGGTTTCATCGTTGAACCCGGTTCAAACACGTCTGTCATCACTCGATTGCGATAAAAACCACCATCACGCGCTTGCCGATTATTGGGGTTATACGCAGGCTGATTCACCATCGCCAATACTTCGCCAGTCTGTACATCTAAAATCACCGCCGAACCGGCATTGGCTTCTGCGGCTTCTACTGCGGCTTTTAATTCTTTATAGGCTAAATATTGCAAACGTCTATCTAAAGTGAGCGTGACATCTTGCCCCGCACGCGGTGCTTGCAATAAAGCCAAATCAGCAATGCTATTCCCGTGCGAATCCTGAATGACCTGCTTGCTGCCTGCAATGCCGATGAGATAACGGTTTAACGCCAGTTCTAAACCTTCTTGCCCTTCATCATCTACATTGGTAAAGCCTAGAACATGCGCGGTCACTTCGCTTTCAGGATAATAACGGCGGTATTCTTGCTGTAAAAATACACCTTCTAAATCCAAAGCTTGCACGGCTTGCGCTGCTGTCGGCGAGACATGACGACGCAAATAAACAAACTCGCGCTGCTCACGTCCTTTTAATGCGCTGGCGATCTCTGTTTGAGAAATGCCGAGTGCCTGTGCCAACGTCGGCCAATTTGCTTTGCTAAATTGTTTAGGGTTTAAGCATACAGACTGCACGGGCGTGCTTACTGCCAACGGTTCCCCATTGCGATCTCGCAACATGCCGCGATGTGCGGGCAAGGTAACAGTGCGCACATGACGTGCATCACCTTGATTTTGCAAAAACTCAGTGTGCATCACCTGCAAATAAATGGCGCGACATAACAGCACGCTAATCACCGCGATCATGATCAACAATAACCATTGTCGCCGCCCCCAATATAAGGTAACAGGGTTTTCTTCAGTCGGTTTACGGTTACGGCTGGGCTTGGTCGAAAATGAGGTTTGCTGCAAATGCTGTAGTAAAGTGGTTGCCGAATTTCTGGCGCGACGCGGCTTAGGCTTTGCCGCTTTACCTCCAAACAGGCTTGGCAATGACAACCAAAAGGTGAAAAAACGATACCAGCGCGAGCTGGCAACAGGCGCACGGCGTGCGGAGAAACGGGAAGAAACGCGCACAGTCATGGTCGGATCACGATAATATCTTGAGGTTCAGGCGAAATCATTTGCAATTGTTCGCGGGCAATGGTCTCGATGCGATGTTGCTGCGCCCACGTACTTTGCTCTAATTGCAATTGTGTCCATTCTTGGTTTAAGTTGTCTTGCTGTCGCTGCAATTGCTGCAATTCGATGAATAATTGACGGTTATGATGGCGCACCCAAATTAAGCCCAAGGCTGAGCAAAATAAGGCCACGATTAACACCGCTAGCATACTTTTCAATATCAGTCTAAGCACAAAAAACAACCTCTCCCCAGAATACTGCTATTCAGCATGCAAAGCTTAATCCGCTAAGCGTTCTGCCACGCGCAACACGGCACTACGCGCACGCGGATTGACCGCTAACTCTGCTTCACCGGCATGAATTGCCTTGCCAATACTGCGTAAACTTGGGTGCAACATATCAACAGTGACAGGCACATTAGGGGGATAGTTGTCGCCTTTGGCGGCATCGCGGATAAAGCGTTTCACCAGACGATCTTCTAAAGAATGGAAACTGATAATGGCTAAACGGCCTTGCACTGCCAAAGCAGGCAATAATTGCGGCAACACCGTTTTTAATTGTTCTAATTCGCGGTTAATGAAAATGCGCAAGGCTTGAAAACTTTGCGTCGCGGGATGTCTATCAGGTTCCCATGCAGGATGTGCTTCTGCAATCACTTCCGCTAATTGGCGAGTGCGCGTAAAAGGCGTTTTTGCTTGTGCTTCGACAATGGCGCGGGCAATGCGTTTGGCGTGACGTTCTTCGCCGTAGCTTTTTAACACATCGGCTAATTCGCCCACTTTCACTGTTTTCAACCATTCAGCGACACTGTAACCCGCATGCGGATTCATACGCATGTCTAAAGGGCCATCGCGTAGGAAACTAAAACCGCGTTCTGCATCATCTAATTGCGGTGAGGACACGCCAAGGTCTAATAAAATGCCATCAACTTGGCCTTGCCAGTTGAGTGCTTCTAAATATCGGTTTAAGTCTGCAAATGGACTATGGCGCACCGTTAAGCGCGGTTCTGTCGCGGCTAAGGCTTGCGCGGTGGCGATGGCTTCGGGGTCTTGGTCTAAGACTAATAAGCGTCCGTGTTCATTCAAACGCGCTAAAATAGCGCGACTATGTCCGCCACGTCCAAACGTGCCATCGACATATCGCCCATCGGGTTGAATATTTAAGGCATCAATTGTTTCAGTTAATAAGACAGGTTGATGCACCAAGGGCGAGGCAGAAGACGGAACAGACGACATGATCACTCTTTAAATTTTCGTAGCCAAATAAAATGAGTGCTGAGCATATAGGAGAAAGCGGCTGTGATGCAAGCGCTTTACAGTAAAGAAATGTCTTTTAAGACAGTTTATTTATCAACAGCTTGCAAAACAGCGTTAAAGTAAGCTCTGCTGGAAAAACAATAACGCTTGCATCTTAAAACTAAGTGTATATACTAAAAAAACACTACGGCAGCCAAGGTTGCCAAAGTTTTTTCAAAAAAAGGGTTGCTATCAGGGAACTTTATCCCTATAATGCGCTCTTCAGTTGATTGTTGGAGAGGTGGGTGAGTGGCTGAAACCAGCTCCCTGCTAAGGAGCCGTACCTAATTACGGGTACCGAGGGTTCGAATCCCTCCCTCTCCGCCACTTTCAAATTGAGTTCTGAAAATTCTATAAGAAAAGGCCCTCCCACCCTATAGGGTTTCAGGACAATCCGCACATTTTACGCGCCCGTAGCTCAGTTGGATTAGAGTACCTGGCTACGAACCAGGCGGTCGGAGGTTCGAATCCTTCCGGGCGCGCCATTTTCTTAAAATGTATGTGTGGGTTTAAGTTGTTATTAGGTGATACGCGCCCGTAGCTCAGTTGGATTAGAGTACCTGGCTACGAACCAGGCGGTCGGAGGTTCGAATCCTTCCGGGCGCGCCATTTACCTACACTGCTTTTATTCCTTCCTCGATTTCTTAAAATTCCCTTATTTAATTTTCTTTGAGTCTTGTTAGTTTTAGCAGGATTAGGTCTTATTGCGTGCATTTTTGTCCGAATCAGAATTTATAGTTGTAGGGTGTGCGAAATCCCACAGGGTATACCGTTTAATAATCCGTTTTCGTTGATGTGGGATTTTGCCCACCAAATCCCGCACGGTGGGCAAAACGCCGATTAAGGTCGGAAACAACCCAAGCTTCTCGGCGGCGTTTCGCACACCCTACAAAATGCTGCTAATCCTTAAATCAGCTTACTCTTGCGCATCCGTACATAAAATTCTTCCATCACCTCAATAAACGAACCATCTTTTTGCCAAAACGCCGGATAATCGCCCGCTTTTTTCACGAGAATTGCAGGCACAACAGCCGGTGTCGGTGCTTCAATTTCACTAGGCAAGCGTTTAGCCCCACGCCAAAAGGTTTGATAATCCAGCGTTGCTGTGCTTGCTTGAGGACGTGGATAATAAGAATCTGCACTTTCAAGCACGGTTTCACGCGCATTGATCATGCTGGCAAGCACTTCCCCTAAAGGTGATCGTGCTAAGGCATCGTGCAATTTATCTCGCGGCAAACCACGCAATTCAAACAGTAAAAACGGGTCTTGGTCTAATTGCTTAGCAAGGCGATAGTAGACACCGGCAATATGTTTGCACGGGTTGGCAAAGTCAGGGCAAGAGCATTTCGTTGAAACAAAATCTTTTTCATTGCGTGGCAATAAATGCAAACCGAATTGACCAAAGGCTGATTCAATATCGTCGGGCATTTCATTCATTAACAGTCTGGATACCCAACTGGCTCTACTGCCTAAATGTTGCACGACTCTTTGCCAATTGGTATCGGAAATAGCAGTCATTTGCAATGAGGTTTTATACTGTGGTTCTTCATAAACACCAAAATAGGGATTGACGTTACCCCGTACCCTTGCTGTGACGACTCCTTTTTTATCAATATCAAACTGAAGTATCCGACTGTCACCGGCATAGCTGCGACCGCGAGCTAAACGATTCTCGTCGGAGAAGCCCTCCAAGGCCGTCATAAACTTTTGTCCCCACCACGATTTGCTAATTTTTGCCATCTGTCTTTACCACCCAATTACACGCTAAACCACTGCTGTTTGATTTAAGGCAATCAACGCCTTGAATGCTTCATTATCCAACTTCGTCAGCCACGACTCATCATTGCCCACAATTGCACCGGCAATGGCTTTTTTATCTTCAATCATCTGGTCAATGCGTTCTTCTAAAGTGCCTAAAGTGACGAATTTATGCACAAACACATTTTTTTGCTGACCAATCCGAAACGCACGGTCAGTGGCTTGATCTTCTACTGCCGGATTCCACCAGCGGTCAAAGTGGAAAACGTGATTGGCTTGTGTCAACGTGATGCCCACCCCACCCGCTTTCACCGATAAAATGAAAATCGCGGGCGGATTCTCAGGATTTTGAAAATCGGCAATCATACGCTCGCGTTTGTTGCGTGAAGTGCCACCGTGTAAATAATAGGTGGGATAATTCAAGCCTTTGAGATATTTTTCCAAATTCGCACCGATGTCAGTGAATTGCGAAAAAATTAACACGCTATCCCCTTCTGCCATCGTTTCTTCTAACATCTCGCTTAGACGTTCCAACTTTTGCGAGCGTTGTGCGGTAAACTCGCTGCCATCTTGCAGAAACTGCGCCGGATGGTTGCAAATTTGTTTCAGTTTCATCAGCGTAGAGAGCATTAAGCCTTGCCGCTCGATGCCGTCTTTTTGTTCCAGTTGTTGTTCTACATCCTTCACCACCGCTTGATACAGCGAGGCTTGTTCTTTACTGAGATTGCAATATTGCTTGGCTTCTACCTTATCCGGTAAATCTTGGATAATGTTTTTATCCGTTTTCAAACGACGCAAAATAAAAGGTTCTACTAAGCGTTTCAGCGTTGCGGTTTGCGCGGGTTCATTGTCGCGCTGAACAGGTAATTCAAATGCTTTGCGGAAGTATGTTTGTGTGCCGAGATAGCTAGGATTTAGAAAATTGAAAATCGACCATAAGTCCATCAAACGGTTTTCGACAGGCGTGCCTGTGAGAGCAAGACGGTGCGTCGATTTTAGTTTAAAAATGGTTTTAGTCTGCGCCGCTTTAGGATTTTTAATATTTTGTGCTTCATCTAATACCACCCGTTGCCAATTCACCGCATGCAATAATTTTTCATCTTTACGCGCCAAGGTGTAAGAAGTAATGAATATATCGTGTTGCATAGCAAGCTGTTTAAACGCTTTGTTCTCTTGCTCGCGTTTTGTTCCATGATGAATATGACTGCGTAACTGTGGGGCAAATTTCTCCACCTCTTTTTGCCAATTGCCGATCACAGAAGTCGGGGCAATGAGTAAGGTCGGTGCGGGGTTGGCATTTTGTTCGCGTTCGAGCAATAGATGTGCAATGACTTGCATGGTTTTCCCTAAACCCATGTCATCGGCAAGACAGCCATTTAAGCCCAAACGCTCCAAATAGCCTAACCATGCGACACCGCGTTTTTGATAGGCGCGTAATTCAGCATTCAGTTGTGCAGGATTTTCAATTGCTTCCAGTTTGCTAGGGTCGCGCAAGCTGTCTAGCATCTGTCCTAAGGCATCATCTCTATCAACTTCAAAGGCTTCGTCTTCAGCCGTTTTTTGCAATAATTCTTGAATAGTCATTGCTGATTGTTCATCAGCTTGCTTGCGCCAAAACTCTAGCATTTCCTGCATTTTATCGCGGTCTAATTCCACCCACTGCCCGCGAAAGTAGACTAATGGCGTTTTTGCTGCTACCAGTGCCTCCCACTCGGTAATATCTACCGCCTCATCACCGATAGCCAATTGATAGTCATACTGAATCACGCTGTCAAAGTCGAAATAGCTTTTATTAGCACCCGCAGCCACCTTGCTCGCACTATTGCCCGTACTGCGTAAACGCAGCTTAATGCGTCGCCGCCCTTGTGGTGTCCACCAAGAAGGCACAATGACTTTAAAACCAGCATCTTCTAATACCCAAGCGGATTCTTTTAGAAACTCGAAGGCTTCATCTAAGTTGAGTGTAACGCGGCTTGGCTCAGCGGTATTCATACCTTGCCAAATTTTAGGAAACATACTGGCAGCCTGCCCCAGTCCCAGCAGCAAATGCTTTTCAAACTCTTGACCGAATAGCTTCTGTTGCTGCGCTTTATCCTGCTTTGAACATAACCAGTAATCATCAAGACTTAAGCGCAATGAGGGATCATGCTTAGCAATGGCTAAAAATTCTAATGTCCAGTCATTTACCTGATCAGGTGGTGCATCAATCAGCCTAAATGCCAGCGTAAATGAGGCGTGTTGTGTTGTGCCGATAATTTTATCGCGCCAGTGTAGCCATTGATGATAACAGGCTAGGCTGTTGCTAACCTGTTGATCTAGTTTTCGGTTGCGGTTTGAGCAATCCTCCAACAAGGTATTTTCTAATTTTTTCTGGAAGGTTTGTGGCAGGTTGTTAGGTATCAGCAGTTGCTCAAGCAAAACCGTGCTGCAATGTCGAAGCAAACTGTCAGGCTCTGCGCCTTTTTCAAAACTTGCAGCACAGGCAGGCGGCATCATCTCTACCGCTTGCGCTAATAATTCTTCATATTGTGCCGAAGCCCATTGCCAACCAGCATACAATTCATGCGTTGCCGCTTTTTGTTTGCCTTTACCATTCGCCGGAGCTGAAGTAATTTCACGGTAATGCAGTGCAGGAATGTAATGATCGCGCAAAAATAAGCGTTTTAGGTTTTGGCTAAACCAATACCAAAACAAGAAATCTGTCCCCAATCGCACTTCTTGCTCGCCATAGCTGGCTAAAAAATGAAATTCATTAAGTTGTTTAATGGGTTGATCTAAAACATAGGCATCGACTTGCCACGCTGCCAGCGTTGTACATTCATCATCGGGCAACCCTAATTCTGGCGACGGCATTGGCCTATCTTCACTACTGGGCAACCAAAGCAGGCGCGGTTTAAGTTTGTTTTTTTGCGTTGTGGTCGTAGCAGGTAGTCCCAGTGTTTTCAAAAACTCAGGCCACGCATCATCCATCAAGTAGCAAGGATGATAGGGCATTTTGCGCCCTTTTCTGCCATGCGATTCAGA
>QKBZ01000051.1 GCA_003245895.1 Beggiatoa sp.
CCTGTGTCCTGCATTGATACTTTCACCTTAACAGCTTTTCTCTTAGCATCAGGACGACAGGTTCTCCTGTTCCGTATTAAAGCCTATATGACGTTCATGCCTTCTCTATGCCGACTGCCGCCACATCCGTAACCCGCTCACGTCGTGACTTATCCCCGACTTACCCTAGAAAATCAGGTTTTGACAGTATCAGATTCCTTTCGACACCTCATCAAAGGTTCACTTGCGTTCATCTCCGTCATACATACCTGACAGTTTCGTACTGCCTTTTCCCACGTCGCTCACGACACTCGCTTTTTACGATAGCCGCACGGGGCGGTTTGATTCCAGCATCGGGTTGCCGAAACCGAGAGACCTTCTCTCATCTTTAATACAGCGGGGAAAGCCATTGCTTTCCTTCAGGACACACTAGGGTGGAATAGGCGCAAGCCGTATTCCACCATGCTCCAGTGTGCGGTTTGTAATCTGCTGCGATTTAAACACTTGCAGAACTTCATGGTGGAATACGCTGCGCTATTCCACCCTACAGCTTAACCAGACAATTCATATACAAAACTTATACTCAACTTATTAAACCTTAGGCTTTAAAAGGTATAATGCCAGCCTCATTACCTGAGAAAAATGACATAAAACTTATATCTCTGTTTACTATTTAGCCTATGAAAAACTCTAATACTTCAGATGACGCAGTGATTGAAAAGCATGATCCTGAATCAGCGCATTATCCTATTCGCACAGTGGCAACCTTAACCGGTATTAATCCGATCACCTTGCGGGCGTGGGAGCGTCGTTACAACTTGCTGAAACCATTGCGCACGGCGAAAGGGCATCGTTTATATTCACAGCGAGACATTGACTTAATTTACCAAGTCACTGATTTATTAGACAAAGGGATTCCGATCAGCCAAGTACCACAAGCCTTGCTACAGCGTGATAAGCAGTTAGCTACGCAGAATGTGCCATTGACCAGCTCTGTGTGGGCGCAGTATCAGCAGCGCATGTTGATTGCGATTTCACGTTTTGATGAGTATGAGTTAAATCAGGTATATAACGAGGTGTTATCGTTACATCCGATTGAAAATGCAACTTATTTGCTGTTTGTGCCTTTGTTAAATTTATTAGGTCAACGCTGGCAAACGGCAGAAGGTAGCGTGGCAGAGGAACATTTTTTTAGTGTATTTTTCCGCAGCAAGTTGGGGGCGCGTTTCCATCATCGTCCGCCGTTAAAGCATTGCTTACGCTTGGTAGGCGCGTGTTTAGCAAATGAAAATCATGAGATTGGTTTAATGTTATTTGCTTTGGCAGCGCATGCTATGAATTATGAAATGGTGGTATTAGGCGCAGATACGCCGTTAGGCGATTTACCCTTAGTCGTGAAGCGGTCGCGCAGTCAAGCATTGGTGTTGTCATCAACCATGTTACCGCCGATGCGAATGTTGCAACGCGAGTTGCCGCAGTTGGTGAGTCGGGTAAAAGTGCCTGTATTTATCGGTGGTCAAACCTCTGTGGCGTGTCGGGATGAGATTATACGGGCGGGGGCGATGCCACTAGGAGATGATATTCAAAAAGGCTTAAAGTATGTAGATCAACAGCTTGCACCTTTGTGGCATGGGGTGAGCTAGTCAGTTTTGTGCCAGAGACGGGCGCAAGCAGATTGGCTTGAGTTCCGTCTATTTTATTCTGTTATTGCTTGAAACTAGCGCGTCGAAACTGATTCGCATAAAAGCCAAAAATCCTACCACTAAAAAATAACCATTTTCCTAACAGTTTAACGGTTAAGTCATAAATACTTGTTATTCTGTTAAGTCTGTTGACAGATTGTTACCCGCGCTCGTTCGCCCCAAAGCTGCCCGCATGCTGAAACATTGATAGCTGTCTAATCTTGATGACTGCGTTACAGGCAAGCGGCTTTATAGCTAACGTACTGTAACACTGGATGCGGCTACGCCTTATCTAACTTACATTACACATCGTTGGCTATCGCAACAACATCTGCCAAACACATGCAAGACCGAATTACACAGGTAATGAGCGAATCGCTACCTAGACCCTATTTGCAAGCCACGTAAGGAAAATGAGTTATGAGCGCAGTTTCATCTACTGAACTGTTAAAAAATGCTGTACATCAAGATTCTTTGATGAGCCGTCAAGGGCTATTACAAAGATTATTTAGCGTTTGGTTTAATGGCTTTGTTTATAATCAAATTTGGGAAGACCCAAAAGTTGATTTAGAAGCGTTGGAACTGACCTCAGAAAGCCGCATGCTGACAATTTCCTCGGGTGGTTGTAATATCTTAAATTACTTAAAAGTTCAGCCAGCACATATCGTTGCAGTGGACTTAAATCAATATCATATGTATTTAACCCGCTTAAAATTAGCCGCGTTAAAACATTTGCCTGATCACAATAGCTTTTTTGATTTCTTCGGCTATGCCGATAAACCAGAAAACGTCGATAATTATTACCGCTATATTCAAGCACATTTAGACCAAGATACCCGTAATTTTTGGGAGGGCGGTTTCTTAAAACCAAAACGGATTAACTATTTCCGTAAAAACATTTATGAATATGCCCGCTTTGGCTATTTCGTGCGTTTTTTACACGGCATTGCGCGTTTAGCAAAAGCCAATCAGAAAGAATTGTTAAAAGCGAAAACCTTAGAAGAGCAAGATGCGATTTTTGAGCGTGAAATCGCGCCGTTTTTTGACCACTGGATTGTAAAATGGGTCGGTAACTTATCATTTTCTGTATTTAGCTTAGGCATTCCACCACAACAATACGATTACATGAAAGAAGAGTCCGGCGGTGATTTAGTCAACTTATACCGCGCCCGTGCAAAACGCTTGTTCTGCCAATTCCCTATTCAAGATAATTACTTTGCTTGGCAAGCATTAGGTTTACGTTACGATTTTGAAAACCGTCAAGCAGTGCCTGATTATTTGAAAGTGGAAAATTATGATGTTTTAAAAAATAATTTAAACCGCGTTGAAACACACATCACCTCTTTGATTGACTTCTTAAAAGCACAACCGGCAAACAGCTTAGATCGCTTTGTGTTATTAGATTCTCAAGACTGGATGCCACCAGCGGTGATGACTGCGTTATGGCAAGAGATTGCCCGCGTCGGTAAACCCAATACCCGCATTATTTTCCGTACTGCCTCGCCTGCGTCTCCGATTGAAACCGCGTTGCCACCTGCGTTACGCGAAAAATTCGTTTATGAGCAAGAGCGTTCAGAGCGTTTATTGCAACAAGATCGCTCAGCGATTTACGGCGGCTTCCATATTTACCATAAACCTGCGTAAACTATTGCTAATCTTTAGTATTTCCCTGCGTGTGCCGTGTTGCACACGCGCTTAACTGTGTGGAGTGTAGCGTTTATGGATCAAGTGCAAGTCATGGATAAAATGTATCGTTATCAACGGTATATTTATGATTTGACGCGCAAATATTATTTATTTGGGCGTGATACTTTAATCGAACATATGGACGTACACCCTAAGCAACGGGTGTTAGAAATCGGCTGTGGTACGGCACGCAATTTATTAAAACTGGCGAAGCGTCATCCTGAAGCAGAGCTGTATGGTTTAGATGCCTCGAACGAAATGCTGATTACTGCACAAAGCAAAGTGGATAACAGCCCACACGCAAACAATATTCACTTAACACAATGCTTAGCGGAAAATCTGCATTATCAAGAGACCTTTGAATTAGATCGCCCGTTTGATCGAGTATTCTTTTCTTATGCTTTGTCGATGATTCCACCTTGGCAACAAGCGTTAGATGCAGGTTTGGCGAATTTAAAAGCCGGTGGCGAGTTATATATCGTTGATTTTTCTGATCAACGTGATTTGCCTGCGTGGTTCCGCAAAATTTTAGTGTGGTGGTTAGATTTGTTTGGTGTGCATTACAAGCCAGAGTTGCTACCGTATTTAGAGAAATTAGCGGCTTCGGGGGCGGGGCATTTGCAAGTGACTAGCTTGGGCGGTCATTATGCGTTTATTGCGCGGTTTCGTAAGGCGGGTTGAGGTGTTCGTGGTTGTTTGAATTAAAGCAATAACATCCATCATCAGCTTAACAAGTAATAAATAGCGAAAAAAAAGCAGCTTCTGGTATCAGAAGCTGCTTTTTTTATGGATTAGTTTAGAGAGGTTATTTACTGCACAACATCAACCCCAATCAAACCAATCCCATTACAAGACCCTGTCTTAGGAGTCATGATCGCGGTATAAGCCCCTGCGGGTAAATCAATTAACAAACCCGCATCAGTGGCGTTAGGCAATTGTAAAGCCGTAGGAATTTGACTAACATTCGCAGCCGTTTGCCAATTATCATTACTGGCTACAAAATCTCCAGATGGAAACTTCTGCAAATTAACCTGTGTATCTAAACAAGGAGATAAACCTAAGCCACTGCCGAAACCGCGAATCATGACCTTGATAGTACCTTCTCCTTCAATGGTAAAACCGGCAATCATGGCTTCAGCCCCAGTACGATCTTCAGCGCGAGTACTGATATTGACCAACTGTGTACCTGTATCACAACTCACTTCATCTACTCCAATCAAACCAATGCCCGTCACAGCTTCAGGTGTCATAGTGGCAGTATATGCACCTGCACTTAAGCGTGTATAAATACCCGCATCAGTTTGGTCAGGTAAATGTAAATGTGTTGGAATGCTTGCAACAGGATTGCCTGTCTGCCAACTGGAGTTTTGCGCCAATGAGTTTGCACTAGGAAATGTTTGCAAAAGTAATTGGGTGTCAAGATTAGGTGATAAGCCAATACCTTTGCCAAAACCACGAATCATGACATCGCAGGCACCAGAGCCTTGAATGACAAAACCGGCAATGACACTGCTTAAACCAGTGTTGGTATGAGCGCGGGTACTGATGTTTGTGAGTCGAGCAGTAGAAGTTGCTTTTTCTAAGTTTAAGAAAAAGATGCCTGCCTGACCGACTAAATAGGCTTGTTGTCGGTTAGCAACTGGTTGAAACTTGGCACTTGATACCGTCTCAGCTCCCCAAATTGGTTGCCAAGTGCTGCCTTGATTGGTACTTAACCAAGATGTATTCCATGAACCATAAATGACTAAACTGCCATTGGCTAACCGTTTTATCTTAGCACTCTGTCCATTGTAATAACTTTGCGTTTCCGCCGGTAAATCAATCGCTTGCCAAGTTTTCCCTAAGTCAAAAGAACGATAAACATAATAACCAGTCTGTCCATTACTCGCCATTGCCCATAAACTTGTGCCATCCCAAGTCACACTATGAGGCATACCTAGAGGCGTTGCATTAACCGCTTGCCAAGACTCGCCACTATCTAAGCTAATATACAAGGGATCAACTAAGCCACCACTTTGAATGACCTTGACCGCTAAAATACTCTCATCGCCATCCATTAAATATAGGGAATTATTATTGATTCTTTTGCTATCCCAAGTAGTTCCCATATCATCGCTAAAAAAGACAGGATTGCCACTTAAAATACGACTTTTTCCATCTGTGACAAATGGTGCTTTAATCCAATTACTAATAGATAATTCAGTAAAGCTCAAGCCATTATCAGTAGAGCGATATAGTTTTGAGTCAAGGCGTAAAAAAAGCGTGTTATTTAACAAAAATAAGCTATTACCTTGACCAGAAAATTGATTTAATAAAACCCACGTCGCGCCTTGATCTTGCGTTTGCCAAAGACTGACTTGTTGTGTATTTGTTTGTTGTGCAACCCATAAGGTACCTGTTGCATTAACCGCAATGCCCACAATCTCATTCATGGTAGAAATACGTTGCCAATGAGGCTCAACCGGTTCCATTGGAATTTCAGTTAACCCTAAAATCCAATCATAAGCCGTTGTTGCTACCTGATTGCTTATTGAACAATGCGTACCGGCTTGATCCAAATCACCACGGGTATTTAAACCAACTGTGTATTTATAATAGGCATAGCCCCTGCTTGAAGAGTTATGTAAAAAGTCTTCTGTTGTGGCATGTACAAAAACTTTGAAACGCGATTTAAAAGTATCACTGGGTTCCCACGTGGGATCAGGACTGTTATAACAGCCGCAACCACCATAAAACCCACCTCCATAATTTTCTCCATAAGTCATCGTGAACTCATGTAAAAAACAGGTGCCTTGTGAGCCTCCAGAGAAAATAATACGGTTGAAGTCAACTTGAAAAGCCCCTTTAAACTGGCTGCTCAGTAATTCCTTAAGTAACAATTTATCTTCTGGATTCCATTGTCTTGTTACCCCATCAGGTCTTGTTTGAGGTGATGTAACAACGACTGGTATCAAATCACGTTCATAGGCATTGCGTTCAGTACTCCAAAAAAACATATCGAGTACTTCGGTTTGGGTTAACGCATTATTGCCATGAAAAAAGATTAATAATCCACGCGGTGTATTGCTATTCCATTCATCTTTAAGGGAATAACGATAAAGTGTCGTGCGTCCCTGAGAGTCGGTAAAACTATCAGTGATAGGACTGCCTGCCCAACTTGTCGGTATCGCTAAGAACAAGGCAAGTAGTAGACTAATGCAGTAGGATAATAATGAGTAAAAAATGTTAAAGCTTTTATAATGCAGTGTGTCATTAAAAAACATAGGCACTCTCTAAGTATGCTGACAATGATATGCTGAAAAATATTTCAATAAAAAATAATTATTTTCAGCTTTAAATATAAGCTTATTTAATGTAGTTTATCAATCATTTTTTTACATAAAAAAGGCAACAAGTTATAAACTTGTTGCCTTTTTATTCAATGTTTTAAATGGAGATTAGACACTACTGCACGACATCAACCCCAATCAAACCAATCCCATTACAAGACCCCGTCTTAGGAGTCATCACCGCCGTATAAGCCCCTGCCGGTAAATCAATTAACAGACCCGCATCAGACGCATTTGGTAATCGCAAAGCCGCAGGGATTTGACTGGCATTCGCAGCCGTTTGCCAATTATCATTACTGGCTACAAACACCTCTGATGGAAACTTTTGCAATTTAACTCGTGTATCTAAACAAGAAGATAGACCTAAACCACTGCCGAAGCCGCGAATCATCACTTTGATAGTACCTTCTCCTTCAACAATAAAACCGGCAATCATGGTTTCTGCCCCAGTACGATCTTCGGCGCGAGTACTAATGTTGACCAATTTCGTAGTGGCATCGCAGCTCACTTCATCTACCCCAATCAAACCAATGCCAGTCATACCTTCAGGTGTCATAGTGGCAGTGTAAGCACCTGCGTTTAAGCGTGTGAAAATACCCGCATCAGTTGGGTCAGGTAAGTGCAAATGCACAGGAATGCTTGCAACAGGATTGCCTGTTTGCCAACTAGAGTTTTGTGCTAATGAGTTTGCATCAGGAAATGTTTGCAAGAGTAATTGAGTGTCAAGATTAGGTGATAAGCCAATGCCTTTACCAAAACCACGAATCATGACATCACATGCACCAGAACCTTGAATGACAAAGCCTGCAATGATGCTGTTTAAGCCTGTGTTAGTGTAGGCACGAGTACTGATATTAGTGATACTGGCAAGGTTACTACCATCCGCTAACCATTTTTTAATGGTGCGATCTTTACTGCTTGAATAGATATACAACCCGTCTGGGGAGTATGTTGCATCTGTCGCATAACGTGTATGCCCATTAAATGTCATTAACGCTGTGCCGGTTTGCGCATCCCAGATTTTTACGGTGTTATCTGAGCCAGTAGAGACAATTCGTGTGCCATCAGGTGAGTAAGCAGCACTGTTAACTGCACTGGTGTGTCCAGTCAACGTCATTAATAATTTACCCGTTTGTGCATCCCAAATTTTTAAGGTGTTGTCATTACTACTAGAAACAATTCGAGTACCATTAGGGGAATAGGCAACGTCAGTTATATCATCTGTATGCCCATACCATGTCATCAATTCTGTGCCTGTTTGTGCATCCCAGATTTTTAGTGTGTTATCGCTTGATACAAGTTCCCCCTCCCAAGTATTTGCATTATCCCCACTACCTGACACAATCCGTGTGCCATCGGGTGAAAAGGCAATAGAGGTTGCCAAATACGGTTCTGTTTCTAAAGTCATTAATTCATTGCCTGATTGTGCATCCCATATTTTTATTTCTGAAACGACGTTATGGAAAAAATCCTTATATCCAGCAGCAGAGGCAATTTTTTTTTCATCAGGAGAATAAGTAATCGCATTCACTTCAGCACGATGCCCGGTCAGCGTGATTAATACATTACCTGTTTGAATATCCCAGACTTTTACTGTTTTATCTGCACTGCCTGAAGCAATTTGTTTGCCATCAGAAGAAAAAGTAGTTGCAGTCACATAATCTGTATGCCCTTCGAGAGTCATTAATTTATTAAGCGTTTGTGCATTCCAAAGTTGCAAGGCGTTAATATCACGCTCACTTCCAGAAATAATTTTTGTACCATCAGGAGAAATCGCTAAATGATTGATTGCGAGATTATACTCCCCAAAAGTGGTCAATTTCTTTCCTGTTTGAGTACTCCAAAGATCACCTCGACTGGAAAAAAGTGTTGTTCCATCAGGGGAGTAAGCTAACTGGTTATAATATGGATGATCGCTTTTTAAAGTCATTAACTTTTGGCCTGTTTGTGCGTTCCAAATTATGATTACAGTAGATGAACTAAAGCCATTCCAGCCTGCAAGAGACGCAATATGAGAGCCATCAGGCGAATAAGTAATAGAATTTACATCATCACTCTCAAAACCATTGGTTTCAAGATATGTATGATCTAATGCCATTAATTGATTGCCCGTTTGAGCGTCCCAAACTTTTAATGTGCCATCATCACTCCCAGAAATAATTTTTGTACCGTCAGGAGAGTAAGTAACGGAATTAATTTTTTCAGGAGGGAAAACATTAGGATCATAGTTGTCAGCATGATACAGGGTCATTAATATGTTGCCTGTTTGAGCATCCCAAATTTTTAGTTCTTTTGAACTTTGAGTCCATTCTCCAGCACCAGAAACAATTCTTGTTCCATCAGGGGAATAAGCAACAGCATTTACTGAGGTGGTATGTCCCACTAAAGTCATCAATTCCTGACCTGTTCGTGAATCCCATATCTTTAATGTATTGTTAGCATTTCCAGACACGATTCTTGTTCCATCAGGAGAATAGGCTAAAGAAGTTATTTCACCTAATATCTCTTTAAAAGTCATTAATGGGAGATAGCTACCCATTGTGACATCCCAGATAGTAATAAAGTATTTACCAGTACTATAATTTTCTGCAACAGAGGCTACTCGTGTTCCATCAGGAGAGTAAGTAACAGAGGATGTTCCTACTAAAGAAGAAGAAAGCCTATCAAAAATATCCGCCCAACCCCACTGTCCCCAACAAAGCAATAACACCCCTATTGATAATTTTTTGAAAAATGTCATTAAAAACTCCTAAAAGTAAACCACTAATTAATAGTGCTAAGTAATTGGACAATTTTACACAAAATTTATAGCTTTGATATTGCTGTGTTTTTACCACTCCAAAATGTTAATTAATTAAATCTTGTTACTTAATTTACTAAAATTTACGCACCTGCAACAAACTCCCCCTATCCAACACCTGCAATTCGCCCTCATGCTCCGCAATACTCCCCTGCTCTTTCAACTTACTTAACACCCGCGAAAAAGTCTCCGGTGTTAAGCCCAAGCGCGAAGCAATCACCGCTTTTGACATCGGCAATTGTGACAATTCATCCTCGCCCAAGGCCAACAAAAAACCGGCGACGCGCTGTTGTGCGTTTTCCAAGCTTAAAGCATGAATATCATTAACAAATTGATGCAACCGCATGCTTAAGCTTGCCATGACCTTAAAGCTTAATTCAGGCTGTTGACGCAGTTGGGCTAAAAACACTGTGCTGGGGATGGCTAATAATTGGCTGGCCTCTAAAGTCTCTGCATAAACCGGATACGGCTTTTGCAGTAACACCACTGCTTCGGCAAAACTTTGTCCCGCCCGAATTAGTTCAATCACTTTTTCTTTGCCATTGGGATTTAAGCGGTATAAACGCACGCTGCCTGTCATCACGATAAAAAAATGCTGTGCGGGTGTTTCAGCAGCAAAAACCTGTTGTCTTGCGGTAAACGATAAAATTTGACAGGTTTCAGCAAGCGGCATTAACTCCGCTGCCGAGAGGCCGCGAAATAAGCTGGCTTGCTGTAATGCCATGACGTGCTGCGTGTGTTCAACCGCTTTCATGACGCTAAACTAAAGCCCAGCGTCAAGCCTAAGCTGACGATTAAATGTAGCAAAATGGTGCTTTTCATGGCGGGCAATAAGGCGTGTTTTTGGGCAAAGTGTTCATGTGATACGCGCACGGCTTGCACGGCAAATGGCATCGCTAAAAAAGCAAATGCGCAGCCTTTCGGCAACCAACCAACTGCTAAGCCTAAACCGATTAAAGCAAAGCTCAGTACGGGAAATAAAATGAAAAATTGGCTGGCACGTTGTTTACCTAAATACACAACTAAGGTTTGTTTACCTGCTTGTTGATCTGTTTCACAATCGGGGAAGCCATTGATATATAAAATCGCACTGACCAATAAGGCAACCGGCAAGGCAGTGTAAACGGCTAACCATGACACGGTTTCTGTTTGCACATAATATGCACCTAACACCGTTAACAAACCAAAGTTGATGCCGACAAATAACTCGCCTAACGCACGACTGTGCAGGGCAAGCGGTGGCATGGAGTACAACACGCCCGTGCTGACACCGATAAAGCCGATGATTAACAAGCCCCAACCCGTTAAGCCGACTAATAACAAACCTAGCACACAGCCGATCCCCATTAATGCCCAGCCATAAATTGCCATTTGGCGCGGGCTTAATAATTGGCGTTGAATCATACGGCTACCGCCTGCAAAAGGGGATAGCGGGTCTTGGTTTAATTCATCTGCTTGATTTAAATGATCATAATAGTCGTTTAACACATTGGCACCGGCATGACACAATATCGCAGCGACTAAGGCAATAAAAAATAATGTCAGTTGTAGCTGCTGAGTGCTTGCCCATGCCATCGCAGTGCCTAATAAAACCGGTACAATAATGGCAGTTAAAAACTGCGGTCGAGTTGCTAAAAGCCAAGTTTTCATACAATTCCTTGTTTGACGCACTGCTAAGCACCTAACTTGTGCTTAACTTGATATACCCAAATTAACCGATTGAAGTCTAGTGGATACACTAGACTGCGTTTGCTACCGAAGGCTATCACATGATAAACACATCCGTCCCTGACTTGCTGACCATGATGCATGAATTGATCGCGCTGCCCTCGATCAGTTGTGTCGATGCTAAATTGGATCAAAGTAATCGCAACGTGGTTGAAAAGCTGGCAGAGTGGGCGGAAGCCTTGGGTTTTCAGTGTGAGATTATGCCAGTCCCTTCGGCTTATTCGCCTGTGGAAAAATGGAATTTGATCGCAACCTTGGGCAGTGGTTCCGGCGGTTTGGTGTTATCCGGTCACACCGATACCGTGCCTTACGATGACGCACGTTGGCAATATGATCCGTTTAAACTCACCGAAGCGGATCACCGTTTATATGGTTTGGGCACGTCGGATATGAAAGCCTTTTTTGCCTTAAGTTTAGAGGCTGCCCGCCAATATACTGCCCGTGATTTGCAGCAACCATTGATTTTACTTGCCACTGCTGATGAAGAATCCAGCATGAACGGTGCGAAAGCCTTAGTACAAAGCGGTAAACCAAAAGCACGTCATGCGGTCATTGGTGAGCCAACGGGGATGCGTCCGGTGCGTATGCACAAGGGCATTTTTATGGAAGGCATTCGCATTACTGGACGTTCAGGGCATTCTAGCGATCCCAGTTTAGGTAACAATGCGTTAGAAGGCATGCATGTTGTGATCAGCGAGTTATTGCGCTGGCGTGCTGAATGGCAGGGGCGTTACCATAACCCTGCTTTCCATGTGCCAGTGCCGACTTTAAACTTAGGCCATATTCATGGCGGTGATAATCCTAACCGCATTTGCGGCAGTTGTGAGTTGCATATTGATCTGCGGCCTTTACCGGGTATGCAGTTAGAGGAATTAAAAACCATTATGCATCAGCGAGTGAATAATGTGCTGGCAGATCGCGGTTTAAGTGTAGAATTCTTACCTTTATTTGAAGGGATTCCGGCAGTGGAAACCCCAGCCGAAGCTGAAATTGTCAAAATGGCAGAAAAACTCACCTCGCATACCGCAGAGGCCGTCGCCTTTGCCACCGAAGCCCCGTATTTAAATGAGTTAGGTATTGATACCATCGTCATGGGGCCGGGCGATATTGATCAAGCCCACCAGCCAGATGAATTTTTAGCCTTAGATCGCATACAACCGACGGTCGATGTTTTGCGCCGTTTAATTCAGCATTTTTGTGTCGCTAAGGCGGCGTAAGTGCTTTGTTTTATTAACCTTACACGGCTTTGACGTTTTTAACTTGTTTCTGTCATGGGGCTTTTGTTTGGATTTAAAATAGCCTTTATTGTAGGTCGGATAAGGCGCTAGCCGTCATCCGACATCAGGCTTTTGCTTCTGAATTAAAATAGCCTCCACTGACAGCCTCTCCCAGAGAGCAAAGGTATCTACACAAGATTAATTTTGCTTTAAAAACAATAATATGTTTTCTCGTTCCCAAATGCCATTTGGGAATGCAGTCGTGACGTGCTACGTCACGAGCGAGTTCAATAACAGATATTTAGCTTTATCTTGGAACAAACCCGCGACGCAGCGCGTCGTGACTGCATTCCCACACAGCGTGTGGGAACGAGAAACCGATTGTTTTTACTAATAAACTTGTGTAGATAGCTTTACCCTGCGGGAGAGGCGTTAAAGATGAGAAAACCTCAAAGTAGTGAACCTTAGCCTTTGCTTATGGATACCCCAGTTACGCCAACAGAGTTACTCAGCACGGAAGTGGTCGGTTTTGATCTTGGTCATGGTGAAACCGCGCTGGCTTTATCACAAGTCGCTACCACCAGCGAGCCGCAAATCCTTGATATTCAAAACCAACGTAGTTTCATCACCGCAGTCGCTTTACACCCTAAACGCGGCGTAATTATCGGGGAAGATGCTTATACCGCCCGCCATTTAGACAGCTTGCATGTGCGCTTTAAAAGTGCTCAGGTGGAGAAGCCAGAAGTCGCGGAGCCGATTAAATTATTTGTCCGCCGTATTCATGAGTTATTGCAAGAAAACGGTTTAATCCAAGGTCAGCCCCATACACAATTTGTGGTCGGCTGTCCTTCCGGTTGGTCGCCAGAAATGCGCCAACGCTACGCAAAATTAATGCAAGCGGCGGGTTTAAATGACGTAACCATTATTGCTGAATCACGGGCGGCCTTTATTCATGCGCGTGAAGCCAGTGAGTTGCGCTTATCGCCAGAACGCTTGCATGGCACTGTATTAATTGTCGATGTGGGTTCATCTACCACCGACTTTACGGCAGTACATAATTTACATGAGCGCTATATCGACTTCGGCGATGTGCAATTAGGTGCGGGCTTGATTGATCGCAGTATTTTTAACTGGGTATTGGCCAAGCATCCACAACGCGAAGATTTAGAAGCCATTTTTCAACGTGCGCCACAATATGACGCGCTATGCGAGTTGAAATGCCGCACAGTCAAAGAAACCTTTTTTTCTAATGAAGCGCGTTGGGTGGATGAAGCGGCCAGCGATACCTTAAAACTGCCTAGCTCGCCGCCGCTGTTTTTTGACGTAGAGTTAACCGCCAAAGATATGGCGGAGATTTTGCGCACGCCGGTCTTAAATGGGCAAGATTGGTTGACCGCATTTCGCAATGCCTTATTACATGCCCGCGAGCAAATGCAAGACGCATTGCCTAGCCTTGTGTTTTTAACCGGCGGTGCTTCGCGCATGGAGTTTACCCGCGAATTATGCCAAGCCATTTTTCCTGAAGCCGATGTGGTGCGCGGACAAGAGCCAGAGTTAGCGATTGCTCGCGGGCTGGCACGCGCTGGACGGATTGATCGCAAAGCACGCGCTTTCCGCCAAGAAACGCACCACTTTTTAGAATCAGATGAATTGCATCGCCTAGTGGAAACGCGGGTGCCGCAGTTATTGAAATTAGTCGCGGATACTTTGTTAAGCACCTTGCCAGAAGCAGTAATTTTGCCCACGTTTGAGGCATGGCAACGCGGTGAAATCAAAACTTTAAACGATTTACAGCCCAGTTTAGAAAAGCGCATGGAAGCATGGTTGTCTTCGGCAGCAGGGCAAAAGATGTTAACGCCTGCGGTAGAGCGTTGGTTTAGAGAAAGCATTGGCCCGTTGCTGGAACAACAGTTAAATCCAATTTGTGACCGTTACCAAATTCCGCGCACGGCGTTTAATTTACAAACGCAAAATCATTGGCGCGGACAATTGCCCGATGGTTTATTAACCGATAGCAATCAAGTTTGGCATTTCATGCAAGGCATTGATACGATTACGGGTTTAATTATTTCCATCGTGTTGGCAAACGTGGCAGGCGGCAGCGGGATTGCTTTAGTGATGCAAGGCCCTGTCGGTATGATTATTGGCTTTATTGTCGGCTTGGTGGCGTTTGCCGTGAGTCGCAAAGCGGCGGAGCATTGGTTACGCAGTACGGATTTATATTTGTTTATGCGCCGTTTAGCCAGTGTGGATCGTTTGCAGCATAAGTTAGAGAAAAACCGTCCGGCTTTATATGACAGTTTAATCAGTTCCTTAGAGCAAAATAGCGAGACGGTAGAACGCATCACGCACGATGTTAGCACCTCAATTCAAGCGCAGTTAAACCGTGCGGTTGAAGAGGTGATGGTGTTGATTCGTTAAGCGATGGGGCAGCTTTGAATTCGAGTCTAGGCTCGAATTCAAGCGGCTGATAACAGTATTAAGCTTTTTGTGCTGCTGTTGAAAAAGTATCGGCATGTTTGTTATCGCGGCTCCAGAGTAATTTAGCACTGAACAATAAAGCATCAGCGAAATTGTGACTGGCAGCGGCATATAACACCACGCGACGATAATAGCGATAGCGCAATACAGCAGAACTCTCGATCACGTCGCGGAAGTTCTCACATAACAATTTAAAATTACGATAATTTTTCTCGTAATCCCGTGGTCGTGTGATGCGCAACGGGCATAAATCCACATTCCACACCGCGACCACTCCCGGCAGATAGTCCACCTTGCAATGCAAACACGCCGCTAAATAAAACTGTGTGTCGGTGTATTTGTTCATGCGTTCATCAAAGCGCACGCGCTCTAATACTCGACGATGGAACAACGAAGAATTGGTGTGAATAGTGTTGAATTCTTTGAAGTTATTAAACCAGTGAATCGAGTGTTCATAGCATTCACGATGCCCATCTTGATACACATATTCCACTTGTGACACCACCATATCCGTTTCTGGATGGCCTTGTAACCACGCCAGTTGCCGTTCGATTTTGTGCGGATAATAGTGGTCATCGTCATCTAGTAAACATAAATACTCACCTTTCGCTGCGGCAAAGCCTTTATTACGCGCTGCGGCAACCCCGCCAGCAATTTCATTGCGAATGATGCGAATGCGACTGTCCTTAAAAGGCAATTGCACTGGCTCTTTTGAACCATCATCAACAACGATGACTTCCACATTTTGATAGGTTTGTTTCAATACACTATCAACTGCCGTCAAGATGTGCATCGGACGGTTGTGGCTAGGAATTACCACAGATACTAATGGTTTTGTTGTCATGAGACGCTCCAATTGCTTGCCCAACAAACAAAGAAGTAGTGCCCACCCACAAGAATTTTTTATTGATTGAGTTTATGTTATGTCTGTTTT
>QKBZ01000040.1 GCA_003245895.1 Beggiatoa sp.
GAAGAAACCCCAAACCCTCAAAAAATCACTTTCACCATGTGGATGTTATTGCTGTATTCGCTAGTCAACCAATTGGTTAACTGGTGGAAAGAAGCAAGCAAAGACGGGGTGATTGATGAATCAGAACTCGCACAAATTGACGATATTGTGCTGGCTGCTTTCCGCAATGCTGGTGCAGAGGTCAACATTCAATTAAACAGCGATGCCGCTTCCGATAGTGGGGGTTAAATGTTCTCCCCTGAAGTTCAAAGTCAAATTCAGTTCTGGTTGTCAGTTGCCATCATCCCACTCGCTACATTTCTGTATAGAACGCTAAAAGCACATACAGATGTCAGTATTAAAGCTCTAAGCGAAGCACTTGCTCAATACGACCAAAAGCACAGCGAACGCCTAGAGAATACAAGCTCACGGCAAACCCATGACATGAACGGTTTAGGCCAGCGTGTTTCTTCTTTAGAACAGACCGTGACAGAGTTGAGGGTTACATTAGCAAAGGATTATGTGACACATGCCGATGTTAAAGAGGTATTAACTCGATTTCATGTATTGGCAGAGAAACAGGAACGCATGATTCAAACACAGTCAGAAACTCAAATTTCCTTTTTAAAAGAATTCCAAAATTGCAAGGGCATACATAATGGAAACAATGCGAGATAAAGAGAATCGACGTGAAGCTCAGCGTGCAGGTGCTGTGTTAAAAGCCCTAAAGATGACTTTTCCATACCCCACTGGCGATGACAAATTGCAAGATGGTTTAAAAGAACATTTCGCAATTTTTCAGCCGTGGTCACAAACAGATATTCGTTGCATTGTCGAGTATCTAAAAGGGCATGGCTTAGCTGAATACGAAGCAACGAGTGTGAGCATACGTGAGTATTGGGGCTGCAAAATAACCTCAAAAGGCATTGATTACCTGCGTGGTTACGGCGAAACGCTAGACGGTGTGGATCGGGATTAATGCCAAAGCCCAACACTTTTGACAGCTTGCCTGAACCGGTAAAAGAGTGGCTAACACAGCGACAAGCGGGGAATGCGTGGTCTGATATTGATGGTTTAACCGCAGCCTTGAAAGAACGTGGTCATGATATTCCGCGCTCAACTGTCGGTGACATTAATAAATATTTAAAAGACCGCGCAGCATCAATCAAGGCACGTCAAGAAGGCACAACAGCCCTACTAACGGCATTAGGTGATAAAGCCCACGACATTGGTTTGTCTAATATCGCAATGCTGCATGACCATAGCCAAGAAATCCTCGCCAAGCTAAGAATCAGTGAGATTGACTTAGATAAACTCACTCCTGATCAGCGCCTGAAAGTCTTTTTCAAATTGGCAGGCGTGCAAATGGAAGCCAGTGTTGCCGCTAAAAACTTACAGTCAGCACGTACAGAACTGGAAAACCGTATAAAAGCAACAGCGGATGCGGTGGAAAGCATTGCACGCAAAGTGGGCGGCATCTCTGATGACACTATTAATGCCATCAAAAAACGAATCCTGAAATTAAATGACTAATTTTTGCGCTGACGATTTATTGTTGCCTTATCAACAGGCATGGCTAAGTGAGTCAAGCCAAATTGCGGCAATTGAAAAGTCACGACGTGTTGGTGTGAGTTGGTCACAGGCGGGCAGTGATGCGTTGCATTGTTCAGCAGTGAATGGTGGCAGTGCTTGGTATATGGGACAGGACAAAGATATGTCCCAAGCTTATATTGAGGACGCGGCATGGTGGGCAAGAGAGGTTTACCAACTGCCTTGCTCAGATGTTGAAGAAGACATTTTTAATGATGGCGAAAAGGATATTTTACGCCACAAAATCCGTTACAAAAGTGGTCACACACAAACCTCATTAAGTAGCCGCCCTGCCAATTTACGCTCTAAAGGTCGCCCCAACGAAATTTTCACCTTTGATGAATGCGCGTTTCATCCTGACTTTGCAGGTCTATTGAAAGCAGCCGGGGCCTTGATGATGTGGGGCTGTAGGATGCGTTTTATCTCATCACATAATGGTGAGGATAATCCGTGGAACGAGTTCATTAAAGAAATGAAAGCGGGCAAACGGCCAGGCGTTGTACATCGAATCACTTTCCGTAATGCCGTGGCACAAGGTGTGTACAAGCGCATTTGCCAGATATTAGGCCAAGTGTGGACACAGGAAAGTGAAAACGAGTGGGTACAAGAAGTTTACGACTTCTACGGTGAAAACGCCGCTGAAGAATTAGACGTGATTCCGAGTGCTGGTAGTGGCGTGTTCCTGACCACCATGTTAATTCGTCAAAACATGGTACCTGCTGAGCGAGTGCAATCAACATGGCATCCAGTCGCAGCTTAATATTAAACCTATCGTTTCCTGATGAGTTCAGTTTAGAACCGGAGTACAAGCGTTTTGCTTGGGTTCATGACTGGTGTCAGTCGTTTTTATTACCTGCTTTAACAAGTCTCCCTCCTAATTTAAAACACTTCTTCGGAGAAGATTTTGCACGGTCTGGTGACTTAACTGGTATTTGGGTACTGACTCAAGATCAACATTTAAAGCTGCACTCACCACTGATAGTGGAAATCCGCAATTGTCCCTTCGAGCAACAAAAGCAAATCCTGTTTTTTGTGATAGCGCGTTTGCCACGGTTTCAAGCCGGTGCGCTTGATGCGCGGGGCAATGGTAGTTCTATTGCGGAAGCATGTGCAGATAAGTTTGGTCGGTCACGGATTAAAGAAATCATGCCTTCTCAAGAGTGGTATCACGAGACCATGCCACTCTTGAAGTCATGTTTTGAAGACCATGAGATTTGCGTTCCACAGGATGATGATGTGTTGAGCGATTTAAGAAGCATCAAAATCGTTCGAGGTGTGGCGAAAGTGCCAGAGGATGAAAAGAATCGCGGTACTGATGGCAAATGGCGACATGGTGATACTGCGATTGCATTGGCAATGGCAATTTATGCTGTCTTCAAGATGGAACCGGCACCAATTGAATTTACCGCAGTGCCTGACAGTTTAGAACGATGGTCGCCTAAAGAGGCTAATGGTTTCAATGACTACAACGATAATAATCCAGATTTTGATATAGGGTGTTACTGATGCGTGAATCCAAGATTTTAGATCAATACGGTAATCCCATTTCTGTAGCAGAGCTAGAGCAACAGCAGACTAGCAAAGTGGCTTGGTTAAACCGTGAATTTTCTACGCATCCAACAGCAGGTTTGACACCGGCACGCTTAGCCAATTTGTTGCGTGAAATTGAAATGGGCGATCTGAAAGCACAAGCTGATTTAGCCGATGATTTGGAACGGAAAGACTACCAAATTTTTACAGAGGCCAGTAAGCGTAAACGCCTTATCACTAGCCTTGAATGGGACATTACAGTTCCTAGAGATGCCACGACACAAGAAAAAAGCTTAGCTGAAGAAATTAAATATCAAATTGAGTCCATCGACAATTTAGAAGATGTGTTTCTGAACATGATGGATGGTCTCATCAAAGGTTATTCATGCTTAGAAATTGAATGGAAATATGAGCTAAACCGGTGGCACCCTACGATTACTCATCGGGAGGCGAACTGGTTTACTGTGCATCCAGATGACCGCAATACGCTGTTGTTGCGGAATACTGGTATGGGTGAACCGTTGCGTCCATTTGGCTGGATTGCACATAAGCACCCGTCACTGAGCGGCTATATCACGAAAAGCAGTATGGCCTTCGTGTTGGCATGGCCTTATATTTTTAAAAATTACGCTTTGCGCGATTTGGCTGAGCTTTTAGAGATTTATGGTGTTCCTATTGGGATTGGTAAATATCCTAGTGGTGCTAGTACAGAAGAAAAGAACACCTTATTACGCGCATTGGTAAGCATTGGTCACAATGCAAGGGGCATCATTCCTGAAGGAATGTCGATTGACTTTCTTGAAGTGGCAAAAGGGAATGCCGACCCATTCAATACCATGATTGAAACGTGTGATCGTGCAATTTCTAAATGTTTAGTAGCTGGCACGCTAACCAGTGATTCCAGCGGCGGTACAAAAACCAACGCGCTAGGCAATGTCCACGAACGGAGCCTGTGGGAGTTAGGCGTAAGTGATGCTAAGCAAGAAAAGTCTACGTTAACCCGTGATTTAGTGTATCCACTTGCAGTATTAAATGGGCGCATTCCTGATATTCGCCCTGGGCGCATTGGTTTTAAATTCATCACTGAAGATGCTGAAGACCAAAAACCTCTCGTTGAGCAAGTCTCTACTTTAATCAATGCCGGTGCTGGTCAATACATCCCTGTGAAGCATGTATTGAACAAACTAAAAATCCCTATGCCTGTAAATGGCGAGCCTACTTTCGGCGATGTTTCCAATGCTTCTAAGCCATTAGAACCACAGCCACAACCAGTTCCAAAAGAAGAAAAGGCTGCGGCAACTGCTGCACTTGCCGCAACGACTCCAGCAACAGAAGAAGATGAAATTAGACATTTAGCCGACATCTTGTCTGAAGAGTGGGAGGAGGTCGTATCTCCAATTACTAACCCATTAATGGCTCTTGCAAAAGAATGTTCCACTTTAGAAGAACTGCTACGCCGATTGCCAGAAGCTGTCAAAAAAACAAAAACTCGTACTGCACAAGAGAAGTTAGCACGAGGTATGTTTATGGCTAACGTGGTGGGTCGCTTAAATGCTGATAAGTGAGGTTTTAACACCTGCTGAAGCTATCGTTTACTTCCAGCAAAAGGGGCTTCAAACCAGTTTTGCATGGGAGGATGTTAGTGCTGAGATGCACAAAACGGCTTTTACTGTTGCCAAAGTCATGCAAATGGACATCGTTGATGACTTCCAAAAAGCAGTTGAACAGGCATTGGCAGAAGGGAAAAGCCTTGAAGAGTTTAGAAAAGAGATAGAGCCGACCTTGGTTCAAAAAGGTTGGTGGGGCAAAAAAGACATGGAAGACCCTCACACGGGGGAAATTCGTGAGGTGCAGCTCGGCAGCCCACACCGATTGAAGATCATCTATAACACTAACCTTGCCAATGCTCATAGCGAGGGACAGTGGGCGCGTATCCAAGACCGCAAAGAATCACATCCTTACCTTGAATATGATGCTAATAACAGCGAACACTCACGCATAGAACATAGTGCATGGGATGGTTTGGTATTTCGTGTTGATGACCCGTGGGTAATTCGACATTTTCCTAAAAAAGAATTTGAATGTAAGTGCCGGATGCGCTCACTCTCTAAATTGATGCTTAAGCGAAGCGGCAAAACAGTAGAGGATGGCGCAGAGCATACCTTTGAACTTGATAGCAATGGTAAAGTCGTTCGTGTTCCAGAGAAATACCGTGAGGTTTATAACAACCGGACAGGCCAAACTCAGAAAGTAGCAAAAGGCGTACATCCAGCCTTTAATTTTCCAACTGGTCAAGGCTGGTATGACAACCTTGCCAAACATGCGGAAGGCAAGTTAGATCAATTACCGCCTGCCTTACAAAAAGCCATTGGCAAAGTAGTCGCTCTTGATATACCACCACTTGTTAAGCCACCTGTTGTTGCCGCTCCTGTTGTTGCCCAAGATGAGTTTGATGATTTGCTGGCTATTCCTGATTCACAGATGGGAAGTATGCCCGGTGGTCTTTACATCTCGTCGGATGGCTCTCAGTATTATGTGAAGTTCTATCCAAATGAAGAGCATGCACGCATGGAATATGCGTCAAACCTCATTTATAGAGAGTTAGGCATACCGGTTCCTGATTTAAAAATCGGCAAAGTAACGGCACCAGATGGCAACAAGAAATTAGCCTTGGTTAGCCGGTGGGAAACGGGTCTGGAAAAACTCACACCTGAAGAAATGGCAGAGCATAAAGAGGAATTGTCCCGAATTTTTGCAAGTTCTGTGTTGCTGAAAAATTGGGATGTCATCGGCTTGGGCTATGATAATTTGCTGATGAAAAATGGCAAGTTGGTGCTTGTTGATACCGGAGCGAGCTTTAAATTTCGTGCGCAAGGTGCATTAAAAGAGTTTGCCAAAGACAATATTGATGAGGTGAACACGTTCCTAGACCCTAAAATCAACCCGCAATCGGCACGGGTGTTCGGCAAAGTATTTGAGGATGACGTGTGGCTTGAGCAGTCCGGCGCAAAATCACTGCTCAAATTGAAAGATAAGCGAGTTGAAGAACTGCTGAAGATGTCAGGGCTTGATGAAAAGACCGTGCAAGAGCTAGTGGAAGGGGTTAAGGGACGCAAAAAACTGTTAATTGACCGGTATAATTTACGGGGTAAATACACGCCTAAAGGGTTTGGTAAGCACTTAACTGAGTTCAAAAAGTGGGAGTCTAAGCGGTTTAGTCGGCAAACAGCACCTAATGGGGCAGTGTATTCTAAGGCAGCAGAGACAGAAGTCTTGGATTTAGTGCAAAAGTTTGAGGATTATGTCACTCAAAACATTCACCCCAATGCAAAGCCAGCCTTACAACAGATATTTCTTGATTGGTCAACAAACTCAAGTAATCCACTCAGTAGCTTGATTAAAAAATGGTCAGAAGACCGGTTTGGAACCCGAACAAATTTCCATCTAGGCGAGCTAGATGTGGATTTATTGAGCGCCCAAAACCATTTGAGTAGCCAGCTTGGTATTGATTTGGATACCGCTTTTAAACTGCTGGATGCTGAGTATGAATTTCATCAGTATTATCTCAAACGCTTGCATGGCTGGGATAAGTTCGTGGTGGAACGTGGCATGAGTGAAGGGGAATATAGAGCTACTTATAAGCGGGGTAGCTATCAATTTAACTCTGTTGCCAGCACGCAAACAAAACCACAAGGTGCATTTAAAGCGGCATCACGCCGACTGCGGTTTAATGTGCGTACAGAGGAAGTTTTAAAAACGTGGTATCAGGGTAGTAGCTACTTAGCCTACTATAAGAGCGAGCTTGAATATGTTGTGATTGGCGGCAAAAAAGCTGCTAAAGATATAAGCTAAAACGCTGACAGAACGAGGTCAAATAGCTGAGGGTTTAGATTGCGAGCGCGGTCATAGCTCTCAGTCATGTTAAATGATTTGAGCCGTCTAAAAGTATCTGCTGTTGCCTGTCCATTGCTCATAAAGTTCTCAAATGGGATCACCTTATTGACCCAAGAGTCGTTGAAGTCAATTGTCTGGATAGGCTCTAGCTCAGTGTATTTTTGCTTGAGTTCGTTTTGGTTCACGAGATTGTCCTTTGATTATGATTATAAGTGGATGCTCTTAAGCGTATTCTAGCAGTATTTTCTGAAATTTTTTTACAGTTTTCATCCGAATTCATCCGGCCTCATCCGACTTCATCCGAATTTATCTCGGTTTTTCACTCTCATTTATCTCAGTTTTACTCAAAAACCTCTACCCACCGCCCGCGTGCTATTTCCTGAATCTCAGACATAATTATGGTATCCTTTACAAAGAATTAGCCGCCATTACGCAGCCCGCCAATGACTGCCAATTCTTTGTCTAAGTTAAAATTATTCAGGCTTTTGAGTTAACACTTGAGAGCCTTTTTTTTGCCATTGCAAAAGCCCTGAGTAGTCACGGCATTGACGCATCATGGCGGCTAGATTCTTTAACAGGCTGCCAACCTCTGCTACACCGTAAACCTCACCATTGTCGTTTTGCATGCCGGAAAAGCTCGCCATCATTTGCCCTAAGCCTTGGATAGCCCATAAGCATTCATCGTTTACGACTTGTAGTTGATTGGCTAAATACGCTTGTTCCGCCTCACTTAAAGCAGATTCGCCTGCACTATTCAGCACAAAGCCAAGCGCAAACAGATTGGCAAAAGGCGTGTCAGCAACAAGGCTAACGGTCTTTTCAATGTCGCCAATTTTGATAGTGATTTCCATTGTTTAGCCCTCCACTTTCTCAAAGCCAACAAAAGCGGCTAGGTAATCAGCAGTGGCTTTATCATCTACGTCATCGCGCACAACAAATGCCTGCACTTCTTCAAAGTTAGGGTTTATTTTGCTGGCATAGGTGGCGGCTAATAGCTCAAGTTCACCATAGATAAGCGTGTATTCGTTAGCGGATAACTCACGAACAACTAAGGGTGTGAGTGGGTTGCCATCCAGTGCAATCAACGCATTAGCGGCGGTTGCAACCTGTTCGTATGAGTAATCATTTTTGTAGAAGGCCATGTGGGCAGCATGACAAGGGCGGATGTCTTCAAGGCTGATATATTCCCGCTCAATGCAAGGGCGTGTCTCTGCTGTGGCTTCCTGTGCGTCTAGCTGGGGGCTTACCTGAAAGCCTAAAAAGGCATCTAAATAGCGAGTCATAGCCTCTTGTCCCGCTGAATCACGCACAACAAAGGCAACTATTTCTTCAAAGTCTGGGGCTTTATCACGGGCGTGATGGGCGGCTAATAGCTCTAATTCACCATGAATAAGTTCATAGTCATTGTCAGCTACTTTGTAGACAACTATGGGCGTGAGTGACTCACCATCTAAAGCGAGTAGCGCACCAGCAACGGCTGCAATTTTCGCAGGGGCGTAAGGGTGCATACCCATACTTGAGCGGATGCTCTCAATACGGACATATTCCCGCTCAATGCAGGGCTTTACCTTGGCTGGGGCTTCCGCTTTCATACGCGCCAATTGCTCATCAAACAGCGTAGGCGGCTGCAATGCGGGGTTGGTTGGGGTAGGTTCTGGGGTGGTTGCTTCTTGGCTAGGTTTAACCCATAAGGTGTTTTCAACAAATTTAGCGGCTTCCGCAAAGCCCCAGCCCTTGTACTTTTGTAACAAATCAATGCCGCAGCCATTGCCGCAATGATTGCAAAAGTATGTCCCGTGTCCTGATGCGTCATCAAAGCGGAAACTGTCTTTAGCACCACAGGCTGGGCAAGACTTCAGGCTATTAACATACATCCCGCGCCCGTCTTTGATTACCATCTTGCGCGTGTTGCCTAGTGTGCTTTCTTGAATGCCCGCAGCCGTTAAAACCTCTATCCACCGCCCGTGTGCCAATTGCATCATAGGGGGAGGCTGCAATGCGGGGTCAGTTTGGGCAGGTTCTTGGGTTTCCTGCGCTTCCAAGTCAACTAAGTCATAAACGCTGTCCACAGTCTGCAACATGGGTGTTAACAGGCTGTTGATTTGCACAGCAGTCAAGACAGTATCAGACGCGGCTGCCAGCGTTAAATTGCATAGGCCGCTGAGTTGCGCGTGTAAAGCGTCTAATTGCGCAGAGATTAAGGAAAAATAGTTAGAGTGTGTCATAGCGTAGTTGCTCCTATTTCATGATTGAAACAGGCCAACACACGCCGAACTAAGGCAGGGTGGCGCGTGTTGGCCGCAACTACCGCAAGAAAACGGCTCCCCTTATTCGCGCAAATTGCAGACGCAACTTGCCTTATATCGGGGCATAAGCCAACAAACGCCATAAATCGGTTAGTAGCCGATTGTAGGCATAAAAAAACCGCATATCTTACGGGGCGCGGTATCCCGTTTCTTGAAGTAGTACCCGCAATATTAGCGTTAATGTTAGAGCTAATCAAGTGCATGGTGTTTCCCCTGCGTTGGCAATCCATGCGTGTATATCTTCAGCCCGCCATGCACTGATGTTTGTGGACAGTCTGACGGGTTTGGGGAATTGCCCTTGCTGAATCTTGCGGTAGACAGTGCTACGCCCAAAGGGGACGAACACTAGCAATTGTCTGAGTCGGACAAAGCCAGTTGTAGGGAGGGTTGGGGGAGTGATGGTATCAACCGCCATGTTGTTAACCTCTGTGGGTTGTGGTGAAACATGGCGGTAATGATGGACGGGGAAAGCTGGTTAAGAAACTAGGTACAATATAGGTATACCTATATTATACCTATATTTGAATCAGATAAGTTATTGATTAACTGGTAAATTTATTTTTTGATATATCTGGCGAACTTCTCGCTTAGGTGTTTTGGCGGTTGTCCTGACTTCACCTTGCACTTAATCTCCTTAATCCCATCGTTATTTTTCCACCAAAGCTCGAAGGTATCGGGATCAATAGAAAACAAGTCAGGTCTAAGCGCATCTAAAGCCGCGAAAATCTCAAATTTATACAGCTTTTTTTCTTCAAGGCTAAAGCTTGGATCAGTTGCCTTTTTATGCTCTACCCAACCTCTATAAACCTCATTTCGCTTAGCCTTGACGCTGTTGTCTTTCCGCTTGCTAATGAAGCTGGGATTCTTGCTAAAAGTATAGCTTTTTAACCGTTTTAGCTCGTCATTTGAAATAGTGCTAATACTCTCAGAATCAAATTCTGCTAGTACATATTCATCAAACTTATCATCTGTAATCTTGAGATTACTACGCCGTCTAGTTTGTATGGCTATGATGGTAGCCTTTCGCCATTCATCGTGGTTTTCGGCACCATCACTATTACGAATGTTTTTTAACTTATCATTTAACAGTCTTTTGATATGTTCAAAATCGCAGCTTAATACAGTACCTATCGACGTAGCACCGTCTTTACCTGAGCTTATAGCATTGTCTTTAATCAATGATCTACAGAAAGCAAAAGCTCTTGATACAATGCTTTGATTGTATTTTCTCTGGCTTTCTGTAACTACTTTCTCTTCAGGAATACGCTTACCATATTTATTGGTTTCAAGCTCATATTCAGCTAATTTATCAGCAAGCTTTAAAAGCTCTTTTCTTTGTCCATCAGTAAGATAAGTACCGTCATTAATAACTTTGGTATAGTTCTTTACCTGTCTAACGTCTGCACTCTCATCAATTGTAAGGCTTTCAACATTTTTAATGTTGAGTTTTGCAGTATTTTCAATCTCAGCATTTTTAATCACAGCACTTTCAATCACTGCGCGTCTAGTGTTAAATCTATCTGTGTAAATAACATCACCCATTTTTTAATCCTCAACGTCTAAATTAAAGTTAATTGCAATTGTTATTATTATTTATTTGCGCTAATTATAATCCTTTTCCACATAATGTATCTAGCCAATCCGCCCAAACCTGCATCATCTGGCGGCGATCATCAAGATACTGTGTCCGGTTATACGCCCGCCCTGTTGCGTCTCGTACCTCATGGGCAAGCTGCATTTCTATCACCTCAAACCGGAACCCTAGCACCTCATCAAGATTAGTTCGCGCCATAACCCTAAAACCATGCGGTGTTACCTGCGTAGGCAAATAGCCCAAACGCTGTAAAGCTGCATTCAAGGTATTTTCAGACATGGGGCGCGTAACGCTACGAATAGACGGGAACACATAACGGCTACGATGTGCCGTTAAAGGCTGAATATCAGCCAGAATAGCCAAGGCTTGACGGGACAATGGCACCACATGATCGCGGCGCATCTTCATTTTATCGGCAGGAATAGACCACAAAGCAGCATCAAAGTCGATTTCTGACCACTCAGCGTGCCGCAGTTCGGCAGGACGTGTAAACACCAAAGGCAACAACTGCAACGCGCAGCGCGTCACATGCTCCCCTGAATAACCCCGTATCGCCCGCATCAGCTCCCCCACTTCCACCGGATTAGTGATAGCGGCGCGATGTGTCACCTTGAACGGCTGCAACGCCCCGCGCAAGTCTCTTGTGGGGTCACTCTCTAAAAGGCCGGAAGCCACCGCATAGCGGAACACTTGCGAACAATACTGCATACAGCGTTGCGTCGTTTCGCCCTTGCCTTGGCTTTCAATACGCTGTAACACCTTCAGCACATCCGGCGGGCTAATATCAGTGATAGGCACATTGCCCAAATACGGAAAAATATGAGTCTCTAGCCGCGCCATAATCCTCTGAGCATGGCTCTCTGTCCACTTGGCTTGTTGCTTAATGTGCCACTCCCTAGCAAGCAACTCAAAGCGGTTTGTCACTTGCTGCAAGCGTGTTTGGCGCGTCGCCTTCTTATAAGCACTGGGATCAACCCCCTTTTGCAACAGACCACGGGCGGCTGTTAATTGCTCTCTGGCATCTTTTAGCGAGACATCGGGATAAGTGCCTAGGCTCAGCGTTTTTTGCTTGCCCTCGAAGCGATAATTATACCGCCAACACTTAGTCCCATTGACCTTGACCAATAGATACAGGCCAAAGACATCAGCTAACTTATAGTCTTTTTCCTTTGGCTTGGCTTTGCGAATGCTAACGTCAGATAAACCCACTGCTTTAAACCTTTTGATGGTACAATCTTTCGCTTCAGTAAAGTCTATAACTCATTAATTTTACTGAACACTATCAGACTACCCCTGTTTTGATGGTATCGATTTTTCGATAATAACAAATACCATCAGCAATACCATCAAAATACTTGCGCTTGGGTGGGGTTTTGCGGGTCTATTTGGGACAGCAAAATAACCTAACAGCATGTAAATTAAGGATTTAAAGGATGGTATGGGACAGTGTGAAACAGCTAATTGGTGCCCTGAACAGGAATCGAACCTGTGGCCTTTCCCTTAGGAGGGGAACGCTCTATCCAACTGAGCTATCAGGGCAAATGGGAAATGAAATAAGATGGGTAGAAATTAATTAAATTTTACCGATTTTAGACACTATATGCCAGTTATTCGTTTTACAATTTAAAACAATCGCTCGGTTAAAAATCAGCCTAAATATACGCTAGATACGCTTTTAAATATCAGGCCAATTAACTTGGGGGGCTGTCCGCGCCCGTCTATGCGTCACGCGAGAACTTGAGGATATGGCTTGGTGCTTGGGTTCAGCAATATGATTAAAATTCAATATTTTATCGGTAGTTTGTTACTGTTCAGTAGTTTTATCTTACAGGCGCAGTCACTTAGCCCCGATGTCTCAGCAGCCTTAACGCAAGCCAGTGCATGGCGGCAGCAAGGGCAAATCTCAAAAGCATTACAACTGTTAGAAACCCAATTAAGCACGCAAACAGATGCGCATGCTCAAGCAGCTTTATTAGGTCAACTTAGCGAACTGTATTTATTAAGCCGCCAATTTCAAACTGCCTTAACGGCTGTCACCAATAGCTTGCAATTAGCTGAACAACAAGATGACCGCCGCTTACAAGCTTATGCGCTCAATTACTGGGGCAATATTCTAACCCAACAACAACATTTTGCCGAAGCTCATACACAATACCAAACGGCTTTAAACTTAGCACAAGCAGAGCAAGAAACATGGCTCACTGCCAGCATCTTGCTCAATTTGCTATACACCGAAAAAGCTTTGCAACAGCCGTTAACACAGCGTTTAACAGACACCTTAAATTATCTTGAGCAATTACCAGACAGTGCAGATAAAGCACTGAATTTTATTAGCTTAGCGCAATATCAAACGCTGAAAATTCAGCAGCGTTATCAGTTATTAAGTCGTGCCGCAGAATTAAGTGATGAAAGTGATAATGCGCGTTTACATGCTTTTGCTTTAGGTGAGTTGGGGCAGTTATATCAGCAACAGCAACGCTGGGCAGAGGCACAAAGTTTGACACAACGGGCGATTTTTTATGCCCAGTCGTGGCCTGATAGTGTGTATCGTTGGCAGGCGCAATTAGCATATATTTTACAGCAGCAAGATCAGATTTCTGATGCCATTCAGCATTATCAAGCGGCCTTGGTGAGTTTAGAAAAAGTACGCCCTGTGTTATATCAAACGGTGACACCTTCAGAGTTTGAGGAGTCTATTGCGCCTATCTACTTTAATTTGCTGGATTTATTATTAGCGCAAGCCTCAGCGGCAACGGCAGAGACTCAGCAGCAATTATTGCAAAAAGCGCAGCAAGTGATGGAAAGTTATCGGGTTGTTGAGCTAGAAAACTTTTATCAAGATGAATGTGTGACTTTGCAAATGCGGCAAAAACGCCAGCTTGCACAGGTATTAACCGATGACACGGCGGTTTTTTATCCCATTATCTTGCCACAACGCACTGAGTTATTAATCCAATTCCGACAGCACTTATACCAAGTGACGCGCAAAGACAGTGAGGAGCGCGATTTAACGGCATTGGTAGAACGCTTTTTAAGCCGCCGTTTAGCCACAGCAGAAAGTGAAAAGTTATATCAATGGCTAATTACGCCAATCCAACCATTATTGCAGCAACATCAAATCAGCACTTTAGTGATCGTGCCTCATGGTGCACTCTTGCGTTTGCCGTTTGCCGCGTTAATATCGCCTGATCGACATTATTTAGCGCAGCAATATGCCATTGTTATCACGCCTAGTTTACAACTGACTGATCCACGTCCATTAACCGAAACAGCAAAAGCAATGCTGGCAGGTGGTGTATCCGATGCGGTGCAAGAGTTCCCTGCTTTGCCCGCAGTGGATCAAGAGTTGAGTTTGTTACATGATTTGTTTGGTGGCGAGCAACCGCTGAAAAATCAATCGTTTGTTTCTGAAAACTTAACAGAGCAACTACGCGCACAGCCTTACCCATTTATCCATTTTGCCACTCATAGCGAATTTCATAGCAACCCTAATGATAGCTTTTTGCTCACTTATAATGGTCGCTTAACACTGAATGAGTTAGAGCGTTTTGTTCGCATTAGCCGATTCCGACAACAACCCGTTGAATTATTAACTTTAAGTGCTTGTGAAACGGCGGCGAGTGCTTTGGATCAAGCGGCAGCTATGCGAGCAGCGTTAGGGCTGGCGGGGATTGCTGTTAAAGCAGGTGCTCGCAGTGTTTTAGCCAGTTTGTGGAAAGTTGATGATCAAGCCACTGCCCAGTTTATGCGCTTGTTTTATCAGACCTTAGCACAAGAGCCAACTTTGTCACGGGCGCAGTTAATGCAGCGCACTCAATTAGCCATGTTAGAGACTGAATTTAAACATCCGATCTATTGGGCGGCGTTTGTGTTGATTGGGAGTTGGTTGTGAGCTTATCTTGCACGCGTTGTAGGATGTGCGAAATCCCACAGGGTATGCCGTTTGATAATCCGTTGTCGTTGGTGTGGGATTTTGCCCACCAAGCTCCGCACGGTGGGCAAAACGCCGATAAAGGTCAGAAACAACCCAAGCTTCTCGGCGGCGTTTCACACACCCTACATCAGCGTTTTGCGTAACGTGAGTTAGATTCTTCCGCGTTTGCACCACAAAAAATTACCACTTAAAGCGGCACTGGCACCTGTCTTAATAATTCATCAACCACTTTCTCCGCCTCATGACCGGCAAAATGGGCTTGAGAGTCTAATTTCATACGGTGAGCAATCACAGCAGGCGCGATTTCTTGAATGTGGTCTGGGGTGACGAATTCCATGCCGTCAAATAGGGCTAAGGCTTGTGACATGCGCATTAAGGCTAGCGAAGCACGGGGGCTTGCACCCATTTGTACCCCTTCTGCGTGGCGAGTGGCGCGTACTAATTCGACGATATAGCGTTTTAACTCATCACTAATGCGTATATTGCAGGTGGCAAAGCGTAATTGGCGTACTTCCTCACGAGTTGAGCAAGCAGGTACATCTAGGCTTTGTAAATGGCTGTGTTGTCGTGCGCTTAAAATATCCACTTCTTCTTCAACGCTGACATAACCTAGGCGAAAGCGCAGTGCAAAGCGATCCATTTGTGCTTCTGGCAATGGGTATGTGCCGTGAAATTCGATGGGGTTTTGCGTTGCGATGACAAAAAATAAATCGCCGAGTTGATAGCGCACCCCGTCTAAACTGACTTGTTGTTCACCCATCGCTTCTAGCAAAGCAGATTGTGTGCGTGGTGAGGCGCGGTTGATTTCGTCTGCCAGTAAAATTTCGGTGAAAACAGGGCCTTTATGAAAATGAAATGATTGATCGCGTTGATCAAAAATGGAAACCCCTAAAATATCAGAAGGCAGTAAGTCGGGGGTAAATTGAATGCGTTGGAATTCGACTTGTAAAGATTGGGCGAGGGCTTTAGCCAATGTTGTTTTGCCGGTAC
>QKBZ01000195.1 GCA_003245895.1 Beggiatoa sp.
GTGTAAACTCGTTCCCACACGCTGTGTCACTGCCATTAAATTAAGTGATTTTGTAGGTCGGATAAGGCTTTAGCCGTCATCCGACATCACGTGCTTGACACTTGAACCAAGCCACTTGCGGCGGATGACGGCTCGCGCCTTATCCGCCCTACAGCTAAAGGCTTAACTTATTTCAGTTGCCCAACCATTTTTAACACGTGTGGGCGAGCGGCTAATGCGGCTTCGACAAAGCTGCTATAAGCGGCTTGGTGCTCTTGAATCCAGCGTTTATCCGTAATTAACACAGACTTCACTTTTAAGGTTTCAATGCTACCAAAGAAGCTGCCTTGCATCTTGTCATAAGTGCCTGACGGAATTTTGGTAAATTCATAAATGCGATGACCGGCATCATCTTTTTTATCGTTGAAATCGCCGTCATCAACTTCGACTAACTTCAAGCTTTCACCTTGTTCGTCAAATTTCATCATGGCAGGTGAACGTAAGCCGCCGATATACATCATACATTGTGCTTCTCGACCTTCCATCACCTTGGCTAAGGCATGTGCGCCACCGATTGGTAAGGTAGGCACTTTGGCATAATCTTTATCTAACATAGTAAAGGTGCGCCAAGTTAAAGCAGTGCCACTACCTTTCTCACCGACCATCAACACATAACGCTCTGGATGATCTTCTAAATCGCCTACATCACCCACGCCGGATTCACGGTTACAAATTAAATGCACATACTCATCATATAATTCGGTGGTGCGCTCAATATTTAAGCGGCTATTTTCTTCACGGGTCGCAAAATACGCATCAGCTTGAATAATGGCCGCATCACATTCACGGTTACTCAATTTGCGTAAATTATCACTAGAACCGTTGGTTTCAATGACGTTAATCTTTAAGTCTTTAGAAGCTTGCACGACAATTTTTTCACCCGTAGGGTAATAAGTCCCTGCCTTGCTACCGGTACATAAATTCAAAGCAGTTTCCTGCGCAAACCCTGTTAAAGGCGTTAACAACAACAGACTACTGCACGCTAAAGCTGTGAATCTATTCATGTCTTACTACTCCTTAAAATATTAGAATGCTTTCAGACTATGGGACAGTCAGTCATTTTCAAGTCTTGAACTGTATTGTTTAAGGAATATCGTAACGCGCTAAAACTTGTGTCATCGCAGTTTGCCAGCCTTTGGGGCCATATTCTGTGGTATGAATCACATCTGCATGCGTGTTCAATTTAACCGGCGTTTGATGCGGTGCTTTAATCACCACTGCAATGTCTACACTCTCTAACATACGTTGATCATTAGGGCCATCACCTAAACCAACACAGATAAACTCTCGGTCTGGCCAGCGCGTTTTATAATGATTTTTCAACCACATAATGCCCTCAGCTTTATCAAACTGATCCATGACATGAAAAAAGCGTCCACCGCGTACAATGCGTAACTTCAGTGCTTCCAGTTGTTCGGTAAAGGTATTTAACGCTTCCTCGCTGTCTTCCCACACCAACGGCTCCGAGCAGGCACGCTGCCGCGCTCGCGAAGCTTGTGCCACTGATAAGCCGGTTAAGGCCGCCACACTTTCATCTGACAAGTCTTGAAAACCGCGAAATTTCCAACCATGTTCGGCTCTAATTTGTTTTAATATGTCCGTTAGCTCAGTGTAGTGACGACCAAAGCAAGTCACTTTCAATGAATCAGAGCTGGGCAAACCAGAGGCACTGAAATAACCTTCAGGCACACATACCGCGCCGCCATTTTCGACGATGAACGGGTGGCGATTACTTAAGGTTTGACGTAAGTTATAAATTTCCGCTTGCGTCTTACTGGAGTTGAAAATCACGGGAATTTCAGCTTGCGCTAGCCTCGATAAAGCAGGAGCTGCCGCTTGCCAATCGTAGGTATCATGATCCAATAACGTCCCGTCTAAATCGGTAAATACCAATAACTGTTGCTTTGTCATAGCCTTTCCTCTTGCACCATGCTGTTAACATTTAAAATTCCATTAACCTCAACGCTAAATGCTAACCCATTTAAATTCCTTGTTTTCTTGGGAAAACGCTTTATTGAAGATCGTTGTCCACAACATGCGTCTGCCCTCGCTTACACCACCTTATTGTCTATCGTTCCCTTGATGGCGGTGACCTTCTCCATCTTTACGGCTTTCCCTGTTTTTGAAAACCTAACAGACGATTTTCAAAGCTTTTTGTTCCAAAACTTTGTCCCAACCTCAGCCGAATTATTGCAAACCTATTTATTAGAGTTTGTGCAAAAAGCGTCAGGCTTAACAGCACTGGGGATCGGCGGTTTAATGGCGACCTCTATCTTATTAATGGCGGCGATTAACCGCGCTTTAAATACCATCTGGCGCACCCAAACCCCTCGCTCCTCTGTGGTGAACTTTTTAGTCTATTGGGCGGTGTTAACACTCAGCCCACTGTTAATGGGCATTAGCCTAGCGGTTAGCTCTTATATTGTGTCCTTGCCTCTGATTTCTGACACAACGAACAATATTCATGTGTTGCGAGTAACGCCTTTTATCATGTCCGCGTGCGCCTTTTCGGTGTTATATATCCTTGTTCCCAGCCAGCGGGTGCCGATTCGCCCTGCTGTTGCAGGTGGTTTAGTGGCGGCATTATTATTTGAGTTGGCTAAAAAGGGTTTTGCATTTTATGTCACCCAGTTTCCGACTTATCAGGCGATTTATGGAGCCTTAGCCATTTTGCCGATTTTCTTGGTGTGGATTTATGTGTGTTGGGTGATTGTGTTGCTTGGGGCTGAAATTACCCATAGCTTGCTGAGCTATCGAGATGAAGTGTTGCACCCGCATTATCAGCACAGCAAAAAGTTTTACTATGTAATTCGACTGCTGGGGCATTTATGGGAAGCACAAGGCAAAGGGGAATGTTTAAGCATTGATAGCTTGGAAGATCGCGAACCAATGCTGAATCGGGATCAATTAGAAGCACTGTTAGCCAGTTTGGAGAAAGCGAATATTGTGCACACGACCAGCTTAAACCGCTGGGCATTATCACAAGATTTATCGCGTTTTAGTGTGTATCAGTTGTTTCAACTCAACGCTTATGCGTTACCAAACCTGCCATTGAAAGAAAATCATGATGACCATTGGCAAACACAGTTTGAACACATGCTGGCAAGCTGCCATCAGCATTTGCAACATGAGATGGGTATGTATGTGGCAGAATTATACCGAGAACCCGCCTTGCTGGTGTCGCGGCCTGCTCTAAATATAAACCATTCAGAGCAAGCCAACGGAAATACGGCATCAATCCTAAGTAATTAGGATTCATCCCCCATTTGGGATTGCAGGTAGTTTTCGATACCCACTTTGCTGATTAAGTCTAATTGGGTTTCTAACCAATCGACGTGTTCTTCTTCACTTTCTAAAATGTGTTCAAACAAGTCACGAGACACGAAGTCTTTGCAAGATTCGCAATAGGCAATGGCTTCGCGCAACACAGGAATGGCTTCCATTTCTAACGCCAAATCGCATTCCAGCATTTCTTTAGGGGCTTCACCAATTTTCAATTTACCGAGGTCTTGTAAATTAGGTAAGCCTTCTAAGAATAAAATCCGCTCGATTGCCATATCAGCGTGTTTCATCTCGTCGATGGATTCATGATACTCATGTTCGTTCAGTTCATTGAATCCCCAATTTTTGTACATGCGTGCATGTAAAAAATATTGGTTGATAGCAGTCAGTTCATTGGTGAGCACTTTGTTTAAATACTCAATGACTTTCTTATCGCCTTTCATTATTTGAGTTCTCCGGTCTGACATATACCACATAAACAAGGGGTTAAATCACCCCGCGCAAGTCATGCTTTCCATAAACAGGCGATTAACATTGTAGGGGTTATTGAATTTAAATTAAACCCAAGGGAAAGTATTTCAATTGAATAAAGTTGAGGAAAGTGAGAGAGGGAATACACTTAAATTAAGTGGGTTTTGTGGATTGGACAAGGCGTTAGCTGTCAGCCGATGTTTCTCTCGTTTCCAAAATGCCTAGGCTGTAAAAACTGTTTGTGTCTGAATCAGGATTTTCAGCGTGTAGATACTCTGTTCCCCGTCAAGTAGAAAACAGTATTTTTCCATAAAAAATATTAATATAGGAGTTACGCAGTTGCAAATTATCCTATGCTAAGTAATTGGACAAAAATAACCAAGATTAAGATAGACTATAGTATTGCAGCAGAGTCCTAGGATTATTCATGCGAACAAAAATAATTAATCTAAGTCCAGAACAGAGACAAGAACTGGAAACAGGTTACCGAACGGGAGAA
>QKBZ01000228.1 GCA_003245895.1 Beggiatoa sp.
CAACTGGTTTAGGTCGAGCATGGTAGTAATAAGTGCTCGGACTCAATTCAAATAACTGACAAAGTTCTGTGACGGTATATTGGGTATTCGCTTTCTTTACGTGGCTAATCAACTTTGTGACCAGTTGTCCATGGCAAAGAAAGCAGCAGCCTTTATTTAGAATTTCGTTATCCCGTTTGGTTCGCCAAAGCTGCTTTTCTAGCTCCTGAATCCGCTGCTGTTCTGCCGTCAGTGCATGTTTGCCTTGCGGTGTTTCACCTTTCAACTCTGATAAATACTGCTTCTTCCAGCGGATGACGGCTGTTGTGCCTGCGCCTGAGATTTCTTCTATTTGTCTGTTGCTATAACCTTCTTCCACCATCAACTTGGCATATTCCAGCTTCTGCTCTGCTGTGTATGTCTTACGAGGTTTACGATTTGTCTGATTCATCTAATTTCTCCTAAATTACCAACTTTTGTTGGCTATTGTTTTCTTCAAGATTATTAGACCATTACAGACAGGCTTCAAGCTTCTTCAATTCTCTGTGATCAACAGAAAGTGTTATAAACAGCCAAATTTAATTATTCATCTGCGCTATCTACTTCTTTAAAAACAAAGTATTAGCTTGTTGTCATCAAAACTTCACCAATCTGTAACAGTCTTGTCATCCTACAGTCTTATTTGCAGGCGATAGCTTGGTATACCATAGCCCACCTTCCCCTTCTCCTCTTTAGCCTACAGGAAATGACATCATGCAAGACGATAGCAATGATTTAGTGTGCAATCGCTCTAATAATCAGACTTTTGAAGAAATCCTGAACAAACGCTTATCACGCCGCCAAGTGTTGCGCGGTGGTTTGAATGCAGCCGCTGTCTCTATGTTTGGTGGTTTAGCATTAACAGGTTGTGGTAGCGACAATGACAATACAAGCAGCAGCACATCTGCTAGCAGCACCACAACTGAAGCAACTACGCCTCCACTGGGCTTTAAATCAATTGCGACCAGCACAGACGATACTGTTTATGTACCTGAAGGTTATAGCGGTAACGTGTTATATGCGTGGGGCGATCCTGTCTCTGATGGGCCAGAATTCTTATTTGATGCGCAAAACTCAGCAGCGGATCAAGCACAACAAGCAGGCATGCACCACGACGGCATGCGCTACTTCTCTTTACCTTTAGGCAGTGAAACCAGCGATCACGGTTTACTCGCCATGAACCATGAATACGTTGATGATGCCTTAATTCACATCGACGGTGGTTACAACTACTCGCCTAGTACTTACTCTTTAGAAAAAGCAAATAAAGAAATCGCAGCACACGGTGTGTCTGTGATTGAAATTCAAAAAACGAATGGTGCTTGGGGTGTAGTGCGCCCTTCTAGCTATGGTCGCCGCATCACAGGTGCAACACCAATGACATTAGCAGGCCCTGTTGCAGGGACTGAGTTCGTGATGACACCTGATGATCCAACAGGCACTGAAGTATTAGGCACTTTAAATAACTGCGCAAACGGTTATACCCCTTGGGGCACTTATTTAACGTGTGAAGAAAACTTCCACCAATACTTTGGTTCTCGTAGTGGCGCGAGCTTAAGCGACACAGATTTAAATGATTATTCTCGCTACGGTGTCTCGAATAGCAGCAGCTATGGTTGGGAAACACAAGTTGACCGTTTTGATTTAGATCAAAATCCAAACGAGCCTAACCGTTTTGGCTGGATTGTCGAAATTGATCCTTATGATCCTGACAGCAAACCGGTTAAACACACTGCTTTAGGCCGTTTCTCTCATGAAAATGCAGCTTACTTAGTAGCCCCTGATAACCGCGTTGCAGTGTATTCTGGCGATGATTCACGTTTTGAGTATATTTACAAATTCGTCACTGCTAATGCTTACAATGCTAGCAACCGCACTGCTAACATGAGCTTATTAGACGAAGGCACTTTATACGTGGCTAAGTTTAATGAAGATGGTTCAGGCACTTGGTTGCCTTTAGTATTCGGCGAAAATGGCTTAACGGCTGAAAACGGTTTCCGTAGCCAAGCGGAAGTTTTAGTGAAAGCGCGTGCAGCCGCTGATACCGTTGGTGCAACCCCAATGGATCGTCCTGAGTGGATTACCACTAACGCCAACACGCAAGAAGTGTATGCAACATTGACTAACAACAGTCGCCGTACTGCAAGCCAAGTTGATGCTGCTAACCCACGCGCAAACAACCAAATGGGTCACATCATTCGCTGGCGTGATACTGATGGTGACGTGACTAACGCCACGTTCACATGGGATATTTATGTGTTAGCCGGTTCTCCAGACTTAGAAGATGAGAACTATCACGGTACTATCAATGGTGATGTGTATTCGTGTCCAGACGGTTTATGGATGGACCCTAACGGCATCTTATGGATTCAAACTGATATTAGCTCTAGCTCTATCGGTTCTGGCATCTTCGAGCCTTTCGGCCACAACCAAATGTTAGCTTCTGACCCAAGCACTGGTGAAACCCGCCGTTTCTTAACAGGGCCTAAAGGTTGTGAGGTAACAGGGATTGCGGCTTCTCCAGATTTAAAAACCTTGTTTGTAAATATTCAGCATCCAGGTGAAAGCAGCGATACCACACCTGCAACACCAACTGCATTCAGTTCATGGCCTAATAACGCGCGTCCACGTTCTGCAACTGTGGTCATTACTAAAGATGACGGCGGGATTATTGGTACCTAGTAGGTAGTTTAAGCTATTGTAGGGTTTGCGCCGCGTCCTTTTGCGGTGCGAACGCGGAGAAGTCTGCATGATGTTAGAACTTCTCCGCGTGTGCGAAATGCCGAGCAAGTGCATTGCGACACGCAAACTCAGTGGCGGCATTTCGCACACCCTACAAGCGTGCATGTCTTTAACTTAATCGCAGTAATTTATCGATACCCATTCCAAGGGTCTACCACCCAATCTTGCTCAGGATAACGCCAACGACCGCTAAATTGTGTGCCGTTATCATTTAGAGTCAATTCAACATAGCCGTTGCTGCCATTAGTTTGTGACCAAGTGCCGGATAACACATTACCTGTCACCGTTCCTTCAATACGCCCTCCTTGATATTCATAGCTGCCAACGACTTCTACACCATTTTGCACTAAGTTCATCGGAACACGTGCGTCGGGATTACTGCCCCAATAGCTGTACCAGCTACCGCTAAAATCAGCAGTAATTGGGTCTTCCGCTGCAACAATATCAGCGTCCACTTGTGCACAATCTAAGAAATACTCAACCACTTGTTGCTGTTCTAACAATGCAGGTGTATCAGCCGTTTCGCCATTCATTAAAATATTATGCAAAACCTCGTGCGCTTCTTGTAACGCACTTACACTGGCGTTGGCATAGTCGGCTTGATATTGCTCATAATTACCGTATTCGATGGCAGGAAAACCATCGGCACAGGTTGCACTGTAAACATTCAGGCTAATGATGAAGCCTAAAACAAAGGTGATAAATACGCGCATAAAGTCATCCTCTTAAAGATTGGTCTTAATAGTTCACCTTACGCACAGGTTGTAGGGTGTGCGAAATCCCACACGGTATGCAGCTTAATCATTAACTGTTGCTGATGTGGGATTTTGCCCACCGTGTTTAAGCCCGTAACGGTGGGCAAAACGCCGCTTGAATTCAACCACACACAAAGGCTCTCGGCGGCGTTTCGCACACCCTACATCAGCGTTTTGCGCAATGTGAGTTAATAACAAGTGCGAGTAATCAGACAAAACTCAAGAGGAAACAGAAGACAGTATTGTGGACAGGGGAAAAAAGAAGAGGGAGGCAACTTGCATGGTTGCAACGAGGGGATAATGATGCGTTTCGCAAGCGAAACACATCATTCGTTATTAGCCTTCCATAATTGCTTGATAAGCAAGGCGTAATAACTGCAATTCGGTTTGTGGTAATTGTCTGGCTTCAGTAATTGCAATAAATTGTCCACCGAAGGAAGCAACTAAATCGCGTGGCGGGTCAGTTTGGGTGAAGCTGGCTAATAACACTGGAATAGGCGCGTCAGGTGCATCGACTTTGGCTTGAAATTCTTCGTCAATTTTTAAGCAGCCTGCCGGTAAATTCAGACGTTGCTCAACTTCTTGTAAAATTGCCGTAGGATGGATTAACACATTATCGCAAGCTTCTTCTTGAATATCCGATAAGGTGGGTAAACCATCGAATAAACACACCGTGTCATTAACCCGTAAAAATAAAGTACGCGCACTGGTTGATTGCTTATGATAAAGAATGACGCGGACATTGTGATGCATGGTGGAGTTCCTTGTTGTGGTTGCAAGCGGTTAAGCAGACAAAGGCAACACATGATATGCAACAGGTGCTTCAAAAATGCGCACCCCGCCGCCTTCCGCAACAGTTTGTCGTAATAAATCAGTATCCATCACTTTCACTCCTGCTAAGTAGTCAATACCAAACTCAGCAAATTCAGCTAACCAAGGCACAGTCGGCCCCATCAACACCGTTTTGGCATCACGGGCTAATTCTGCAAGGCGGGGAAAGGTGCGATTCGGAATACTGGTGGCGGTTAAAAATACCCAATCCGCTTCAGGGATGAGATATTCACACGCAGTGTCAGGTAAATCATTCGGGCCGGGTTGGCGTTCTAATACCGTTAATTCAACTTGATCCGCATAACGCTCTAAATTGGGATAACGCCCAATCACCACCACTTTTTGCCCTTGTAACTGAGGCAAAAAATGTTCAAACACCGCTAAGTTGCCTAAACCAGTGGGTACGCTGATGGCTTGCGCTTGTGTAAGTAGAGGGTTATTCGGTTGATTGATAACGGCATTCAGGGCAGCCATGGCAATGCTGGCTTCATACGGTTGCCAAGACTTCAACCATTCTGCTAGTTGTGCTTGCGGGCAACCGCGTAACTGTCCTGACCACGGCAAGGTGCGCGTCGGCTGGGTGGGACTCATGGCTAAGCCTGAGTGTTCGCCAACACGGCAAAGCGTCCATGTTAAGCCAATGAGCACTTCCTCAACAGGCGTGCTACATGCATGACTTAATAAACAGTCATACAGATGATGAGCAGTAGGCAAGATAACTTTAACTCAAGTTAGGCAATAAGCGGGCTTCGGTTTTCACTTGGTCGCCGCGTCCCCATGCGGTCATCGCTTCGACAAACCATTGTGATTTTTTAGGATGTGGCAACACCACATCATATTCCGCGTAAAAAGCACCATCTGGATAAAATAAAATACTGCCAACGCTACGGCCTTTAGTATTTAACCATGTACCTTTTAAGCTCTCCCGTCCATCAAAGGGATCGCGGATCATTTCAAATTGGGCATTTGCAAACTGTTGCGCTAACTCAACGGCTTGTTCAAAGCCTAATTTGTATAATTCATTTTCCATCGCTGCGCAAACAGCCTCGCCTAATATGCGAGATTGACCAATTTGTTTATCTAGGTCTTGAGACATAAGCAAAGTTATCTATTTGGAGGGAATGTGTCACTGGCGGCAGTATACAGCAATTAACTGTCCCAGCGACACACTCTACAACGAAGGACAATTAAGCAGCCGCTGCCGCTTGATGCGTGTGGCATTTTTTAGGGCATACTTTGGCGCAAGATTGGCAACCAATGCAATCCATCGCGTTGCTGATAACCATGACCATCATGTTGTCATCATCATCAAAATCGTCGTCATCCATCTCTGCATCGTCTAAGTCAAGCTCTGAGCGCTCAACTAATTCAAATACGTCGCGGGGGCAGACTTTATAGCAACGACCACAACCGATACAAGTTGCAGGGTTTAATTCAGTTACGAATTGTGGTTCCCAAACAGAGCCACCACGGGTGATGCCAGTAATGTTTGACATAGACATATCCTCACTCAACAAACTAAACTCACTCGAAAAAAGAAGGGACAGCGAAACATATTACTGACTGCTCTAACTGTCCCTAACCATCGAGGGAGGGAAATAAAATCAGCTTATGCTTGTTCTGCAGCTTGCAATGCAGCGTTAGCTTCTGCCCACTCTTTGCATGCGTTGTAGGTTTGTTCCGAAATGTTCGGAATTTCATCAAAGGCAGCCGGTAAACGATCTTCGACTAAATCATGTAATTGTGAGGCCCATTCACTGGCGATGCGTTTTTTCTTAGAAACGTCTTTTTTCAGGGCTTTCAATTCTTCTTCAGTCATGATAAACACTCACTCCTCAGTTCAATTACATTATGCTTTAGCAACTTCTTTATACTTTTCTACCATTGCAACGGCTTTATCAACCATTTTGCTGGCTTCTTCGTTCATTTGTTCAAATGTTTTGAAGCCAAAACGGTGAACGTCGCGTAAGTTTTTGTCCATGACAATTAATTTGCCAACGGAAATAACCGCACGACCAAAGCCTTCGTGGCTTAAGTTCACCATAGGGATTGCCATTAAGCCGCAGTTTTTCTCGATTAAGAAAGACAATGCATTGTAATAAGCTTTCACACGAGACATGGTGACTTCATCAGGATCGCCAATGACAGGAATTTCTGCTTTACGCTCTTTGGTTAACACAAAAGGCGATAAAATGCGTGCAGCACTCCAAGTTTCGTACATGTCGTAAGCGTCTAATGCACGCATTTGACGTAACATTTCTTTGGCAAAATCACCTTCTAACAATGGATCGTCTTCAGCAATTGATACTAAGCTGCTCATAAATCTGCTTTCTCCACGCAAAAATTAAAACAAGGGGTTATTCGTTCCAGCCTTCGGCTTCCATATCGTCGAAACGGCTATCGTCATCAGTTTTATTTTGACGGCTGACTGCTTTCGCAAGCCACGCCGTTGGGCCGTTGCGCAATTCTTCTTGCAAGGCTTCTACTAATTCGCTAATTTCTGCGTCTTCACTCACCTTAACGGGTTGAATATCGCGCGATAATAATTGGCGAATTGCTGAACCACCCACTGCTTGGCAGTATACGGCGGCACAACCGTCTAGTAATGACAGTTTTTCGATTAATTTGTCTTCGTTGCCATCTTGTGCATAGGCTTCAAATTGAGACACTTCTTTTAAAGCCGCAGCGTCTGCACTGACAGTGTAAATAACAAAGGATTTTGAAGAACCAAAGTGTTGGTTCACATGCTTCATATCAGTACTGGCAAACGCAACTTGAACACTATTTTCCATATCAACAGCCTCATTAGTGTCGGATGTGATGATTTGCAGACGACGTTGGATCAAGGACATGGCTAAACTCCTCAGGCATTTCATCCAGTTTTTGACTGTACAGTGCATGATAAGGTTTGATTTCATGCTGGGCGTGTTGACTCAACATTAAGTTGGCTAAGTCAAAATAGGCTTGCCGTGTACCTTTGTAGCCAATCCACGTCCGCTGGAAACCACCGACAAAATCATATTGTGGGAAGCTGGCGCGTAAAATTGGTACTCCTAAACGCTCGGCAGAATCTACCGCGTGAGAGTTACCAATGACAATTTGTGCATTGTGTTCTTTCGCACTCAGTTCTAAGTCTTCTAAGTCGCCTACTTTGACTTGCTCAATCGGCAATGCTTCTAACACGCCGTTATGAACATGCGAAGGCACTACCGCCGTCACCACTTCTGCGCCCATGCTTTGCACTAATTGAATAAAGCCATGTACTTCATCAGGATCACCTGCAATCGCAATACGTGCTTGTCCTAACATAAAGTGAGTGTCTAACATGGCATCTTGCAATTGGGTGCGTTGTCGCTCGTAGCGATCAGGCACAGGCGTGCCAGACAGGGTTTGCAAAGTCATTAATAAGCGATCAAACGCTTCCATGCCCATTAAGGTGTCAAAGCGATAATCTTCTACACCCGTGCGTTTTTGCAGTAAATCTGCGGCACGGTATAAGGCGCGTCCCACGACAATCGTCGCTTTAGAGCAGCCTAAGGTGTCAAATTCGGAGACCGGTAAACCGCCGAGGGTGAGCGGGGTATATTCTTCTTCGACCACATGGCCATCCAGTGAATCACTTAAATCAGGGATCATGACTGGACGTAAACCAAAGCTTTCAATGGTTTCTTTTAAAAATTCAACATCGCCAGGGGTTAAGGCAGAACCCGCCAACACGTTGACTTGTTTCGGGCGTTGACCTGCTTGCGTACCTGCTTTCTCAGCTTCAGGTACTAAGTGTTCGATCATGGCGTAAATCGCTGCCGCAAACCCAGTTTCTAAACACCCTAAAAAGTCAGGTGTGTTTACTGGTACCACTTTGATGTGATCAAACTGAGGGTTATTGGTGCGAAAGAGTTTAACCGCTTGGCGAATGTCGGTGCCTTGGGTTTCAGATAATCCGGTGGTGACCACGCCGATAATGGCAGGTTTGGATTTTTCGGAAATGGTTTTAAGACCTTCTACGACACTGTCATCAGCCCCCATAATAGTGGTGACTTGATCCATCGCAGTGGTTTGCAAAGGGATAGGCTCACGGAAGTGACGAACGAAAAAGACTTTACCAAATGCGGTACAGCCTTGAGAACCGTGCATCATCGGCATTGCTTTTTGCAGTCCTAGAAAAGCCAGGGAAGCCCCTATCGGCTGACTGGTTTTCAATGGGCTGACAGACAAGGCTTTGTTACGTTTGATGATCTCAGCCATGCTTACCCCTGTGTGTCGTTGTTAAATGTCAGGTCTGGATGTTACTAAAGGTAAGGGCAAATGATATGCCACCTTGCAAGCAATTGATTTTGTTAAAATTGAATACTTGTTTGCTTGTAGCAAACCTGACAATCGCTACATTATGCGGGAATAACCGTGTTTGCGCTAGGGGATTTTGTGAAAATGAGGTTGAGCAGGGACAGGCATAAAAAAAGCGCACTTTAAATTTAAAGTACGCTGTAACGATTCAGTTTTGCTTATCTTCTGGTTTCCACGCAAAGCGCGTTACTACCATTAAAGTTAATCGTGTTTGTAGGTCGGATAAGGCTTTAGCCGTCATCCGACATCATGCGCTTGAAGCTTGAACCAAGCCTCTTGCGGCGGATGACGGCTCACGCCTTATCCGCCCTACAAGACCGTGCAAATCCTTAAAAATTCTTCAACAAGTAGTCAAAGGCAGATAACGACGCTTTTGCCCCTTCACCCATCGCGATTACGATTTGTTTATAAGGCACAGTGGTCACATCACCACAGGCAAAAATACCTGACTTGTTCGTTTCGCAACGCTCGTTGATCATGATTTCGCCGTAACGAGTGGTTTCGACTAAATCTTTCACAAATGCACTGTTAGGCACTAAACCAATTTGCACGAACACGCCTGCCAACTCTTTCGCCTGTACTTCTTCTGTGGCGCGATCTTGGTATTCAATCGCGGTGACTTTGCCACCTTCTGCTACGATTTGCTTAGTCGCAACATTTTTCAGAATCGTGATGTTATCGCGGGATTCTGCTTGATTGATCAAAATTTGATCCGCTTTCAGTTCGGGCATGAACTCGAACACTGTTACCGATTTCACAATACCGGCTAAATCTAATGCCGCTTCAATACCAGAGTTACCGCCACCAATCACCGCAATATCTTTACCTTTGAAGAAAGGGCCATCGCAATGCGGACAATACGCTACCCCATTACCGATGTTTTCTTTCTCACCGGGTACACCTAATTCACGCCATTTTGCACCGGTAGCAAGAATTAAGGTCTTGGTTTCAATTTTTTCCCCAGAGGATAAATGCACAACCTTGGTTTTGCCGTCTTCGATTTTATCAACGCGGAAATGTTCCTTAATTGTGACATCATACTCTTTCAAATGCAGATGCAAATTATTGCTTAATTCTGGGCCAGTGGTTTTTGGCACTGAAATTAAGTTTTCAATCCCCATGGTATCTTTCACCTGACCGCCTAAACGATCAGTAATTAACGTCACTTTTAAGCCTTTGCGCACTGCGTAAATCGCTGCGGCAGCACCGGCAGGGCCACCACCGACTACAGTCACATCTTGCAATGGTAACGCTTCTGCTTTTTGTCCACCTGCATCTTTAATATGCGGGAACAACTGGATTAATTTATCTAATAATTGCGCAGTATCAATTTTACCATTGGCAAATACTTTACCGTTTAAATAAACCGTTGGTACACCTTGAATATTGCGTTCTTCGATTACCTCAGGGAATAAACCACCGTCAATCATTTCTGATTCAATATTCGGGTTTAAAATGGCAAATTGATTTAACGCTTGTACCACATCAGGACAGTTATGACAGCTTAAGCTAATAAATGTTTCAAACTGTAATTTTTCCTGAATATTGCTCACAATATTTTGAATACTTTCATCTAATTTCAGCGGCGTGCCTGAGCAATTCAACACCGCCAATACTAGAGAACTAAATTCATGTCCACCGGGGATGCCGGAAAAACGCATGCCGGTGTCTTTGCCGTCGGCTTCAACGCTGAAGCTGACAGGACTGCGTAAACCTGCGTCGCGTTGCTCCAATTGCAAGCGATCAGATACCGATACAAAGTCAGTAAGAAACTGAACTAACTCGTCCCTTTTATCATGTTCACCGGCTTGCAGAACCAATGTTACGGTATGCTGCATATTCGCGGTGTATCCTTTCAATGCGGTTAAAATGTCTGGCGTTAACATGGTTTGCTACCCTTAAGTGATTGTGATGCTAGAGAGAAGGCGCGTGCCTGACCTAAGCCAGACACGCTATAACTTAAGAAGGCTTAGATTTTGCCAACTAAGTCGAGGCTAGGAGTTAAGGTTTTTTGACCTTCTTCCCACGCTGCTGGACATACTTCGCCGTCGTGGCTAGCAACGTATTGTGCTGCTTTCACTTTACGAACCATGTCTTTAGCAGAACGACCAATACCTAAGTCGTGAATTTCTGCAACTTTGATGATGCCTTCAGGGTTAGCTAAGAAAGTACCGCGTAATGCTAAACCTTCTTCTTCGATCATCACGTCGAAACCGCGAGAGATTGCGCCGGTTGGGTCGCCTAACATTGGGTATTTGATAGTGCCAATCGCTGCGCTGGTGTCGTGCCATGCTTTGTGTACGAAATGAGTGTCAGTAGATACTGAGTACACTTCCACACCTAATTTTTGCAGTTCGTCGTATTGTTTCGCCATGTCTTCTAATTCAGTTGGGCAAACGAAAGTGAAGTCTGCTGGGTAGAATAAGAAGATAGACCATTTGCCTTTCACGTCTTCAGAAGTGATAGTTTTGAACTCACCATTGTGAAACGCTTGTGCAGTAAACTCAGGAATAGATTGGTTGATTTTAGACATGCTATAAAATCCCTTTGTTAAGGAGTTAAGTGGTGGGTTTAAGTCACCCGTTGTGTGTTGACGTTGGAATAAAGTCTACGTCAGTTGATTGATAATGAAAAATGAATAAAATCGATTTCTACAATCGATTTTTCTGAACGTTGAGGTACCCTCGAATGGTGTCACTAAAGCAATTGACCTACGCGCTCGCCGTTGAGCAGACCCGCCATTTTAAAAAGGCGGCGGAACAATGTGCTGTTTCACAGTCGGCGTTAAGCACGGCCATTGCTGAGCTAGAGAGCCAGCTCGGTGTGCAGATTTTTGAACGCGACAATAAACGTGTGATGGTGACACCGTTAGGCACGCAGATTCTACAAAAAGCACGCTTGATTAAGCTAGAGCTAGACGAATTATATTTGCTCGCCCGCAGCCAAAGCGCGCCGTTAAATTATCCTATGACCATCGGCGTGATTCCGACTATTGGGCCTTATTTACTGCCGAAAGTGCTGCCCGCCGTGCGTCAACAATACCCTGATTTCGAGTTGACGATTTTGGAGGAGCAGTCGCATGTGCTGGTTGATAAAGTGCGTAACGGTGATATTGATACCGCGATCCTTGCTCTACCCTACCCCACAGATGGCTTGCACTGTTTTGAATTTTGGCAAGAGGACTTCTGGGTCGTAACACATCGTATGGATGCACTTGCGAATTACAAGACCATTGACAGCGAAACTTTGAGCAATAGTCATCTATTGCTGCTCAAGGAAGGCCATTGCCTGCGTGACCATGCCCTAGCCGCGTGTAAATTGCAAGCCTCAGATGGCAATCATTCTTTGGCGGGGACGAGTTTATACACCTTAATTCAAATGGTGGCGGGGCGTATGGGTATTACTTTAGTGCCTGAAATGGCGATTGATCACAGTTTGACCAGCAACCCTGAATTGCGTTTAGTGCCGCTAAAAGAATCAGGGCCGCACCGACGTATCGCGTTTATCACACGCTTAAATTATGCTGGTGTGGGCAATATTGAGTTGTTAATGCGCCTATTCCGTGAACAATTAAAAACACAAAATTGGCGCGCAGAGTCAGCGGAATAATTGCTAACGGGTTTTAGGCGCAGCAGCATCTTCTTCAGCTAGCACTTTTACTTCTTCATCCGTAAATAAGCGTGAACGGGTTAAAAAGCGCACACCTTCAGGGCCTTCTAGGGAAAACATGCCGCCTCGACCAGGGACAACATCAATGATTAATTGCATGTGTCGCCAGTAGTTGTACTGCTCAGCACCAATATAAAAAGAACAGCCGCCAATTTCGCCCAGTAGTTTGTCACTGTCGCCGACCATAAACTCGCCGTCGGGGTAACACATCGGTGCACTACCGTCACAACAGCCGCCGGATTGGTGGAACATTAACGCACCGTGTTTGCTGCGTAATTTTTCGATTAAAGCCAGTGCCGCTTCGGTGGCGGTGACGCGTAAAACAGACATGGTTATTCTCCCGAAAAAAAAGGGAAGCTAAACAGTTAGCTGTTTAAACTTCCCACCTCAATGCAACTGGTAAATTAAGCAAATAGTGCTTTCTGGCTCCCACGCGCTTTGCGTGGGAGCAAGTCTCGACGCGCCTGCGTCGCGAATTCGCTTGCTCCCGTATTCAAGATTTGGCGCAGGCGCGCCGCTACGGGTTCACACGCAAAGCGCGTTGGAACGAGCAAACGAGTAAAAAAATCGGGTCTGCCGTTTTTAGGTACACAGACGAACCTAGAATAGTAGGGCGGATAAGGCGTGAGCCGTCATCCGCCGTTTGCATGTTATCTGCATAAAGCTTTGTCAGATGAGCATATGCTTTACCTAAAAAATCTTGATGCTAATAATGTGCAGTACTCTATGGCGGATGACGGCTTGCGCCTTATCCGCCCTACGAGCTTGTCACGTTTGGCTTTTCGGTTTAGAAGAAACCTAACGCGCTTGGGTTGTAACTAACTAATAAGTTTTTAGTTTGTTGGTAGTGATCTAACATCATTTTGTGTGTTTCACGACCAATACCAGATTGTTTGTAACCACCGAATGCAGAGTGTGCAGGGTACATGTGATAACAGTTAGTCCAAACACGACCGGCTTGGATTTCACGACCCATACGGAATGCACGATTACCATCACGAGACCAAACGCCAGCACCTAAGCCGTATAAGGTATCGTTAGCGATGTGTAATGCTTCTTCTTCATCTTTGAAGGTAGTCACGGATAATACTGGGCCAAAAATTTCTTCTTGGAAAATCCGCATTTTGTTGTTGCCTTTGAAAATGGTTGGCTCAATGTAGTAACCATTTTCTAAGCCGCTGTTTAATTTAGCGCGGTTGCCACCGGTTAATAACTCAGCACCTTCTTGCTTGCCTACGTCGATGTAGCTCATGATTTTTTCCATTTGCTCATCAGAGGCTTGTGCACCGATCATCGTGTCAGTGTCTAATGGGTTGCCTTGTTTCACGTTTTTCACGCGAGCAACCGCTTTTTCGATGAACTCATCGAAAATAGACTCTTGAACGATGGCGCGAGAAGGACAAGTACAGATTTCACCTTGGTTTAAAGCGAACATGCTGAAACCTTCTAAGGCTTTGTCTAAGAAGGCATCATCTTCACTCATCACATCTTCAAAGAAGACGTTAGGTGATTTGCCACCTAATTCCAAAGTCACTGGAATGATGTTTTGTGAAGCGTATTGCATGATTAAACGACCGGTGCTGGTTTCACCAGTGAAGGCAATTTTAGCAATACGGTTGCTAGTGGCTAACGGTTTACCGGCTTCTACACCGAAACCGTTTACAATGTTTAATACCCCAGCAGGTAATAAATCTGCAATTAATTCCATCCACACTAAGATAGAAATTGGTGTGTGTTCAGCAGGTTTTAACACGATGCAGTTACCGGCTGCTAAAGCAGGCGCGATTTTCCATGCCGCCATTAATAATGGGAAGTTCCAAGGAATAATTTGGCCAACAACCCCTAATGGCTCGTGAAAGTGATACGCTATTAAGTCGTGTTCAATTTCGCTTAAGCTACCTTCTTGGGCGCGAATGCAGCCTGCAAAGTAACGGAAATGGTCAATAGCTAAAGGCACGTCAGCAGCTAAAGTTTCACGGATTGGTTTACCGTTGTCCCAAGATTCTGCTAAGGCTAATTTTTCTAAATTCGCTTCCATGCGGTCTGCGATTTTTAACAGCATCAGTGAACGTGCCGCAGGAGAGGTTTTACCCCATGCAACGCGAGCTGCATGTGCTGCATCTAATGCGCGATCAATATCTTCCGCTTGTGAACGTGGGACTTCGCAATAGACTTTACCGGTAACAGGTGACACGTTTTCAAAATAATCACCTTTAGTTGGTGCAACCCAATCGCCGCCGATGAAGTTACTATAGCGAGATTTAAGGTCAACTTTTGCCCCTGGTTGGTTCGGTTCAGCGTATAACATGACAGCTCCTTTGATGGATAAGTGCTTTAAAAACGATTTTTTGTGAGATACAAACTGCCTATAACCAATTTACGTGCCATTTTTTAAAAATGTTTGTAACCGCATGATTAATAATCGTTATTCAAAATAAAATTAAATTTGAATAACGGTTGTTAGTGTATCATGCCTGAAACAGGCTGTGTAGCAGCTTGTCTTTTTTTTGTTTCTTTTTTGTAACACTAAAAAAAGTATGTTTTCATTGAAGCGAGCGTTATGAAAGTACTGGGTATGTTGTGGCTGCATCGGCGCGGTCAGAATTTTCTAGGCCCCAAACGCCTAGAATTATTAGAAAAAATACAAGAGTATGGCTCTTTATCGCGGGCTGCAAATGCAGTGGGCATGAGTTATAAAGCGGCGTGGGACATGATTGATAAACTGAATCAGCTCTCGCCCTTGCCTTTAGTGTTAAGCAGTCGCGGCGGGAAAGAGAAGGGCGGCACGCAGTTAACGGCTTTTGCGCAGCAATTGGTCGCTGAGTTCCGCACATTAGAAGAAGAACATCAGCAGTATTTAGTGCAATTAAGCCAGCGCTTAGCACAGTTTGAGCATTTAGCTTTAAGCCATGCCGCCAGCAGCCAAGTGAGCGAGCAAAATCAGTTATGCGGTAAGGTGACCCAAATAACGCAGCAAGAGCAGTGGTTTATGGTGAGTATTGGCTTGCAAGATGGCAGTATGCTCACTGCACTGTTAACACAACAGGCGGCGCAAGAGTTGAACTTGCAGTTAGGGCAACTGGTATATGCCTTGATTCCTTCTGTCTTGATCTTGTTACTGTTACCGCAAAGCGGTGTACAAGTGAGTTATGACAATCAACTCAGTGGTGACATCATTGAAATTAACCCTTATCAGCCTTTAACTCAGGTAATAGTAGAGCTGAGCAGTGGGGAATTGCTCACGGCGTTAATTTCATTTGATTCACTTGAGGCATTGCAATTGCAAACACAGATGCCGATTCGTGTGGCTTTTGATGCAAGCCATGTAACCTTGGCGGTTACAGCAGTATTGTAGGGCGGATAAGGCGAAAGCCGTCATCCGCCATGTAGTTTGTTGTCTGAGCCAGCGTTTGCAGGTT
>QKBZ01000399.1 GCA_003245895.1 Beggiatoa sp.
AAACCGCCAAACATGCCGATTAATAAAATATCGACCATAACGCGCCAACTAGAGAAATGCTGCAAGAATTCTGCGGCGGTGTAAAACGTGCTGAAATCTTCAGCGGGCATGCTGGCAGCGATAGACAAGTCTAAGCTAAATAAGGTAATGCCAATCGCACCGAAAGGCACTAAACCAATTTCAACTTGATGACCTGATAAGCGATCACATAATAAAGAACCTAAACCTACGCCTAAGGAAAACATGGTTAATAACACGGTGACGACGGTTTCATCTCCCCCTAACACTAAGCGGGTATAACTGGGGAATTGTGCTAAATAAAGTGCACCGTAAAACCAGAACCATGATACGGCTAAAATGGATAAGAAAACATAGCGGTCATAAGCAGTAATGCGCAAAATACGCCATGTTTCGGACATGGGGTTCCAATTAAATTTTAAATTAGGCTCAGCAGGAGGAGAACTAGGAATAAAGCTGCTTGCCAGATAACCTGCAATCGCGATGACCACCACCGTAATCGAAACTACCACAGTGCCGTAATCTAAGGCGATTAACACGCCGCCGGTAATTGTACCGAGCAAAATGGCTAAGAAAGTGCCCATTTCTACCACACCATTACCGCCCATTAATTCATCGCGTTGCAAATGCTGTGGCAAAATCGCGTATTTAATAGGGCCAAATAGCGTTGATTGCGTGCCCATTAAAAATAGCACCAGCATTAAAAAGGTCACATTTTGCAAATAAAAGCCGATGGCGGCCAATACCATAATGACAATTTCCAATAATTTAATCCATCGAATTAACATGGACTTTTCGTATTTATCGGCTAATTGCCCTGCGCTGGCAGAAAAGAGAAAAAAGGGCAAGATAAACAAACCTGCGCTTAAATTGACTAACACATGGCTGTTATTGACACTGGCTTGCGCCGCTTGGAAGGCAATTAAAATGACTAAAGCATTTTTATAGACATTGTCATTAAATGCGCCAAGAAATTGTGTTAAGAAATACGGTGCAAACCGTCTTTCTTTTAATAAAGAAAATTGGCTATCTGAACTCATGAGCAACCGTGTTTGGTTAAGTTAGGAGAAACGGTTAACGGTGGTTTAATGCCTCGAAATGACGGCGGAGGGTTTCGACACGTTTGCGATTGACACCGAAATCACTATGTCCTAGGCGTGAAGCTGAACGTATATGAATCAACTGTTGCTCAGGCATAAATAAAAATTCGACATCATCGACAAAGCGGAATACTAAAGAGGTAAATTCCGCATAAATATATTGTGGTTGTGTCGTCACCAGCGTCGTGCGCGGCGTGTTTTCAATCACCGTCAGCAGGTGTGCCTGAGCTTGCGCTAGCGTGCTATGGTAGCGAAAAGGGGTGACGAAATGTTGACTGTCTGTTTCTGCACTGAGTGAGGACACGCAATTGGGTGAATTAGGACAGGCGGCGAGTTGTGGCGGCTTGGTATTGACCTGCTGAGGTCGTTCTCCACTACAACTGAGTAAACTCAAAATGCTAGCCAATCCCACAAAAAGCCTCTTCACACTCATTTAACCAGCTCAACACTGGCTAATAACAATTCATCACCGCTGAGCAACTGGGTTTGCCAACTGCCACACGCTGCACATAATAAGCGATTCACTTCCACCGTTGATTCGGCTTGGCAAAGACGACAACGCACAGTAATGGGCAAACTTTCCAAAATTAATTCCGCTTGCTCGGCACAACTGCCTAGTTTGGCAATACTAAATGCTTGAGCTAATAAAGCAGCTTCTACGCCAGCTAAGGGGCCAATACGCACGGTAATGCTGCTGACTTGTCGGGCATTATGTTGTTGCGCCACTTGTTCCACTTGGTTTAACAAGGCCTGACATAACGACATTTCATGCATTGGGTTTATTGCCTTGCTGATAGGCGGCGAGAGCTTCCTCTTCTAAACGCACCATTTCATCAAATAATTCCCAAGAGGAATGCGCCTCTTCTTCTGTCATTTTTTGAATGGCATAGCCGACATGCACCATGACATAATCGCCCACGGCTAAATTTTCATGCTGCAACATAAACAAGCTGACATCGCGCTCAACCCCTTTGGCTGTGCAACGGGCAACGAATTGGTTAATCTCAACCACTTGCATCGGGATACCTAAACACATGCGGGGTTATTCTCCTGCTTCAAACCAACAACAAATAAAGACTTATTCTAATTTTAACCTAAAGGCAGACAAAGACAGGGAAATTTTTTACACCGCCATGAATCGCGCAGCCATTAAGTTACGCGTGTTTGTAGGTCGGATAAGGCTTTAGTCGTCATCCGACATCACATGCTTGAAGCTTAAACCAAGCCACTTGCGGCGGATGACGGCTTATGCCTTATCTGCCCTACAAGATTGCATTCGTTAGGTAGTCATATTGCCTAGAAAATTAAAAATAATTGCAATTGTTACAGTGAATTACAATAGGCTGTCATTTGAGCAGATTTCTGCTACCCTTCATCATGGCTTTATGACAGTCGGGTGACGTTTTTGGATATGCTGATAAGCATGTAAAGTTGTTTTTTTGTGAAAGCGATAGTTTATCGTTTTTTTAGAATCATTCTAATCTTTTAATGTGTTTGAGCATAAGCATTTACCCTGCTGCACGAAGCCCTTACAATCACAGATAAATGTGGTGATGAGATCAGCTATCTGTGTGGGTGAGGCTGAACAACCGTAAAAATAAATTTAATGTATAAAATTTTGCTTTTATTCAGTCATAAAACCCACTGTGACGACTGACTATAGTATGATTAAGTGATGATGAATCTGTTTATCAATCGCCAGTTCTGTCAGGTTCTTTGTGTCCTACAATAAAGCAGACCTGAATAACGATGACAAATCTGACAAAGTTTAGCCCCATGCAAAAGACCAGTCGCATTATGATCGTTGACCGCTCAGAAGTGGCGCGTTCGATCATTTCACATATTCTGCAAAAAGAAATGCACGATGCTTATATTGTCACTTGTGGCAGTGCAGAAGAAGCATTGGAGTATTTGCATCGAGAAAAATTCGACTTAATCACCACTTCATTGCTGTTGCCGGGTTTAGATGGGTTAGATTTATGTCATGAAATTCGGAAAAGTGAGAAACAGCACTTAACGCCCGTAATCGTGGTGTCTAGTGATGCTGATACTCGCTTGTTGCGCGAAGGTTTCTCAGCCGGTGTGACCGATTATTTTAATAAGTCACTGGGCTATAAAAAGTTAGTTGAATTCATTAAAGATGTGTCGCAACGACATGCAGGTTTAGTGGGTCGGGTGTTATATGTCGAAGACAGCTTAAGCACCGCGCAAACCACGCAAACCTTGATGGAAAAACACGGTTTATACATCACGCACACCACCAGTGCGGAAGAAGCCTTAACCCTGCTGAAAAAAGCTAAAGAAACGCCGGACAATGTCAGCGACAACACCAGCGATTTCGATATTGTGTTCACTGACTTTTTCTTAGAAGGTCAGATGACGGGCGGTGATTTGCTGTATGCCATTCGCACCCAGTTGCATTACTCGCGGCAAGAAATGCCGGTGTTAGTGATCACGATAGAAGACAATAAAGAGTGTCAGGCAGAAATTTTCCACGCAGGGGCAAATGATTTCATTACCAAGCCGGTGATTGAAGAAGTGTTGATTGCGCGGGTTAAATCGTTGTTATTGGTGAAACATCAATACAATGTGTTAAAACGCTTCTCGCGCGATATGTATCATTTAGCGACCACTGACAGCTTGACCGGCGTGCGCAATAAACGCTTTTTGCTAGATGAAGGGCCGGGCATTATTCAGCAACAAGATAATGTGTGCTTAATGATGGTGGATATTGATCATTTTGAAGTGATCAACGAAGTGCAAGGTCATATGATCGGCGACCACATTTTGCATGTGGTGGGTAAATTCTTAAACGAGTATTTTCCGCCAGAAGCGATGGTAGTGCGTTTCGCAGGTAAGAAATTTACCGTGTTATTGCCAGATTGCACCTTAGAAATGGGCAAACATTTGGCTGAAGAACTGCGCGAGCGCATCACGCATTTGCAACCGGAAGGCATTGAGGTGACTATTAGTATCGGTTTAACGTCGTCTGAAGGTGTCGCAGAAACCACGCTGGCAACGCTGATTTCTGATGCAGACAGCGCGTTGCACAGTGCGCAAGATCAAGGGTATAACCGTACTTGTTTGTGCATGACGCATAAGAATATTA
>QKBZ01000171.1 GCA_003245895.1 Beggiatoa sp.
TGAAGCGGTGAAATATGGGCAACCTGATTTAATTTTATTAGACATCATGATGCCTAAAATAAATGGATTTCAAGTGTGCGAACGTTTAAAAGCAGACCCTGACACACGGGATATTCCTATTATTTTTATGACGGCTTTAAATGATACGGCTAATAAAGTAAAAGGTTTTGAATTTGGTGCAATTGACTACATTACTAAGCCATTTCAAATGGAAGAAGTGTTAGTCAGAGTTAAAAATCATTTAAACTTAGTAAGATTGCAAAAGCAATTACAACAACGCAATTTAGAACTTGATTCATTTGCTCATGCTGTAGCTCATGATTTAAAAGCGCCGCTTGCTGACTTTTTTGATACTTTAAACTATTTAGAAGCTGAGTATCACACACAAAAACCTGTTACTGCTCAAGCGGCAAAGCGTTTAGCATTAGTCACTGAATCGGTTGATAGTACCTTTGAAACGATTAACTCGCTGCTTATGCTAGCAGGGGTTTCTCGTCAACAAACAGTTCAGTTACAAACAATCAATATGGCAAGCATTATTCGTAATGTACAACAACGCTTAGCCTCTACTATTGAGTACAAACAAGCCAGTATTACTGTGCCTAAAACGTGGCCTAAAGTGCTTGGTTACGCGCCTTGGATAGAGGAAATCTGGTGGCATTACCTAAGTAATGCCTTGAAATATGGAGGCACACCACCCGTGTTGGAATTTGGTGCAAGCCAACAGGCAGAAAGCAGCGTTCAGTTTTGGTTAAAAGATAATGGTGCTGGTTTATTGCCTGAACAGCAACAAGGTTTATTTTCTTCATTAGAACAATTAAAACATAATCGACAAATAGGACATGGACTCGGTTTATCTATTGTGCGGCAAATTGCTAACCAACTAAAGATAAAGGTGGGTTTAGTGAGTGAGTCAGGTAAAGGAAGCATGTTTTACTTTATATTACCTATTGCTTAGCTTTGTTTATTAAATTCAAGTTAAAATGTTTAATTTAAATTAAGTGTTTTCTTATGATGAACTGTTAATATTGACAGTTAAATTTTTTGGCCTAAGATAAAGAAAAAAATAAATAAAGTCCCTCACGTGCCAATAAACTATAGGAATATCGTTGTGAGCTTCCAAGAACATAATGAAACCATTTTAGTCGTTGATGACACCCCTAGTAACATTATGCTTTTGTATGAGCATTTATCGCGTGAAGGTTTTGATTTGTTGGTTGCAGAGAACTGGGAAAGCTGTACTGAAGTATTGCAGTACAATAAACCTGATTTGATTTTGCTAGACATTATGATGCCTAAAGTGGATGGCTATGAAGTATGTCAACGTCTAAAATCAAACCAAGAAACCGCTAGTATTCCCATTATTTTTATGACAGCACTGACGGATACTATCAATAAAGTACGTGGTTTTAGCATGGGTGCTGTTGATTACATTACTAAGCCTTTTCATAAAGAGGAAGTGTTAGCACGTATTAAAACTCACCTTGCACTGTCTAAATTGCAGAAAACACTGCAAGCGCGTAATCAAGAACTTGATGCTTTTGCGCATACGGTTGCGCATGACTTAAAAAATCCATTAAGTGCATTTTCTGGTTTATTATCTTTGCTTAAAGATGAGTTTGTGCCGGATAAAATTCCTTCAGAAAAAGCCTTGCGCTATTTAGACCTAGCACATCAGTCTGTTGCACGTACCTTTAGTATCATCGATGCATTATTGATGTTAGCAGGCGTTTCAAGGCAACAAGCCTTACAAGTGCAGCCATTGAAGATGCAAGACATCGTGCAGCAAGCACAAGAAAGGCTTGCCATGCAAATTGAGAAAACAGGCGCAACTATCACTTTCCCTAAACAATGGCCTGTTGCACAAGGTTATGCACCGTGGGTAGAGGAAATCTGGGCAAATTACATCAGTAATGCGTTGAAATATGGTGGCACACCGCCCGTGTTAAATTTAGGTGCGACCTTACAGGCTAATGGTCAGGTGAAATTTTGGATTCAAGATAACGGCGAGGGTTTATCCGAGGAGCAACAAAAAGTATTATTTACGCCGTTTACTCGCTTGAAAACACACCGGCAAGAAGGTCATGGTCTTGGTTTGTCCATTGTTGAACGCATTGCCCATCATTTAAATGGGTCAGTCGGTGTTGAAAGTACCGTAGGACAAGGGAGTATTTTCTATTTCACTTTACCGGTTCCCGTCAGTTCGGTGATGAACTCACCGCCGACTCAGGACGCTATCCTTAGAATTTAACCATTAGCCATTATGAACCCAAATTTAAATTGCCTGCATCCATATCCGTTTGAAAAATTAAATCAACTCAAAGCGAATTGCTCCCCACCGCCCCAGCGTTCAGCCATCAATCTCTCGATTGGTGAGCCACAACATCCAACACCTAGCATTATTACAACGGCTGTCAGCCAAGCTTTAGATGGCTTAGGTAAATATCCACTGACACGTGGCAATGACGCATTACGTCAAAGTATTGCGCAATGGTTAACGCGGCGTTTTCAATTGCCCGCTGAAAGCATTGATCCTAATGCGCATATTTTGCCGGTGAATGGCACACGAGAAGCCTTATTTGCCATTGCACAGGCTGTGATTGATACGCAAACGGCACAGCCACCGTTGGTATTAATGCCTAACCCGTTTTATCAAATTTATGAGGGTGCGGCCTTATTAGCCGGTGCACAGCCTTATTATTTGAACTGCTTGGCAGAACGCGATTTTCAGCCTGACTTTGACGCAGTGCCCGCAGAGATTTGGCAGCGTTGCCAATTGCTCTACATTTGCAGCCCTGCTAATCCTAGCGGCTCGGTGTTAAGTGCGGAGACTTTGCGTCAGTTGTTGGCGTTAGCGGATGAGCATGATTTTATTATTGCTTCGGATGAGTGTTACTCGGAGATTTATGCCGATGAAGCGAACCCACCGGTAGGCTTGTTACAAGTCTGTGCCGAGATGGGACGTTTAGATTTTAAACGCTGCTTGGTGTTCCACAGTTTATCTAAACGCTCAAACGCCCCCGGTTTACGTTCAGGCTTTGTGGCAGGCGATGCGGAAATCATGCGCCCGTTTTTGTTGTATCGCACTTATCATGGCTGCGCGATGTCTAGCACGGTGCAAGCGGCGAGCATTGCCGCATGGTCAGATGAACTGCATGTTCAAGAAAACCGTGCGTTGTATCGGGCGAAATTTGATGCAGTAGTGGATATTTTAAGCCCTGTACTGCCTATCACACGCCCAGAGGCCAGTTTCTATTTGTGGCCGGAAGTGCCTGATAGTGATACCGAGTTTGCACGCCAATTGTTTGCGACACAAAATGTGACTGTGTTACCGGGGAGCTTTTTATCACGCGCAACGGCGGATGGCATTAACCCTGGTGCAAATCGTGTGCGTATGGCGTTGGTTGCGTCTTTGGAGGAATGTAAAGAGGCAGCGCTGCGGATTCGGGCGTGTTTGGAGAAAGGGTAAAATGTAGGGTGGAATAGGCGCAAGCCGTATTCCACCTTGCGGCTTGTTGTCTGAACTAATTCTAACAATGTGCAGGAATCTATGGTGGAATACGCTAACGCTATTCCACCCTACAACGCACTGCCGACCACCACAGTCCATTCCCGAATTTGCCAATTCGTCACTAACTGATTCGCAACATAAGGGTCTTGTTGAACAAATGCCTCGACTTGCGCCTTATCTTCAACCTTAAACACCAATACCGCGCCATCTACCGGATCAGCATAGGCACCGCCTAACAACAATTCACCGCGAGCGACGTAGCTTTGTGCTAAGGCTAAATGGCCTTCACGAAACGGTTTGCGTAATTCGGTGACATTGTCCACATAGTCGTACATTAATAAAAAATACATCACTCCACTCCTTGGTTAAGCAGTCGTTTCTTGTGTTTTTTCTATCGCGGCTTGCATCGCTTCTCGTCTTAATTTCCGTACTAAGGCATTGACATGAAACAAAGAGCTGAGATGCAGCACTAAACTCAAAATGGTTAAGCTAATGGCGTAAAACTGTTGATCTAAACCGCTGTATAACTTGCCTACTCCCAAAGCGAAATAAAACAAGCTAAAAATGCTGATAAGCAAAAAGCTGCGGCGTTTATCGTGTAGCAAACCGCGCATAAACAGCAGTAAAGGCACGACTAATACTAACAGGGTAAAGGCAACCG
>QKBZ01000431.1 GCA_003245895.1 Beggiatoa sp.
GAGTCGTAGGGTGGAATAGGCGCAAGCCGTATTCCACCATAAGGTTTGTAATCTGTTCCCAACTTAGCGATTTGCAGAGCTTTATGATGGAATACGCTGCGCTATTCCACCCTACATCCGTACAAGTTTGCACTCAAAAAAGCACAAAACAGGATAGTAACAATGAACGTTAAAACCTTAGCGATTTTAGCTTTAATCACGGCAGCCGTCGTGTTTGCCGCGATGAAATGGAGTTCACCCGATGCACAAAAAGACGATGACACCGACAGTCCCGTGTTATTGCCTGAGTTATCGGCGCAATTAGACAACATCCAAAAAATCAGCATCCAAACTGCCAGCGACAGCTTTAGTTTAAGCAAACACGGTGAACAATGGGGCTTAGATAGCCATGATGATTACCCAGCCGCCAGCAATAAAGTCAATGCGCTGTTATTAGGCTTAGCCGGTTTAACCCGTTTGGAAGCAGGCACGGCAAACCCTGAGTTATACAGCCGTATTGGTGTAGAGCCAGTAACGGACACTGATGCTAAATCAGTCTTAGTGTCTGTCGCTAGCGCAGAAAAACCGATCACCGCTTTATTAGTCGGTAACTCCAGCGTAGCCAAAACCGATGCGACACAACAGGAAATCTATGTACGCGAAGCGGAAGCCAAACAAAGCTGGCGCGTGATGGGCAAAATTCCATTGCAACGAGAAGCACTGGAATGGGTAGAAAAAGAGATTGCTGACATCAATACACCTAATATTCAGTCTGTCATGATTCAGCCAACAGACGGCGAGCCGATTCATATTTTTAAAGAATCAGCGGATCAAGCTGAGTTCACAGTTGCCAACTTGCCAGAAAAAGCCACTGCTAAGACTAGCGATGTCACCTTGTTAGCAGGCTTTTTAAGCAATTTAAACTTAGACAGTGTGAGCAAGCTGGATACAGTGCAATTGCCAGAAAAAGCGGATTTTATCGCTGTATTTAAACAATTTGACGGTTTAACTGTGCAAATGACCGTGAAAACCGCAGAAGACGGCAAACGCTATGCAGTGTTTATGGCAAGTGCGCCAGAAGAAGCTGAAATTAGCGAAGCGGCGGCAGACAGCGGCGACGAAACAGCCGTTACTGGCGACAGTACAACTGAAACAGCGACGGCTGAAGCAGATAGCACAAAAGACAGCGAAACCGCACAAGACAGCACGGCAGATGCAGCAACACCTGCTGAGACTAAACCTAGCGCAACAGAGCAAGCGGCAAGTTTAAACCAACGCTGGCAAGGTTGGGCGTATGTACTGCCTGACTGGAAACTGGAGCGGATTGTGTTAGAAGGTAAGGCTTTATACGATTTACCAGAGGAAGAGAAGACTAACGAGGCGGCTGATATTGAAGATATTAGCGTTATGCCTGAAGCAATGCCGGTGATTCCTGAGACGGTAGAATAAAACATGATGTAGGGTGGAATAGCGCAGCGTATTCCACCATGAAACTCTGCAAAAACTCAATAGGCGCAGACAACAACCCTCATGGTGGAATACGGCTTACGCCTATTCCACCCTACATTGACTGGCAGCATAACGCATTCATTCCCACCATTGTTGAGGAGATCATGCTTTATGAACACACGTTTGTTAATGGGCTTTGCGTTATGGCTAGCCAGTTCTGCTGCACCCACATTTGCAACTGAAATATCCCACCCTGAACCCGTCGCCGTCAGTGAAGACAAGGCGGCCTCTATTACGCAAAAGCAATGCGTTAAATGCCACTCTTTAGACGGCAACGCCCATGCGCCGATGTATCCCAAAATTGCAGGTCAAAACGAACAATATTTAGCGCAAAGTATTCGTGCTTATCGTGATGGCTCGCGCACCAGCCCTATCATGTCGCCACAAGTTGCAGCCAGTCGTTTAAGTGATGCTGATATTGCAGTATTAGCCGCTTATTACGCTAAAAAACCGCGCTGCACACCCAATGTCTCACCACGCGGAGCGGTGTTAGAAGTGAAAGGCGATTATGCGGCTGGGCAAAAAGTGGCGGAAGGTTTTTGCACACAATGTCATATGCCTAATGGCAAACCTATTAACCCCATTTGGCCTAAGATTGCAGGGCAAAATGCTTATTACATTCAATCGGCATTGAAGGCTTATCGAGATGGCACACGACAAAATGAAACCATGAGTCCAATGGTAAAAAATTTAACCAATACCGATATTATGAATGTCGCGTTTTTTTATGCGGCACAAAATGTTTGCATACCTTAAAGCACTAGGGGCGTAACATGCGCCCCTCACCGACCATGTTGCTAAGTCTAAGACTGCGTTCGCATGCTTACAAAGCTGCTATCATGGTGCTTGTCTTAGGATTGCTGAGTGCCTGCCAATACATGCCTGCGCCCCATTTAATTATCGAACAAGATCGCTTTTGCCAAAGTGCGTTCACCGGTCACACTGTGCGCGTATTAAGCTGGAATATTGCCAAACGCGGGCAACATCCGCATTGGCAACGCGATTTTTTAAAAATGCTGACTATTTATCAGCCCGACATCTTGTTATTGCAAGAAGTGGCCTTGTATGAGGGCATGCAACAGACTTTGGAACAAACGCATCTGGGCTGGGTATTTACGCCGAATGTGTTAAACCGTTGGGAAGATGTGTATGCAGGCGTGCTGGCGGCGGCAACGGTGTGGCCAATTAAGCAACAAGCCTTGTTAAGCACGGTGTTTGAACCATTTAGCAATACGCCTAAAGTGTCGCTGCTCACGGAATATGCCTTAGCACAGCGCACAGATACGCTGTTAGTGGTGAATATTCACGCCATCAATTTTGTCTCAACTGCTAAATTTAAGCAGCAATTAGATCATTTATATGAAGTATTGGCGCAACATCAGGGGCCAATGATTTTGGCGGGCGATTTTAATACATGGAATCAGCAGCGTTTACGGCAATTATTCAATATCACCAATCATTTGCAGTTAAAGCACGTTGAATTTGCGCCACACGATCAGCAATACATCCGCCGTTTTCTGCTCTCCCCGCCGCTAGATCACATTTTTTATCGTGGTTTCCGTGAGCGCAAACACAGCGCTGATGTGTTGCAAGGCATTAAATCCTCGGATCATAAACCGCTGTTTATCGAATTAGAGTTGTTAGCCGGTTAATTTAGCTGGTTGCTGGTAGGAGCTAAAAACACTTGTTGCTCGCTGTCTAAGGTCACACAAGAAAAACGCGCAAAGGTCGTCGGGCCTTCAAACGATGCAATCGCCGCCATGCCGACATCAATATCTGAAAAATAAATCAGGGTAATCATGTAGCCGTTCATAAAACACGCACCATGATAAAACTGATATTCCTCAATATGATTTACTAGAAAATTAGTCGCGCTGACATTTTCTTGCTCTAAAGCCTGTTGCCCAATCGCTTCGATAATCTGCTTTAACTGCGCATGTTCTGTGCGCTGTCCAAGCTGCATAAACTCTGGCTGTTCACCAAAATGATCAAAAAAATAACTCCACACTTCTTTAAAAGCATGAGTTGCAGTTAGGCGTTGTTTTAAATCATCTAATTTGGCTAAGTTCATGGGGAAGTGTTCCTAAACAATTTGGCTTGCTTGTAGGTCGCATAAGCGAAGCGTCATGCGACATCTTGGCGGATGACGGCTTACGCCTTATCCGCCCTACGGGAATTAACGCCATTGTGTACTCGCAGGCGGCGTGGTTTGCCACATATTCACTTGCGGCTCTGGCAATACTGGCACACCTACAGTAGAAGGCGGGCTATTCAAATCTGGTTGCCAATATGGATTGCCCATTGTAGGTGCAGGCGCGGGTGCAGCCATTGCACGTTCAGGGTAAGCCGGTTGCGCAGGATAAGGCGCATTTGACCACGGTGAAGCCGTCGGTGCAGGAGCAGGTGGTGGCGTAGGGGGCTGCAAATCACGGTATTGCACACCGTTTGTTGTTGCTTGCTGATTGTATTGCTGCTCTGTTGGTGTGAGCGGGCGATATTGCGGTGTGTTATTCCCTTGAGTTGCCCATGTTTGTGCAGGCGCAGCGGCTGTTATGTTAGATGGTGTTTGTGACCATGCAGGCACGGAAGCCTGTATGCTGGGAACCGTTGGCGTATTTTCAAACGGCTCGGCAGGAGCAGGTATTGCTGATTGTTCTGGACTGTGCGTCCAACTATTAATCAATAAAATACTCAGCAACGCTATAACGAAAAAAGGCCATTTATGGCGCATAAAAGCAAATAACTCGCTAGAGAAAAACATATTAACTGACATGCCAATAACTTCAACTTTTGTAGGTCGGATAAGGCGTTAGCCGTCATCCGACATCAGGCTTGTGTTCTGATTTTGGATACCCCTCACCTAAATCTTCTCCCAGAGGGCAAAGGTATCTACACAAGTCAAAATATATTAGTAAAAACAATCAGTTTCTCGTTCCCATCGTCCCGATGGGAATGCATGTTGCGTCGCTCCTGCGGCGCGAGTCAAGCCCCAACGACAGCTTATACGACTATACGTGCCGCAGGAGCGGCACAGCATGCATTCCCACGCAAAGCGCGTGGGAACGAGTTAACGGTTGTTAATCTAACTTGTGTAGATACCTTTGCCCAGAGGGAGAGGACTTCAAAGAAGTCTATCCTATAACATAGCGCAGTTTACAATACTGAAGCACTACCACTAAGTAAAGACTGTTAAGCATGAAGCCTCAACAGTAGGCATGTGTATTGAAGCGCGTTATTATCTTGTATTCTACCTATTAAACCTTTACAGGAGTCTTGCTGATGTCAGAACATAGAGCCTTAATTGAATGGACTGCGCAAGAGAATGATTTTGCTGGTTTTACCCCTGAGTCTTATAGCCGCGATCACCTTGTCACCTTTCCCAATGGTGAAACTGTACATGGTTCATCAGCAGTCGATTATTTTGGCAATGAAAACTGTGTTGACCCAGAAAGTTTATTAGTCGCAGCACTGTCAAACTGCCACATGCTGACCTTTCTCGCCGTGGCAAATAAGCAAAAAATGCGCGTGTTAAGCTATCGGGATGAAGCAGTAGGCTCTTTAGGTAAAAATGCGGAAGGACGTTTGGCAGTGACTAAAATCGTGTTAAATCCAAAAGTTGAATTTGAACCCGATAATAGCCCAGATGCCGCAACCTTGGCTAAAATGCACGAACGAGCGCACAAAGCGTGCTTTATTGCCAACTCCATTCAAGCAGAAGTCGAAGTTGCCAGTTAACGCTGTGCCGATTCGTCTATTGCCGCAGGCATAACACTGGAGTCAATGCTGTTTTGTTTACTATGAAGCTTTTTTTGTTCTGGCTGTTATGCCTTGCCCTCTTCTCTTTGCCATCTGCCTTATACGCGGCGGACTCTCCGCCAACATCGTTACCTGCTAAAGCCGGAGAACGCTTTAAAATTGGCTTGGCCTTATCCGGTGGTGGCGCGCGTGGTTTAGCACATATCGGCGTGTTGTTAGGCTTGGAACAATTGCGCATTCCCGTGGATTACATTGCAGGCACCAGTATGGGCAGCATCGTCGGCGGTTTGTATTCGATGGGCTTAACAGGGGATCGCTTGGATGAAGTGGCAAAATATGAACTGCATTGGAAACAGTTATTTGATAATCAAGTTGACCGCTCAGACTTACCTTATCGCGCTAAACAAAATCAACAACGCTTTTTAGGGCTAGAATTAGGCTTTAATGAGGCCGGTTTAAGTGCGCCTGCGGGCTTCATCGATGCGCAAGAATTACTGTCTGAACTGACCAAGCTCACGCAAGGGCTACACGCCGAATTTTCCAGTTTACCCATTCCGTTTAAAGCGGTTGCCACCGATTTAAACGAAGCAACCCCGTATTTACTCGAACGCGGCGATTTAGCCATGGCCTTGCGTGCGTCAATGGCTGTGCCATTTGCCTTCGCACCTGTGGAAATCGACGGACGTTTATTAGTCGATGGCGGCATCTTAAATAATATTCCGGTCGATGTCGTGCGCAACATGGGGGCAGAATTAGTCATTGCTGTCAACATCGAAACGCCATTAACACAATTAGAATCAAACAGTTCCTTTATCTCCATCACTGAGCAAACTATTTATGCCGCTTTAGTGCGCAATAGCCAAGAAGCACTACAAAAAGCCGATTTAGTATTAATGCCAGATTTAACCGGTTTCACCTCTACCGATTTTGATAAAACTGCCGCTTTAATTGATGCCGGTTATCAAGCGGTGATGGACAAAGCAAAATTGTTAAGCTTTTTAAGCCTATCAGAAGCCGAATATTCTGCCCATTTAGCGCAACGTCAAGCCCGCCGCCTGCATACGCCCACCTTGCTAACGCCTGCTTTTATTGACTTTACCGGCTACCAACGTACTAACCCCAAGTTATTACAAGAACAAGTTAAAGATTTATTGCAGCAACCTATCGCCATCGATCAATTACAAACGGCAGCGACGAAGTTGATGTCATTGCGCGACTTAGAACAAGTGACTTATCAAGTGGTTGAACGCGATGGCGAAGAAGGCGTGGTGTTTAATGTGCAGGAAAAAACGTGGGGGCCGCATTATTTACAATTTGGCTTAAATGCCACCACTACTTTTGATGATAAAGCCGAATTTACCTTATTATTTCACCATGAACTGCTCAATATTGGCAGTTTAGGCGCAGAATGGATTAATGAATTGACCGTTGGCACCGATTACCAGTTGTCAACCGAGTATTATCAGCCGTTAAATGTCGATCAACGCTATTTTTTAGCCCCTTATGCCAAAGTTGGGCGTTATTTTTCCGATGTTTACCAAGATCAGCGTAATATTGGTGAATATGATTTGCGCCGCTTACAACTGGGCATCGATTTTGGCATTAATATTAGCAATGCAGCACAATTGCGCACTGGTTTTCGCTATCAAGATGTGAATGCCCGCTTACGAGTCGGTGTGCCCGATGATGAACAATTAGCTATCGGCACCCGTGAGGAAGGCGCGTGGCAGATTCGGTTTGATTATGACACTTTAGATCACCGCATTTTTGCCACACACGGCAGTTATTTATCCTTGCAAGGCAATGTCTATGCGGAACAGTTAGGCGCAGAGGAAAATTATCAAAAAATTGTCGCCTATGGTCGCCACCACATCCCGCTAAACTCTCGCGTGGTATTGATGACAGATGTTATGTTCGGCTCGTTTTTGCATTCTACTTCACCACCTTATGAAGATTTCAGCGTTGGTGGCAGTGATGCGTTAGGCGGTTTTTCGCGTACTGAGGTGGGCGGTTCACATGCTTTGGTGATGCGGGTTGGCACTATTTTAAACTCGCCGACTTTGAACAAATATTGGCCTGCGGGGCAGGTGCGCCTGCTGACCATGTTACATGCGGGCAATGCGTGGGATGAATTTAACCAAATAGGCATTGGTAATTTGCATTATGGTGCAACCGCCAGTTTATTATGGAATACTCGTTTAGGCGCGATGTTGGCAGGCGTAGGCTATACCCGAGAAGGGGATTTACGGTTTTTCTTGAATTTAGGCAATTTGTATTTACGAGGCTTTGACTTTGATGAGTGAGGCTGGGCATATTCCACGAGTCTTGGTGTTTGATTCTGGTGTTGGTGGCTTAAGTATCGTGCAAGCTTTGCGCGAGTTAATGCCTACTTTGCCACTGTTATATGCCGCTGATAGCGAAGGTTTTCCCTATGGCGTATGGCCTGAGCAAGATTTAATCGAACGGGTGGCACAGATTTTACAGCCCTTGATGCAGCAGTATCGGCCAGATTTATTAGTCATTGCCTGCAACACTGCCAGCACGATTGTATTGCCAACCTTGCGTGAATTATTCACCGTGCCTGTGGTCGGCGTTGTGCCCGCGATTAAACCCGCAGCGCGTTTAAGTCAACGCCGCATTATCGGCCTACTCGGCACACCTGGTACGGTAGCGCGTGCCTACACAGCGCAACTTATCCAAGACTTTGCCGCCGATTGCCAAGTGATTCGCGTCGGCAGTGTGGAATTAGTCAGCCTTGCCGAAGCACGTTTACGCGGGCAAGCAATCAACAGCCAGCAATTACGCGCCATTGTCCACGATTTTTGCCAGCCGCCTACGCCGGACGTGGTCGTCTTAGCCTGCACCCATTTTCCCTTATTACGTGCCGAACTTGCCGCCGTGTTACCTGAATCTGTGCAATTGATCGACTCTGGGGCTGCGATTGCAGCACGGGTACAGACTTTATTGCAGCAACAAGGCTATAACTTGCCAGACACTGCAACAGAATTACCGCAAATTGCTTTTTTCACTGACTTAAACGCCGCAGTCATGCCATTAATCCCTGCTTTACAAAACTTTGGCTTTCAAGAAGTGCAAGCATGGCCTGTGTTAACGCTGCAATCTTTGGCTTTGCAAGTAGCCAGTTAATTACGCTCCACATACCGGATGTTTTACGATGGAACCTGAACGCCCAATACTCGAAATGGCGACCGATCCCGCATTAGCAAAAGCCTCACCGACCCTGAGCTTCCGCCACTGGCTGCCATTACTCGCACTGATTGCGGCCTTAGTTGGCTTGACCTTAGTTTGGCGTTTAACGCCTGCCAGCGAATGGTTAACGGTAGAACGCTTAAGCCTGCTAATTGCAGACTTGCGAGCGCATACATTCAGTATTCCCATTGCGATTGCCTTCATGGCATTAGCAGGTAGTTTAGCCATTCCAATGGGCGTGTTAATTGTTGCCGCTTCCTTGGTTTTTACACCGTGGCAAGGTTTTCTGATTTCACAAGCAAGTATCTTTATCGGCTGTATGCTGGGATATTGTTTAGGCAGTTTGACTGGACGACATATTATTCATCAGCTTAATGGCACATGGATTAACCAAGTCAGCCAGAAACTTGCCCAGCGTGGGCTGTTAACCATTATCACCGTGCGCGTGATTCCGGTAGCACCTTTTGCGGTGATCAATTTAGTGGCCGGTGCTTCCCATATTCGCTTTCAAGATTATTTGTTAGGCACGATGTTAGGTATGTTGCCTGCTACCTTAGCCATTACTGTCTTTGCTGATCGCTTCCATGAAGCAATTCGTAATCCTGATATGGTTAGCATTGCCATTGTGTTAGCTGTGTTAATCGTGGCCTATTTTGCTTTATGGTTTTTAAAACGCTGGTTAACGCGCCGTAATCAATAGGCGTTATGCCGTTCAAAGCGAATTGATGGTTTTTCGTAGGGCGGATAAGGCGTAAGCCGTCATCCGCCGCTCTGTCGTATGACGCTGCGCTTATATGACCTACAACCGTTCCCATCGCCAAAAGATTTAAACAACACACACTAAGCATGCCGCTATAATAAACCGCTTTCATTTTAGACTTTGCACACGTCAATGACACAGCCAGAAACACCTGTTACCGACTTAGCCCACACCGTGATCGTGCGCGATTGGGGCATACAAGCTTACCCTGTCACCTACCAAGCTATGCGCGACTTCACCGAACAGCGCACCGCAGACACGCCGGATGAATTGTGGTTGCTGCAACATCCGCCGGTTTATACCTTAGGCCAAGCCGGACGGCGTGAGCATATTCTCAACCCCAAAGATATTCCCATTGTGCCTGTAGATCGTGGCGGTCAAGTCACTTATCACGGCTTAGGGCAATTGGTGGTGTATTTGCTGATTGACTTAAAACGTCGCCCCGCGTGGGGGGTGAGAAAGTTAGTAGATGCGATTGAACAAGCGGTCATCGACTTTTTAGCCAGCTATCAACACATTGCAGAACGGCGCGAAAAAGCCCCTGGTGTGTATGTGCAGCAGCGCAAAATTGCCTCTTTAGGCTTGCGCGTGCGTCAAGGGTGCAGCTATCACGGCTTAAGTTTAAATATCGATATGGATTTAAGCCCGTTTTTAGGCATTAACCCGTGTGGTTATGAAGGTTTAGAAGTGACGCAATTGCGCGATTTAGGCATTCAAGGCGATTTCCCGCAGTTAAGCCAAGCTTTTTTACACTCTTTACTACAGCAACTGGATTACCAACAGGTTCTTAATTTGCCTGCGCTTGCTATCGAAACACTGGATTTATCACATGACCTTGCCTGATCGGTCTTTACTCGCGCCGCGTTATTGGTTGTTATGGCTCGTGTTTGCGCTGTTATGGCTTATCACCTGTTTGCCGCACACATGGCAAATGCGTTTAGGTCGTGGTGTAGGTTATAGCTTTCACGCTTTGGCTAAACGCCGTCGCCGTATCGCCGCCATTAATATCGACTTATGTTTCCCTGAACTTAGCTCCGAACAACGCGCCCAATTAGTGCGCCAACATTTCGCCGCCTTAGGTATGGGCTTGTTTGAAATGTTAAACGCATGGTGGACAAGCGACCGCCGCTTGCAGGCGTTAGGCGAGGTGGAAGGCTGGGAACATTTAGCAGAAGGCTTAAAACGTGGCAAAGGCGTGATTTTACTCAGTGCCCATTTTACCTCCTTAGAAATCGGCACCCGCTTTTTAACCATGCAAACCACGATACACGCCACTTATCGCTCGCATGAAAATCCGCTGGTAGAGTTTTTTATGAAACAAAGCCGTGAGTTACGGGCAGAGAAGGCGATTCCGCGCGAGGCGGTACGCGAGATGATTCGCAGTTTAAAAGCGAATAAAGCACTGTGGTTTGCGGTTGATCAGAACTTTGGGCATAAAGGCAGCGTGTTTGCGAACTTTTTCGGCATTCCAGCAGCAACTAACACTGCCACTGCACGATTGGCACAGATTACCGGTGCTGCCGTCGTTCCGTTTTTCACCCAACGCTTAGACAATGGTCGCGGCTATCGTGTGATTTTACAGCCACCGTTAACGGATTTTCCGACTGAAGATGCTTTGCTTGATGCAGGTAAGGTAAATCAATTGATTGAAGCGCAAACGCGCCAAGCACCTGAGCAGTATTTATGGGTACATCGACGGTTTAAAGATCGGCCTGATGATGCGCCGCGTTTTTATTGACTGGAGTTAAGCAGGTTTGTAGGGTTTGCGCCGCGTCTTTTTGCGGTGCGAACGCGGAGAAGTCTAAACAGCGTGTAGGATGGGTAGAGGCGCGCCCGTAATTCTGTTTTAATCACAAAAGTTTCTCGCGCCGAAACCCATCATGTCATTTTGTAACATGATGGGTTTCGCTTCGCTCTACCCATCCTACACGTTAGCATCGCTTAACTTAATGGCAGCCCTGTCCGGTGGGCAAAACGCCGATTAAGGTCGAGGACAAAACCAGTCTCTCGGCGGCGTTTCGCACACCCTACAATAATTTACAACTGCTCTTGCAGCAAACTCAAAATTTGCTCAGCCGCCTTCGTTCTCACATCAGCACCTTGCTCGTTTAACACCTGAACACGTGTTAAATCACGACCAATTTGAGCTAAAGCCACTTGATAGGTTTGCACAAAGTCTTCGGAGTCGCTGCTGAATAAGTTGCCCCAAAAGCTTTTGTCTTCTTCCTCATCTTCTGGCTTTTTCACATCAGGATCGACGTAACGCACCACATAAGTTTTAGTGGGGTGATCGCGTTCAATCACGGTGAAGCCGATACGGTCTAAGGCAATACCCGCACGGCGCCATGTTTCTTCTAATGGATAGCTGGCCAGTAAATTAAGCTGCCCTGCTTTACGCTCTAAACGTGCAGCCGGTACACCTTCAGAAGTGCGGGTTTGGTTTTCAGCCAGTAACACCGCTTCGCTACGTGGTTGCACGATGCCTGCAAACACGATGAAGCGTTGTAACATTTCTGCTTCTAACTCAGGATCAGAAGGACGAGCTTGCCATGCAGCACGTGGTAACGCCTGTTCATGACTAACTTCGCCACCCATAATCTCGGCTTGTGCTGTTTCTGGGTCAATGCTTGGCGCAGTCGCTGTCATCAAGCGCGTGACACCACGATGGGTTAAAAAGACGCGAGTTTGCTCTGCGGTATCGCCACGTTCTAAACGCACGCGATAACGATCTCGCCCTGAGTGGCTGGGATTATCCAGCCATTCAGTTTCCATCACACCGGTATTGGCATCACTGTTAATCACAGCGATACCGTTTTCCCGCCAAAACTGTTTTAACGCTTCCCACACTTTGGCAACCGGTTCTTTAACCACTAACCATTGCTGATCGCCAGCACGTTTTAATTCAAAATCGCGTGCTAACGGCAACACAGCCGGTGTCGGTGCGGCAACTGCTGCGCTGCTGCTAGAAAGGGTCGGGGTTTGGTGAGTGTATTCCGATAAAGTCGCCACGCCGCCTTGCCCTGCTTGTGGCACGGTCATCTGATCGCGGATGCGGTTGGATTCAAAACCGGGTGGCAACTCTAGCGGTTGAGTTTCTTCACTCGCTTTATAATTTTCTCGATTATCAGGGAACATATCGCCAATGCTATCGAACATGCTGCAACCGCTTAACAATAGAAACGGTGCGCAAAGTGCAATAACAGATTTGATTTTTGACATAAAGATACCTTAACAAACAAAACGCATAATGCGATTGACGCAACTTTAGCTTGTTACAAGATGGGATCGGCAGCAGGCTCCATGTCCTGTGCCTGCTCTGGGGTTGGTTCCGGCGGGCTGCTGCTACCCGCTAATTCAGGCGGTACCGTTAACGGCGTTAACAGTGTCGGTGCGGGATATGTGTTACGGAAACTACGCAAGGGCGCATCAAGCATTTCAATAGTTGAACTGCAACCTGTTAATGTACTGCACGCAAGTAGCAAAGCGATAGGGTAACGCATGATGATTTTAGCTATGAGAAAAAAAATTATAAAACACCCGCTTCTTGTAACGCGCTGCGTAACGTGGCGTGATGGGGTTCAGAAAACACAGTTAATGGTAAACGAATCGCTAAGCCCATTAAGCCCATTTGCGCTAATGCCCATTTCACAGGAATTGGGTTGGGTTCCAAAAATAAATTTTTATGTAAGCCCATTAAACGCTCATTGATGGCTTCAGCCGCATTGCGATCACCCGCTAACGCATGCGCACACATATCGTGCATGTCTTTAGGGGCGACGTTTGCAGTCACCGAAATCGTACCATGACCACCTGACAGAATTAATTCTAAGGCCGTCGCATCGTCACCACTTAAAATGCAGAAGTCATCGCTGGCTAATTGGGTGATTTCATGAATACGCCCCATTTCGCCCACGGCTTCTTTGATCCCGACGATGTTATCAATCGGTTTCAGTCTAGCCACAGTGCTTGGTAACAAATCGCAAGCCGTCCGACCGGGTACATTGTACAGTAATTGCGGAATATCAACGCTTTCAGCAATTTTACGGTAGTGTAAATATAAGCCTTCTTGGGTCGGTTTATTATAATAAGGTGTGACTAATAAACAGGCGTTTGCCCCTGCTTGTTGTGCACAACGGGTTAATTCTATCGCTTCAGTGGTAGAGTTTGCCCCTGTGCCTGCAATGACGGGCACACGACCCGCAACATGTTCAACCACTAAACGAATGACTTCGCAGTGTTCGTCCATGTCTAGTGTTGCTGATTCGCCTGTTGTACCCACAGCAACAATTGCATCTGTTTGATTTTCGATATGAAAATCGACTAATTTGCGCAGTGCGGGGACATCAACAGAATGGGTGTCGTCATCCAGCATAGGGGTTGCCAATGCCACAATACTGCCTCGAAACATAAGTCACTCCCTCAAGATATTTAAGTGAATGAAGCATAGTACTTTTGTTGTGATTCGATGACAAGGTTTTGCATTCGCTCAATCGTCTTGAATGTGTTTACCGCGTCATCAAGTAGTCACAATTACATCACATAGGTTTCAGAATGGCTTGCCTTCAGGTAAGCTATACGCCATTTTCAGCCAGCGCTGTTTAGTTAAAAATCATGTGCTTACAGTTTTTAGCTGAGCTAAATCAATCATTTATCACTGTATCACTGATGTTAACAGCGTAAATATAAGTATTCGCTAGGGATAAAACCGCAATATTTTTATGTTTTTTATTTGTTTTTGCGTGATTTACTCCCTTGCATCACAAGCCGTCAGATTAAGTATTTATGACCACAACAGCCTCAACTCTGCGCATTGCAACCCGTAAAAGTCCTTTAGCCCTGTGGCAAGCGCATCATGTGCGCGAGCATTTATGCCGCTTATATCCTGAACTACAGGTAGAACTGGTGGAGATGACCACTAAAGGCGACAAAATTTTAGACACGCCACTGGCAAAGATCGGCGGTAAAGGTTTATTTGTTAAAGAATTAGAGCAAGGCTTGCTAGAAGGCGAGGCAGATATTGCGGTGCATTCGATGAAAGATGTGCCAGTCGAATTTCCTGACGGTTTATATTTGCCGGTCATCATGCAGCGTGAAGAGCCTTTTGACGCATTTGTCTCAAATCAATATGACAATGTACACGTGCTGCCAGAAGGCGCGATTGTCGGCACAGCCAGTTTGCGGCGGCAGTGCCAATTATTAGCCTTGCGCCCTGATTTGCAAATCCGCACTTTACGCGGCAACGTTGGCACACGTTTAGGCAAATTAGATAGCGGCGAGTTTGACGCAATTGTGTTAGCCGCTGCTGGTTTAAAACGCTTAGATTTAGGCGAGCGCATTCGAGAATTATTTTCGCCAGATGTGATGTTGCCAGCGATTGGTCAAGGTGCAATTGGTATCGAGTGTCGGCGCGGTGATGAGTCTACTTTATCGTTAATCACAGCCTTAAATGATCCGATTACCAGCCAACGGGTTTGGGCTGAGCGGGTATTAAACCAAGCCTTAGGCGGTAGTTGCCAAGTACCGATTGCGGCTTATGCAATCGTTGAGGACGATAATTTATTGCTGCGTGGGTTAGTTGGTGACATGAAAGGGCAACGTATTTTACGCAGCACCCGCCGTGGACGTTTTGAAGACGGTTTAACACTGGGTCAACAATTAGCCGATGATTTAAAAGCGCAAGGTGCTGAAGCTTTATTGGCCGAGCTGGCTGTATAAGTCTGTGCATTGTAGGGTGGAATAGCGTAGCGTATTCCACCGTAAAAACCTGCAAAAAGCTGAGCAAAAACAGATTATCAGCCGCATGGTGGAATACGGCTTACGCCTATTCCACCCTACACCTCTATAAAACAATAACAATCCCATCCAACACTATCCCCCCTCAGAAAATTAATTTAAACACAAAACAAATCGCCCAAAAATGCAGATTGGGAGAGTAGTTTGCATGTTTAAATACGGTGTATTTGCATATATTTTAGTGAGGTGACTGTCTTTAACGGTGCGCCTTTACTCATGCCTGCAAAAACGCTTCATTGACCACACGCGCAGCGGTTATCACATAATCAGTCATAAATGCTTTTATTGCATTGCATCACTTGACCTGCATTAATCTGTCAGTGCCGTGTAGTTAAAACACCTATCTTCTCACTGTTCTGCGTTAGCTGTTATGAACGAATTTAAACATCCAGAATTCACCAT
>QKBZ01000255.1 GCA_003245895.1 Beggiatoa sp.
CTACCAATGGCTGCGGCTCATGATTCGCTAACCCCGGTCGCTCGTTGGCTTCAATAATCACATATTCCTCGCCTTTTAAGTCCGGCACTAGAAAATCAAAACCGACCACGGGAATATTAATCGCAGAAGCGGCGGCAATTGCGGCTTGTTTTAATGCAGAGCTAAGTTGAACAGTGACATCGTGAATGGTGCCGCCGGTATGTAAATTCGCCGTTTTGCGCACGGTTAAGCTGTTGCCTTCGGGCAAGATACTGTCTAATTGGTAGCCTGCGGATTGTATACAGCGTTGTGTCTCTGCATCGATAGGGATATGACTTTCCCCACCGGTTGCAGCACTGCGGCGACGGCTTTGTTTTTCAATTAAATCAATCACCTTATCACGACCCGTGCCGATAATCGTTGCAGGGCGACGGGTGGCAGCCGCAGCCACTTTGAAATCGATAACCACAATGCGTAAATCTTCGCCTTGTACGTATTCTTCTAATAATACGTTGTCGTAAACTGTACGCGCCCACGTAATCGCTGCTTTCACTTCATCTAAAGCATGTAAATCAACGCTGATACCGGCACCTTGTTCACCACGCGCTGGTTTGACCACCACACGCTTATAGTCTGCTAAAAACTTAGCAATGCTGGATTCAAAATGCTCATCATCATCCGCAGGCACGCTCATTTGTTGCGGTACGCGTAAGCCTGAATTTAACAACACACGACGAGTCACAGATTTATCATCACAAATGCTCATCGCCACTGCCGTGGTTAATTCCGTTAAAGATTCACGACACACCACTGTGCGACCGCCAAAGCTTAAGGAGAAATAATTGGCTTGTTCGTTTAGCACTTCCATTGAAATGCCACGCCGCCGCGCTTCTTTCACGATAATCGCCGCATAAGGATTTAATTTCGCTTCTGGCGGTGGTGCGATGAATAATGGCTCGTTGTACGGATTTTTATGCTTTAAGGCAAAAACGACCACGCGATGAAAGCCTAATTTTTCATATAAAGCAATGGCTTGCTCATTATCGTGCATGACCGATAAATCCATAAAGGAACGACCACGCGCCAAATAATACTCCGCTAGGCTTCTGACTAAAGTTTCGCCAATGCCTGAATACGGTGCTTGTGGATCAACCACTAACGCCCACAGACTGGAGCCATTTTCAGGATCAGCAAACACCTCATAATGATCCACACCAAACACCGCACCGAGAATTTTGCCGCTTTGCTCGTCTTCTGCCAGCAAATAGGTTAATTCGCGCGTTTTGCGTTGTTGCCAAATAAAGTCAGGTTCTGGCGGAATCATATGCCGTTTGACATATAATTCAGCCATCGCCTCTGCATCCGCCTCACTCTCGATAAAGCGAATTTTAAAACCGCGTGTCATTTCACGCTGAGCGGGTCGGTAACGCTCCAGCCACAAGCGATAAGTATGTGAGGGATCAAGGAAAATCTCATGTGGTGCTAGTGAAATCACCACATGCGGGTCGCGTAAATAAAAGGCAATATCTCGTTTTTGGTTGGCTTCTTCGCACAAAATTTTGGCAATTTTGCTGTTAGCACTAAAGGTTTGACCAAAAATTAATCGCCCCCAACCACAATCAATCACAACGTCTCGCCCCGGTACACGCATAGAAACTGCGTTATCCGAGGCCGATGCACTATCAGGTGCGGAAGGCTCGTGGTGTGGAATCATGACGGTGATACTCCTTAAGGCTTAAAGTCCGTGGGTCTGTAACCAAAATTCCAACAATGCGATTTGCCACAATTTAGAACCGCGCAATGGCGTAATGTGCTCACTTGGCGCAGCAAACAGCTTATCGACATAAGCAGGCTGGAATAATTCGCGTTGTTGGGCTTTATGTTGTGACAAGATGTCTTTAACAAAGTTTAGGTATTCACCTTGTAAATATTTCAAGGCAGGGACAGGGAAATAGCCCTTAGGACGATCAATCACCGCAGCAGGGATAATTTGCCGTGCGGCTTCTTTTAACACGTATTTACCGCCGTCTTTCACTTTATATTCAGGCGGTACTCGTGCTGCTAATTCGACTAATTCATGATCTAAGAAAGGTACCCGCGCTTCTAAGCCCCATGCCATGGTCATGTTGTCCACCCGTTTCACTGGGTCATCGACAAGCATAATAGTAGTGTCTAAACGCAAGGCTTTATTAATGGCCTCATCTGCACCGGCTTGGGCAAAATGCTGTTGCACGAATTGCAGGCTGTAGTCATCGCTGACAAAACGCGGATTAATCGCTTGTTGCAACTCTGAATGTGGGCGGTCAAAAAACACTTTGGCGTATTCAGCGACCGGATCAGCACATTTCATCATCGGCGGATACCAGTGATAACCGGCAAACACTTCGTCGGCACCTTGACCACTTTGCACCACTTTCACATGTTGCGAAACGTGTTCAGATAACAAGTAGAAGCCGATAACGTCATGGCTAACCATTGGCTCAGACATGGCTTTTACGCAGTTACGCAGCGATGGCAGTAAGCGGGCGGAGTCTACAAAGATTTTGTGGTGACGGGTTTTAAAGTGTTTGGCAATGATGTCGGAGTATTTGAATTCGTCGCCTTTTTCGTTGCCGACCGATTCAAAGCCGACTGAGAACGTTTGAATTTCTTGCTGGCCTTGTTCGGCTAATAAACCAACAGCGAGACTGGAGTCTAAACCGCCGGATAACAATACGCCGACTGGTACGTCTGCGATTAAACGACGTTTTACCGAAGTGCGTAAACTGTCTAACACTAACTGTTGCCAGTCTGCATAACTGTAGTTTTTATCTTCTGGTAACGGATTGAAGTCTAAAGTCCAGTAAGTGCGCTGTTGTTGTTCACCATTAGGCAAAATGGTCATGCACGTCGCAGGTGGTAACTTGCGAATGCCTTTTAAAATGGTGTATGGCGCAGGTACTACCGCATGGAAAGTCATGTAATGGTGTAAGGCGATTGGGTCGATGTCTGTATCAACTTCGCCTGCCGCTAACAGGGCTGGCAGAGAGGATGCAAAGCGAATCGCGCCTTTGATGTTGGCATAATATAAGGGCTTAATGCCTAAGCGGTCGCGTGCCATAAAGGCTTTGCCGCTGTCGCGTTCCCAAATCACAAAGGCGAACATACCTTGTAAATGTTGCACGCAGTCTTCGCCCCACTGGGCATAGGCTTTTAAAATGACTTCTGTATCGCCGTGAGAGAAGAATTGATGACCGGCTTGGGTTAATTGTTCGCGTAATTCTGGGTAGTTATAAATCGCACCGTTAAACACAATGCCTAAACCTAAGGCATTGTCTACCATTGGCTGTTGTGCGTGTTCGCTGAGATCAATAATTTTTAAGCGTCGGTGTCCTACCGCGACATTATTCATTTGAAATAAGCCCGCTGCATCGGGGCCGCGTGGCACCATGACATCAGTCATGCGTCTAACAGCTTCAGTAGAAGGCAGTTGGTGATCAAAGCGAATTTCGCCACAAAGTCCACACATAGGAATTGTCCATCCATTTAGTTAAAGGGGAGACGCTGTGTAAGTGCAATCAGTGCGATGGTTCGCTTACAGGGCATCTGTGGAGTCAGTCTCCCGTGACTAGAAAAAAGGCGTGTTGATACTGGTTACAATCATTGTTATAGGTGATGATGAGGGGTATCAATGCTTGTGTGCTGCGTGACTGCAATCATAAATCTTGTTGCAGTTGCACATTTGCAGGTAAGACAGGGGTCATGATGGGGTATTAATTTAAGCTTGATGATTCATAGAGTTAAATTTAACGCCTCTAAATATGGGCTAGCCTATCATAAATCAAGCTTTATGTGTGGGTGCAAACGCGGAGAAGTCTGAACATGACAACCTAAAAAGCCTTCTTTGAATATTCGTTCTGAATCTGCTTTAGTGGTGGTTTATGAATGCCAATTAACTCTATGAGTTTATAGAATTTATTTCGTCGAACTCTGGTATATGAGTCCCCCAGCAGAGCTGGGGAGTTACCAAATTTAATTAAATTTAGGAGTTACGCAGTTGCCTTCAACAGATATAAAGGGTTATTAAGGTAAGCCCTGATAGCCTCGCGAATAATCTGCATTTTGGCTTCAAACCAGCTATTCCCAGTAACATAGCTATAGGTTTCCAATCGGAGAAAAGCTC
>QKBZ01000379.1 GCA_003245895.1 Beggiatoa sp.
GGTGAGACTATCCGCGATGATGTGAGACAGGTTAAACGCTTTCACAGCACAATATATCAATGCTTTGTGTAACATTTCCTGTTTGTGCCAGTAAGCGTAACAGCATTAGAAACTCCCTTTCTGTGGCTAACAGTCCGGTCATATCCTCATAGGACAGTAGCCCATTAATAACCGCTTGCTCTATCTCTGCAAAGCCTTCTTTGTTGGTCATTTCCATGTAAAAAAGATGCAAAGCATCAGACAAATTGTCTGTGTCAAAATATCCAACCAGATAGACGGATATTAACCATTGCTGGTAATCAGTTAAATTTTGCATGGCTACGACCGCCTAGAAGAAATTAGCGGCTAATGCGCGTTCTAATTCTTCAGGCAGTGCATAGATGTCTACCAAGTCGTTAGTGTCTGTCTGTAGCTGTTGAGTGGCTTGCAGCTCGCAACCTGTCTGGCCTTCAATCCGTCCAAGGTCTAACTGTCCATGGTCGATTTTTATAATATCTATAGTAAAACCTTGGACGGCTAGTTGACTGCTTAACCCCTTCAACTGTTTATCAATATGGTTTCTGCCATACTGTTTGCGCTTTGCAAGTAATTGACCTATATGGCAATTATTGGGGTCGCCACTGTCATCAGCCGCCAATAAATCACCTTTAATCAGCTTAAATAGGCGTTCACGCTTTCCGGTTGTGGCGCGTGTGGATTCGGTCTTGTAGCCAAGCTTGCCGACGTAAATGCCAAGGCTTGCCATAATTTTTTTAGGCTCAGTATTTATATTGATACCGATAGCCGCTAATGCTTTTTCATTCTGTTTAAACCAGCCAGCAAACGCTTTAACGCTCTTACTATCAGAATTAACCCCATTGTTAGGATCGCCGCGAAAAGCCGCTAGTACGGCTTTATAAAGCTGTTTAAGCAATAGCTTTGATTTAAGGTGTGGGTGTGACCATTTATCATTAGCTTTCTCTAATGCTGCTTTATCTATTGCGATCAACTCGCTGTCTGTGGCCTTCAGCGTTTCCCACCGCTTCACTATTTCTTGTGTCTTGCCGTTTCTGTCAATCTCTAATAATTCAGGTGTTAGGCTAGTTTCACAATAAAACTGTTTTAGGCCATGCGCTTGATTTGCCCAGCGTTCGCTACGGCTTTTAACGCCGGTTTTCTCACGCTCTATAAATTCTTTGTCAGTCAGCGGATCGGACTTGAGCTTGCCGGTTATTTCTTCGGCCTTAAACTCATCTTTTGCCGCCTTGAGTCTTAACTTAATGTCAGCCGCTTCTTGCTCTGACATTGGCTCAATATCTTCTAGTGCGTCGGCATCAACTACTTGCCAACCATCACGGGAAGCCAGCCAGTAAAATGCACCACTACCATCAACCAGCATTGCATTCTCAAACGCTTTAACATCGGCATATAGTGGTGTGTATGGGCTGACTAAGTTTGCAGCTTGTCGGTGTTGGCTGTTTATTTCGCCATCAGTATCAGTATGAAACTGTATGAAATGCTCTTGATGATTAACTTGATCAATCAATTGTCCCTTGTTGGTCACAAGGTTATATTTTTTTGACTCGTACCACACATGGCATGATTTTGCATAGCGAACACGGTTAAGTTGCTGCATAGCATCGGCTGCAATGCCGTTCTGGTCACTGGAATAGAAAAAGCCTATAACCTCGTCAAAGTGCCGTGTTAAGTCGTTAATATCCACACCACTTGTTAGCGATGGCGAAACAATCAAGACCTGATAATCAAGTATTTCTTGTTCAATATTCTTGATGAATTCGAGATTTTCCTCTGATTGTGAGTCATCAGAATTAATCAGTTTAATTAAGGATGAATCAATAAATTTAGATAAAATATTTTTAATTCTGTAAGATTCCTCAAAACCATTGGTAGCAATAAAAATTTTCTTGCCAGCAATGGCACAATCAGCCATGTGCTTTTTAAGCTTCGCGTAATCGTCATATTTGACCATCAAACGCCCTTCAAATCGTTTAAAATGGTTGTCGTATCTAGTGTAACGTGGCGTTTTGCCTAGTCGTTGCATGCTTCCAGATGCGTAGAATTCAGTAATTCGGCTCAAGTGAGCGTCGGCAAAAATAATGCTGATTGCACCATTTAATACGCTGTCTAACCCTTGGATTGCTTCTTTTTTATTGTCAATAATCTGTGATGCAATTTGACGGCATACTTGCTCTGATTCATCGATAATGACAACCTCTCTTTGATTACCTGCAATTAAAGGCACTGAGTTAATAACAATCGCTAAATAATCATGATTACGAGGGATTGGCACTTCTTGATAATCAGCCAAGCCTAGCCCACCATCTTTTTCTAATTTTGCCGCCCATCGTGCAAGCGAGCGTCTAGGCACGATTAAAACAACCTTATATCCAAGTTGCTTACACAGTTTAATAAGCTTGTTGATTTGAGTTGTTTTACCGCTTCCAAGTGGTGACTTGATTAGTGTGATTTCTGGACAGTTTGCAGTGCCAAACTTGATGCTGGTTTCTGGCAGGTAGTTACTGTTAAATGACACATGCTCATGGTAAGGCAGACTTTGCTTAAATAATGCGCTTAGCCGTTTATCAATCTTTGATAAATACGCTTCTACCGCTTCAACCCATAACGCGCCAATTTCAGGCGATACCTTGTTAATTAATGCAATTTTTTCCTTGCTTGCAGGCATTGCTTGCACATGCTCGGAAAATTCTGCAAATGCTCCTTTATCGCTAAGGTATTTAACGCAATGTTCAAACTTTTTGAGAAAGTCCTTAAAGGTTTGCGCGTTGCGTGCATCGTTCGGTGTGATAATTGGCACTTCACACTGTTTAAGCATGTCGTCCGTCACGCTTTGCGAGCCTTTAACTTGCGCGTAGTCGTTAAAATCGGCTTTCTTGCCGTCTACCAGTGGGCATAAGTAAAGCTTTGAGGTTTTGCGGTATTTGGCAGCCGCTAGGGTTGCGGCTTTTAAGCCTGCATTGTGGGCTGTGGTGGGCTTTTCTGGATTTGGTCGCCAGTCATTATCGACACAAAAACGCAATTTAATTTTAGGCCAGCGTTTTTTAATCTCTGCTACAGCGTGTTCAAGGTTTGATGTGCTTAGGCACACTGCAACAAAGCGACTCGGATCAGCCGCGTGAATGCTTAAGCCGGTTGCTAACCCTTCAACAACATAAATTTCTTTAGGTGTGGTTTCCCGTCCCGTTAACGTCCCCTCTATCAAGTGGAATAAGCCCTTAGTTGAGCCTATAGGTCGCTTGTCGCCACGTTCGTTAATGACTTGATAGCCCTTAGTTTCGCCCGTGTGATCGATTAATGCGAACATATCCCAGCGTGTGCCGTGCGCTTCTTCGATAAACATTCTGTTAATTGCAGCAACGTCGGCGGGTGCGGCTTCTTTGCCGTATTGGGGTACGTCTTTCTTGATTAGATAGGGAAAATCAATTGCAGGCTTGGCGCGGCTATAGATGCCGTTTGCTTTCTTCAGCTTATAGGCGTTTTTGCGCTCAGTGTCGTCTGTATCGCTTGCTGTGGTGCGTTTGGGTGGTGGTGTGTGGGATTGGATAGGCGAAAGCCGTTTGCCATCTTTTAGGCGTTTTATGCTGTGATATTCGTATGTTTCGTTTGCTTTGGTGTCGTGAACATTGAAACTAAAATGACCATTGCTGTAATGGGTTGGCTTGTTTAGGTATAAGTGGTCACATGAGCCTTTTTCCGTATAGAAAGGCTTTAGCTTTGCACCGTTTAAGGTTTCGGTGTGTAGGTGGGATAACTGCATGCTGATATAGTTCTCAGCAAACCAGCTATTAATATCTGATATGTCTGTATAGTCGCTGTACATCACATTTACTCCCTATGTGAGTATGTGCGTGTCAGCGAATCGCCTTTAAAATTATAACTGTAGGGTTAGTTGCATATTGCGAATAAGTGGGATTTCTGGTAGAGTTATTACTATCTAGCCGTCTTGTCCTTTGTATTTGCTATATTTAAAAATTTACCCTTGACTGTTACAATTTCAGTATGTGTTTGGTCGGCAAACCTTGCACATATAAGCGAGTCACTGAAAACGCTTATGGAAATTTATTGTTAAAACCCCGTTCTAGTTTGGTCGCTTGGAC
>QKBZ01000148.1 GCA_003245895.1 Beggiatoa sp.
GTGAAACAATGTCTTTTAGGTTTAAATCAAACTCTGTAAGTGGTTTAGAAAGAAAGTCACTGTAAGAATCATTGTCAAATCCTATTTTGCTAGGACTGATATATGCTCGCATTTCTACAGTATTTTTTTCATTAAATGAAACTGTAATAGAAATGAATTTTCCGTCACGCATAAATCTAGTTATATTTATTTTGTTTTGTTCTGAAATAAAAATAGAAATTTCAGTAAATGGCGTATAAAAAAATATACTAAAATCATCATGAAAAAATTTATAAACCATCGACAACAAAACTGTCTTCCCAACCCCATTAGCCCCATGCAAAATAGTCACGCGCTCATCTAAATTCAGATCAATCACATGATCATACAAATTAAATAACTGCTTAACCTCAATACGGGTAATGCGTAGAAACTCAGGCTCTGACACTCAGCGTTTACTCCAAAAAAATAGATCATGTAGGATGGGCTGACGAAGGAAGCCCATCAGTCGCGCCAACATCGCGGTAAACGATGGGCTTCCTGCGTCAGCCCATCCTACGTTTCTTAACCCAACCGACCCACAACATCCACCCCTTGCAGCCACAACCGACCCAAGGTATTCAAGAAAAAGCTTTCATCCGCCTGCTTATCGTAAACCGTGCGCAAAGACGGTAACACTAAATGCTGTTGATCTTTATGGTAATTCGGATGCTGCAACACGAAACTGCCTAAACTTTGCCCCGCGCCGACTTCTAAGAACAACTGCTGCTGAGTTTGCAGCAAGGTCGCCATACCGTCAGCAAAACGCACCGTTTCACAAGTATGCCGCGCCCAATATTGCGGGTCAGTCGCTTCCGCCGCTGTAATCCATGTGCCAGTGACATTAGACACAAACGGAATGCTCGGCGCAGACAGCGAGAAAGTGCCGACCAATTCCGCCAACTCGGCTTTAATCGGAGTCAGCATTTTAGAGTGAAAAGCGTGGGTAGTTTGCAAGCGGCGACACATCACCTCTTGTGCCTTCAACTTGCTTTCTAATTCGCTAATCGCTTCCTCTGCACCACCGACCACACATTGTGTCGGCGTGCTAATGATGCAAATCGACAACGCATCGCCCAACAATGGCAGCAAATCCGCTTCCGATTTTGGCACAGCTAACATCACACCATTCGGCTGTGTTTCAATCAACTGCGCCCGTTTCACCACTAAACGCAAGCTATCCGCCAACGACATCACGCCCGACAAACACGCCGCGACATACTCGCCAAGGCTATAACCAATCATTGCCGACGGTGGAAAACCCCAATGTATCCACAATTTCGCCAAAGCATATTCCAAACAGAACACCGCAGGCTGGCTAAACAAAGTTTTATTTAATTTCTGCGTGTCAGGATCAACCGGCGCACTGCCTCGGTTTAACATTTGGCGGAAATCAAAGGCCGGTTTTTTCTCCGCTGCCTCTGCTTGCCCTGCTTTTGGTTCGGGGTAAACCACGCGGCTGATATTCTCCGGCAACCACGCATCTAACAAGCTGGCGCATTCATCAAACGCCGCACGGAACACGCTTTCATGCTGATATAAACCGCTTGCCATGTTGAGATATTGATCACCAACACCGGGTAACATAAACACGGTTTGCCGTGATACCAAAGGCTGACCTTGATTGCTAAACACTTTTTTTGCATTAACTGGCTTTAATAGCCCCGCAGCATCAGCGGCAGTATTGGCAACCGTCATGCGACGAAACGCGCCTTGTGCTGCGTGTGATTGCTTGGCGACTTGCGCTAAATCCGCACTATCACCGCTTAATTTCTCGGCAAGCTGCTCGGTGGCTTGTTCCAACTGCTCGGCAGACTCCGCCGCCAGTGTTAACAATTGCCAATCCGTGTCTAAAGTGTTTGCGGGTTTTTCGACGGCAACGGCAGGCGCGGGTTCTGCTTGCGGTTCAGGTGTAGCAACCGGAGTGCTTGCCGCTTTCGCCGCCGTATTCAACGGCACAACAGGGGCTAAATTCGGTTTGCTCTCCGCTGCGGGCGCAGGTGCAGCCGGTGCGCTAGTGACAAAACCTTGTTGCTGTAAAAAGCTTAATTGTTGCGCCACCACTTGCGACACGGTTTGCTGTGCCATCTGTAATTGCTGCGCCATGATACGACTTAAACTACCTTGCGCTGCGGGTGCAGGCGCGGCAGCAGGCGCACTCACGGGCGCAACGGCAGCCGCACTCGCAGGAGCACTAGCGGCAACGCTGGCAGGTGCTGCGGCTGCATGACCATTGTTCGCGGCTTTAATCGGCTCAGCGACCGGCGGCGCAGTCGTTGCACTCGCGCTCGGTGTTGGATTCACTGCAACGCTAGCTGTCGGGGCTGGCGCAGGTGTAGCCGAAGTTTGACACGCTTTAGCTTTAATATCTTCAGGGCTTAACCAAAAGCGTTGACGTTGGAAGGGATAAGTCGGTAACGGCATGCGTTGACGTGGATAAGCTGCGTCAAAAGCCTGCCAATCAACATTTAAACCGCGTACATAAATCTGTGCTAAGGCATTTAATAAACTTGTCCAATCGCTCGCCGTTAAACTCACACTCTCCGCAGGCGCAGCCAAAGTCGCCCCGCCAAGGCTTAAATACAAGTTAAAACCTTTCTCCGCCAACTGTTGCACGCCAGCGGAAACGTCAGCCGTTGCTGCGCATGGTAACGCGGTCGCCAAACCTGCAAACGCTGCAATAATCGGTAATTTCGGTGCTTTTAACACTGATTGTTTGGCAATTTGTTGTAAACGGTTGGCATCACCTGCGGCTAACGCCCATTGCAAGGCCGTGCTTAACTCGCACACACCCGCTAAATGCGCTGCCACATACTCGCCCACGCCTTCACCAATCACCGCCGCAGGCTGCACGCCCCACGCTTGCCACAATTTGGCTAAGCCATATTGCACTGCAAATTGTGCAATCGCAGGTTGAACCGCTTGCAACTGCAATTGTCCTTGCGCGTCGATTAAGGCCGCTGTTTCGCCTAACTCGTTCAAAGTCTGCTGACACGTTTGCAACGCAGTTTTAAAATGTCGTTCACTGGCAAACACGCTAGCCGCTTGATTTAAATCCACTTGTGACGGACACACAAAAGCCAATTTCGCTGCTTTCTGCCCACGCTCGCCGCTGCTACCGCTGACAATTTCCGTACTGTCTGCATTAGTAACATAAGCCTTTAATTGCGCTTGCAGACTGCTGACATTATCGCCAACCGCCGCTAAACGGTAATTAAACTGTGCGCGTCCACTGTTCGCAGTAAAACAGAAATTGCGCAAGCTTTGCGCCTCATTGCAACCCGCTAAAGCCGTCGCATAAGACTCCGCTAAAGCAGCCAACGCGGCAGGTGTTTTCGCTGATAAAGTCAAAATCTGTTGCGGACGTTCGCTTAAATCGTCTGCCAAAGTCGCCGCAGGCACTAACGGAGCTTCTTGAATCAAGGCATGCGCCATCGTGCCAGTGATGGCGAACGAACTTAAACCAGCAATGCGCGGGCGTTCGCTACGAGGCCAAGGCATCGGCTCGGTTGGCACTTTCATCGGGCATTTATCCCAATCAATATGCGGACTTGGCGTGCTGAAATGCACATTCGGCGGGATAGTTTCGTTTTGTAACGACAACACGGTTTTAATCAAACCGGCGACACCCGCCGCCGCGTCTAAGTGACCGATATTGCTTTTCACCGCGCCCAACACCAACGGCTTATCCGCACTGCGACCACGGAACACTTCACCTAATGCGCCAACCTCAATTGGATCACCCAAGGTCGTGCCAGTGCCGTGCGTTTCGACCATATCGACTTCATCTGGCTGCACTTTGCCGCGTGTTAACACCGAGCGCACTAACTGTTCTTCAGTCAATTCGTTAGGCACGGTAATGCCACTACTTGCGCCGCTATGCTTGACACCGGTCGCACGCAACACCGCTAAAATATTGTCTTTATTGGCAATAGCATCAGACAAGCGTTTTAAAATCACGATGCCACAGCCTTCGCCTAAGATGTAACCATCAGCCGAAGCGTCAAAAGTTTTGCACGCGCCCGACGGTGACAAGGACTGTGTTTTAGTCATTAACAAATGGAATTCTGGCGACAAGTTCAATTGCACGCCGCCT